>JASJCB010000055.1 GCA_030066195.1 Acidobacteriota bacterium
TGTCACGACCGCCCTGTTGGGCATACTGAAGGCCGGTTGCGCTTTCATGGCCCTGGACCCCTTCTACCCGGTGGAGCGTTTGAAGACCATGCTTGGCCAGGCCCCGCCCGCGGCTATTTTGTATGAGCGCGAGCACAAGGCCCTTGCGGACAAACTGATCCCGTCCGGGGAGTTTACCGCTCTAGCAATCCCCGGGGAAACGCCCGAACAGCCCCTGGAGCCGCCTCAAATCGACTTGCGGCCCGACGATATGTGCTACATCTGCTTCACTTCGGGTTCCAGCGGCGTCCCCAAGGCAATCGCGGGCAGGCACCAGGGGCTCACTCATTTCATCCAGTGGGAAATCGACACCTTCGGCCTGCAACACGGGCCGCGGGTCAGCCAGTTGACCACGCCTTCCTTCGATGCTTTCTTCCGCGACGTATTCGTGCCCTTGTGCACGGGAGGGACCATGTGCGCCGCGATTGACCGCGAGGTAATCATGGACCCGGCCCGGCTGGCGGCTTGGATTCACGAACAGCGCGTCGAGGTTTGCCATATGGTGCCCACCTTGTTCCGATCGTTGCTGAGCCAGGAACTCAACGGGCAGATGTTCCCGGAATTGAAGCAGATCATGCTGGCGGGCGAGATGCTTTACCCGGACGATGTGCGGCGCTGGCGCGACATTTTCGGCGAGCGCGTCGAACTGGTCAACTTCTACGGACCCAGCGAAACCACGCTGATCAAGTTCTTCTATCGCATTCAGCCCGGCGACGACGAGCGGAAGGGCCCGCTGCCGGTCGGCCGACCCATGCGGGGCGCTACGGCTGTCATTGTGGACCGCCGCAACCGGGCCGTCTCCACGGGCATGCTGGGGGAGATCCTGATCCGCACGCCCTACCGTTCCCTGGGTTACTACCGGCGACCGGAATTGACCGATCAGGTTTTTGTGCCCAACCCCTTTAGCGATGATCCGAACGATATCGTCTACCGCACCGGCGATATGGGCAAGCTGCTGCCGGATGACAATTTCCTGGTCATGGGCCGCAAGGACCACCAGGTCAAGGTGCGCGGGGTGCGTGTGGAGCTCTCGGAAATCGAGACCGCCCTGAGAGCACATCCGGCGGTCGATGACCTGACCGTAATGGACCGGCTCAACAGCGAAAACGAGGTCTTGCTCTGTGCCTATTTCACTGCATCCCGTGAGGAAGTGTCACCGAGCGAGCTGCGGCGTTTCCTGGAAGCAAGCCTGCCCCCCGCCCTGATTCCTACTTTTTTCGTACGGTTGGACAGCCTGCCGCGCACCTTTAACGGCAAGATCGATCGCAAGGCCCTGCCCCTGCCGGAGGCCATGGGCAACAAGCCGAACAGGGACTTCACCGCGCCCCGGAACCAAATCGAGGAAACCCTGGCCGAGCTGGTGCGGACCACCCTTGCCCTGGAAAAGGTAGGCATTCACGACAATTTCCAGGAATTGGGCGCACACTCGCTCAAGATGATCATGCTGCTCTCCAAGGTCAGCAAAACCTTCGGGGTGAAAATGCCCCTGGCCCGCATGTTGGAAAACCCCACCGTGGCCGGCCTTGCCGAACTTACGGCATCTTTTCGGAAGAACGAGGATGAACCTGCCTCTGCCCCGGCTGTGTTGGATCTGATGACCGGTACACAAAGCGGTAATCTGGTCCAGTTACACGCGGGCGGTCAGGGCAGTCCGGTGTTCGTGGTGCATCCGGGCGGCGGTCTGGTACAGGGTTATGCGGACCTGGCCATGGCCCTGGGAGAGCACCATCCCGTTTACGGTATCCAACAATCCGGCCTGGACGGCGGGCCCGTTGACCAAACCGTGGAGGCCATGTCTACGCGTTACATCGGTGCCTTGAAGCAAGCGGGTCACCGGGGTCCCTTCCATCTGGCGGGTTGGTCATTCGGCGGACTGGTCGCCGTGGACATCGCCCACCGTCTCCTGGAGGCCGGCGAACGGGTCGCCTCTCTAATCCTGCTGGACACGCCGGCTCCAGTGGCCGGTTACCCCGAGGGCGAGCCGGAGGACACCCGCTTGCTGGCCTTCATCCTGGCTCAGGTTCGCACCTTGACCGAAGGAAAGCCCCTGGAAATTAAAACCGATGAATTGGCCGGCCTTCCCGAAACCGAGCAATTGTCGTTTGTCGCCGGCAGATTGGCGGAATTGAAGCTGGTCCAGTCCGAAGAACAGGCTCAAAAACGGTTGGCAGACCTGTTGACCGTGTTCAAGACCGATTGGCGCGCGGGGGCTCAGTACACGGCGCCCGTCCTGCAATTGCCGATAACGCTTATGAAAGCTACCCGGCCGAGCGCCCTTACCGCCGAAAGCATGGCCGACCACCCCTTGCGCGGCGAGCCGAACTACGGCTGGGGCCGCTATACCTCTCTCCCTGTCATTACCCATGACATTCATGCGGACCATTACAGCATGATTGCCAAACCCCATGTCCAGGAACTGGTGAAACCGTGGAAACTGTACCTGAATCCCAACTAACCGTCGCCGCCCTGCCGGAGTCGGTCCGGTCCAGGTTGACGGCTTTCTTCACCCTGGCGCTGCCCATCATCGGCGGCCAGGTAAGCCTGATCCTGATGGGTGCGATCGACATTGCCATGGTGGGCCGCCTGGGTACGGCCTCGATCGCCGCGGCCGGCGTGGGCACCATGCTGAACGGCGCGTTTTCCGCGTTGCTGTTCGGCGTGGGCGGCGCGGTACAGATTCTCGTGGCGCGACGCCTGGGCGAAAACAGGGAGAGGGAAGCCGGTCCTGTCCTTACCGAAGCGCTTCGCCTGGCCGCTGTCGCCGGTCTGCCCGTCAGCCTTGTCGCGGCCTGGATTGCGCCCATGCTCTTCGGACTGGTCAACACCGATACCGCGGTGATCGAGGCCGGAGTGCCCTACCTGATCGCCAGAAACCTGGGCCTGTTCTTCTATATGAGCACCTTTATCTACCAGGGATTCTACAACGGCATTCACCGCCCCATGGATTACCTGCGGGTCATCGTTTTGATTCAGATTCTCAACGTGGGGCTGAACGCCGTCCTGATCTACGGCGCCGGACCCATCTCGGGTTTCGGGGTATTGGGCGCGGGTATCGGTTCCTCCCTGGCTTTTGCTCTGGGCAGCGGCATTTACCTGCTGCGTGTGCGTTCCTTGCGAGCGCGCTTCAATACCGGCGCTCGGATGCCCGCCGATCAGAGGGCCCGCTCGCGACGCACCCTCGGTAAACTGGCCGGACCCCTGGGGCTCCAGGATTTTTCGATCATTGCGGCTTTCCTGATCTTCATGCGTCTGGCCGATCAGGTGAGCGTCGTCGCGGTGGCGGCATCCAGCATCCTGTTCCAATTGGTGAACGTCTACATCCTGCCGGGTTTTGGCTTCGGGCAGGCCGCGGCAACCCTGGTCAGCCGTTCCCTGGGCGAACGACACCCCCGGGAGGCCCGTCGTTGGGGTTTGTTTTCCGCCTCTACCGCGGCCGGTATCCTGCTGCCGATCGGCTTATTCTTCCTGGCCGCCCCGCATGCAGCCCTTTCCTTCTTCTCCGCCGAGGAAGCGGTGATGCTCCAAGCCGTACCGATCCTGCGCCTGTTGGGGGCGATGCTGGCTCTCGACGCCTTTGCGCTGGTTCTCGGCCAGGGCCTGATGGGCTCGGGAGCGGTAATACCGGTTCTTGCCTGGAGCTTTGTCGGCTTGGGGTGCATCTTCCTGCCCGGCGCATGGCTGTTCGGTGTGAACCAGGGCCACGGTCTGGCCGGCTTGTGGTTGCCCCTGTTCGTCGGGCGGGCCGTCACCGCCCTGGCTATCCTGGTGTTGTTCCAACGCGGCCGTTGGCAACGGATTCAATTGTAAGTGAGGTTTTGTATGAAACATCCCCAAGTAATCGATCAGGAACGCGGGTTCCCACTCGTGATCGATCCCGCGGCCGTGGGCCTGACGCATCCGGGTCACAAGGCGCTGACCTCCTGGTGCCTGGACCATACGGCGGATTTGAATGCCCTTCTGCAGCGGTACGGCGCCCTGCTCTTCCGCGGTTTCGGCGCCGATAACCGGGAAGCCTTGTCATCGTTTGTCAATAAGGTGTTTGGGGAACCGGCGGCCTATGTGGACGGAAATTCGCCTCGCACCAAGATGTCCGAGGGGGTTTATACCTCTACCGAGTTCCCCGCTTCCGAGACCATTACCATGCACAACGAGTTGTCCTACTCGCAACAGTGGCCCCGTCACCTGGTGTTCTGTTGCGTCACCCCGGCCGCATCAGGCGGTGAAACACCGCTCACAGACGGCCATGCCTTGCTGCAGGCCCTGGATCCGGACCTGCCGGCAATGTTCAGGGAAAAGAAAGTTCGCTATATCCGCAACCTGCATGGCGGTAGCGGCTTCGGCCCCACCTGGCAGGAAACCTTCGAAACGGAGGATCGCGCCGCGGTGGATGCCTGGCTGGCCCAAGGTGATGCCGAGGCCGTCTGGCAGGAGGACGGCAGTCTGCGCATCAGCCAGGTTCGCGAGGCCGTTGTCGAGCATCCCGAAACCGGCCATGAGGTCTGGTTCAACCAGGCCGATCAATTCCATCCCTCTCAACTGGGCGAGGACCTCTACGAGGCCATGATGACCCTGTACGAGGACGAACGCGCCCTGCCCATCTTCTCCGAGTTTGGTGACGGCACGCCTATAACCACGGAGATGGTCCGACACATCAAGGAAACCGCGCTGCAACAGGCTGTCCGTTTCCCCTGGCAAAGGGGCGACCTGGTGATCATCGACAACATGCGGATCATGCACGGCCGCATGCCCTTCGAAGGAGACCGGAAGATCCTGGTATCCATGGTATGATGTTTGGGATTATCTCAATCGAGGAGTGTGACCCATGACCCCATCCCCCGAAATGGAAATTGCGTTTGCCGAATCTATTCGCCCGCCCGTTAGCGGCGGCTTGTTGGAGACGATCGGCAACACTCCTTTGTTGCGGCTGGGGCGCTTGATAGACGATTGCCGCTTCCAACTCTACGCCAAAATGGAATCGTTCAATCCGGGCGGCAGTGTCAAGGACCGCCCGGCGCTCAACATCATCCGGCAAGCCATGGCCCGCGGCGAGGTGGACGAGAACACGACCATCGTGGAATACAGCTCCGGCAACTTCGGCATAGGCCTGGCTCAGGTCTGCGCCTTCCTGGGCTTGAAACTGATCTGTGTCACCGACGCCCGCACCACCAAACAGAACATCGACATCCTGAGAGTCTACGGCGCCACGGTGGACATGGTCACGAAGCCCGACCCGGTCTCGGGTGAACTTTTGCAGGCCTGCGTCAACCGCGTGCAGGAACTATGCGCCGGTCTCACCAATTCTTTTTGGCCCAACCAGCACGCCAATACGGACAATTCCCTGGCCCACCGGCACACCATGCACGAAATCGCAACGGCCCTGGAGGGTAAGGTGGATTATCTCTTCTGCGCCACCTCCACCTGCGGTACCCTGCGCGGCTGCGCGGAGTACGTGCGCGAACACGGTTTGGACACACGTATTATCGCGGTAGACGCCAAGGGTAGCCTGATCTTCAGTAACAAGCAGTCGGAGCGTATCATCCCGGGCCACGGCGCGGGCCGTCCGCCCAAGTTGCTGCTGCCGGGCTTGTGCGACAAACATGTCCACGTCAGCGCCCTGGAGAGCATCCTGGGCTGTCGCCTGTTACTGAAGCGCGAGGCCGTCATGGCGGGCGGTTCCTCGGGCGGCATTATCAGCGCTGTGATGAACATGGCGCCGCAAATCCCTCAAAACGCCAACTGCGTGATCATAATCTGCGACCGCGGTGAGCGCTATCTGAATACGGTTTACTCCGATGCCTGGGTTCGGAGCCACTACCCTGACTTCCAGGCGCCATAAATCATAAGGAAAGAGGACTCCATGAATCAGAACGACATTCTTCTTTTGAAAGGCAACGAAATCGCGGACCTGCTTGACGGTCGGGAAGCGGACCTGATGAACGCGGTGCGCGACGCCTACCTGGTGCACAAAACCGGCGACAGTTGTCTGCCCCACTCCAGTTTCGTACGTTTCCCCAACAAGGAAAAAGAGCGCATTATCGCGTTGCCCACCTACCTTGGCGGCAAATTCAACATCGCGGGCATGAAGTGGATCGCCTCCTTCCCGGGGAACCTGGCTCGCGGCATGGAACGCGCCTCGGCCCAGTTGATCCTGAACAGTACCGAGACCGGCAGGCCCCTGGCTTTTATGGAAAGCTCCATTATCAGCGCCAAACGCACGGCGGCCGGCGCGGCGCTGGCGGGTCACGTGCTGCGCGGCAACGACACGGTGGGCAACATCGGCCTGGTGGGCTGCGGTCTGATCAACTTCGAAACCATGCGTTTTCTGTGGGCGGCGCGCCCGGCCCTCAAGACGGTTTCCGTCTATGACCTGAGCCGCGAGCGGGCGGAACAATTTATTCGTAAATGCCGCGAACTGACCGGCGAAAGCGTCACCTACCGCACCGTCGACGGCATCGAACCCATTCTCGCGGAAAACCAGTTGATCGCCCTGGCAACCACCGCGGTTACCCCCTACCTGGACGACCTCTCGGCCTGTCCCAAGGATACGGTCATCCTGCACACCTCGCTGAGAGACATCCAGGCGAGTGTAATTTTGGAGGCGGACAACATCGTGGACGACGTGGACCATGCGCTTCGCGCCCGCACTTCCGTCCACCTTGCCGAACTGGAAGTAGGTCACCGGGACTTCATCCGTTGCGAGATAGCAGACGTTTTCAACGGCGACAGCCCGCTGCACCCCGACCCGAAAAAACTACGCATCTTCGCACCCTTCGGTCTGGGCGTCCTGGACCTGGCGCTCGCCAAACTAACCTACGAACTGGCCCTGGAACAACAAAAGGGAACCCCCATCCAAGACTTTGTGCCGGACCCCTGGTTCAACCGATAAAATAAAACCGCGTTTCGGGCCGGTGCTCCCTAGGGAGAGCCGGCCCTTTTTTCTCCGACAATTACCTTGACATCTACCGTCGATCGGCTCATGGAAATTTGGGTGGGGGTTGGTTTGAGGCCCTGACTGTCCGAGGGCCGTCAGGAAGCGTCGGAAGCATGATAAAAACAACTTTGGGGTATTCCCGGGAGCGCCGGCGTCCCGCCGGCTGCAAGCGATGTGACGAAGGAACGAGCGCGAATTGTCATGAGCTTTCGGATGCGACTTTAGAAACGCCGGCGCGACCCGCCTAATTTCGCCCTGGCGAAATGAACGGCTTGCAGCCCGCGAGACGCGGGCGCTCCCGGGAATACCCCATAGTTCGCGCTTCAGGTGCGTTGATTTATGCTGAGCCGTTAGTGGTAGGACATTGTAAAACCTGCCTCAGCCACGATCGTCGCACCTCAACCTCTCCTCGGACTTGCTTTTCGTCACCTAAAAGACAAAGTAGCCTCAGCCCGGTGGAGGAAATCGACCGCTACAGCTTCCCATGGGGATTAAACCATCGCCGAATTCAAGATTAAAAACCGGGGATCGTATCCTTGCATGTATGGTCGAACTGCCTAATAGGAAACGCACCGTTACCGCTATCTTGGTTTTTTGCCGCCAATCCTCGGAATCGGGATTTCCAGGGTATGCCGGGAGCCGGAAACGGCTCATTCCGGAACGGATCACTTGGATCCCCGTCGCCGTTTCCTAAATGCTCGCGCTTCATGGTGAACATCCGGGCTTCAAATGGTAGATCTCCGTCACCTTGCGCCCGCTTGCGGCGCTTGTAATCAACATCCCGGCGAATCGGTATTTTATTCCGCGCCGAAAAGTATTAATCCCCGTGTCCCGATCTCTGGATTTCGCCTCAAAACAGACCATACTTGCGTCCTCAAATCAACATCCCCGGCTCAAGGACCTTAATTCCGGATTTCCGAGGGTACCCCCTTGCGCCGAGGAGGTACGTACATGTGACATGTGGGTACATCCTCGAGCCGGGGAGGTACCCTCGGAAGTCCATACCCTTACTTCCTGAGCCGGGGAAGTACCGCACGGAATTCCCATATGCACCTCCCCGACCCGAGGAGGTAGCCACATGTGGCATGTGGCTACCTCCCTGACGAAAGGAAGTAGCCATGGGGATGCGGATAGACACTTTTTTGAACCCAAAAATGCCGACTGAAATGTGCAACTTGCTGATTTCAATAGTGAAACTTGGGTTTTGAGTCAAATGGGCCTGAAGGACGAGGTCACAATCTTGCCGCGCTGAACCCGTGATCGGAGATGACGGTAGTGTTTGGTTGTGATTTGCGTCCGTCGCCAGGTATGCATCATGGCTCCACAGCGCAGGAACAAACGGAAAAATACACTTCACAACCAAAAACATCTAAATGTGGTGTACTTGGGAAGATGTGCCTTGTTTTACCGGCTTGATCGTTGATAATCGCCGCCTGGAATCGAGGATTTTTCCCTGATTTCTCGATTCGGCTTGTCGAGAGACGCGAAATCTGCCCGGATTCCTCGATTCCAAAAGTCGGGGCGCAAAGAATCAGTTCTCATTCTTTGCTCCTGACTTTTCCGGATCAAGGACCTACAACTAATTTCTTTCACATTATTTTTAGGGGAGCAAAGAATCAGATCTCATTCTTTGCTCCCGACTTTTCCGGATCGAGGAATCAGGACTGATTCTTTGCTCCTGACTTTTCCGGGACGAAGAATCAGTTTTGATTCTTTGCTCCTCGATTTACCAAGACAACCATTGACAACTCGAACTGTCTGCTCTGGAACGCCATTCGACAACTACAAAACAATTTTCCGCGTTTTTCGTTTTCTTTCTTGTTATCGTGTATGCGGTGGGGAATCAGCCGATGCCCGCTTGCTTGCTGATGATTTCGTTCATGATTTCGTGCGTGCCGCCGCCGATGGACAGGATCCTGGTGTCGCGGTACAGGCGCTCTACCACCGTGCCGCGCATGAAGCCCATGCCGCCGCAGATTTGGACCGCCTCGTAGGTCACTTCCTCGCAAACCTTGGTGGCGAAATTTTTGGCGATGCTCACGTCCATTACGCAGTCTTCGCCCGTTTGCACCCTGGCCGCTACCGAGTATACGAAGTTTTTGGCTACCCGGATCTTGCCCAGCATCTCCACCAGTTTGTGGCGGATCACCTGTCTTGCCACCAGCGGTTTGCCGAAGGTTTGCCGGACTCGGGCGTGAGCCAGGGCCTCCTCATAGGCCAGTTCTGCTGTGACGTAGGCCATGACCGCCATGCTCAGCCGCTCCGGTTGGAAGTTGACCATGATCGCCTTGAAGCCGTTGCCCTCGCCACCGATCAGGTTTTCCGCGGGGACTCGCGCGTCCTCGAAGGCCAGTTCTGCCGTATCGCTGCAACGCCACCCCATCTTTTTGAGCGCTTTGCTGACGCGCACACCCGGGATGTCGGTGGGGATGACCAGCAGCGAGATGCCGTCGTGGCCCGGTCCGCCCGTGCGCACCGCCGTGGTCAGGTAATCCGCCCGCACACCGCTGGTGATGAAGATCTTGGCGCCGTTTACAATGTAGTGATCGCCGTCGCGTTCCGCCCGGGTGCGGATACCGGCCACGTCCGAGCCCGCGTCCGGTTCGGAAACGGCCAGAGCCGCTATTTTATCGCCGGCAAGGACCGGGGGGATGAAACGACGTTTTTGTTCTTCGGTGCCCATGCGTAGGATGGGCGGCAAGCCGATGGCGTGGCTGCCCATACCCGCGCCGAAGCCGCCGGAGGTGCTGCGGAACATCTCCTCGGTAACCACGATGCCGTGGAAGACATCGCCGCCCACGCCGCCGTATTCTTCCGGGAAATTGACGCCCAGGATATCGCGCTCGGCCGCCTTCTTATACATTTCCACCGGGAAGAGTTCGTTTTCCTCCCATTCCTCGATGTGAGGCTTGACCTCGGTTTCTACGAAGTCGCGGACGGCCTCGCGCAGCAGTTCGTGGCTCTCGCTGAAGTAATTCATGTTTCCTCCCCGGATAGCTCTACCAGTAATTGGCGTGCGGCGACCTGATCGCCCTCGCGCACGTGGACGGCGGTCACCCGGCCTTCCATATCCGCCTCGATGCGGTGTTCCATCTTCATGGCTTCCATGGTCACCAATGCCCGGCCTTTGGTCACTTGATCACCCGCTTTGACGGTCAGGCCGGTGATGCGACCGTCCATGACCGCCGTCAGTTTGCCCTGGCCCGTGGTTTCGGCTTTTGCGTCCGGTTGCAGGGTCAGGTCTTGGATGGTGAACAGGCAGCGGCCCGCGTCCAGGTAGAGCATGGTGTCGTCTATGGCGAAGGCGGCATGGCGGAGTACGTTGTCCAGGGTATAGTCCACCCGGCCGTTTTCCACGGCGTCCAAAGTAATGTGTTCTTCCTCGTCGTCCAGGTTCACGCGGTAGCGATCGCCGCCCAAGGGCAGCAGTTTCAGTGCATAGGTGTGATCGCCGCAAGCCAGGCTGTAGCTGATCGGTGTCGGCAGGGCGCTGTAGAAGTTGAAGAGGGCGGGAACCGGTTGAGATTGACGCGCCGCATGGTATTGGAAAAGAGCGGCCGCCAGAACCAGGGAGCGAATACCCGGTTGCGGCGCCCGGTAATCGGCCAGTTGAATGTCCAGGAAATCCGTGGTTGCCTCGCCTTCCGCGAAGACCTCGTTGTCCAGAATCTCGATCAGGTAATCACGGTTGGTGATCACCCCGGCGACCATGGTTTTGTGCAATGCGGCGATCAGGCGGCGTCGGGCCTGGTCGCGATCGCCGCCCCAGGCCATGATCTTGGCCAGCAGGGGATCGTAGTGCGAACCGATCTCGGTGCCGGCGGTCACGCCGCTGTCCACCCGGATACCGTCGCCCGTCGGCGCTCGGAAATCCACCAACTTGCCCGTGCGCGGCAGGAAACCCTCGGCTGGATCCTCGGCATAAAGACGCACCTCGACGGCGTGACCGATGAGGGAGATGTCCTCGGGGAACAGGTCCAGCGGTTCACCCGCGGCAATACTGAGTTGCAAGGCCACAAGGTCTACGCCCGTGATCAGTTCGGTCACCCCGTGCTCCACTTGCAGGCGCGTGTTCATTTCCATGAAGTAGAAATTTTCATCCTGATCCAGCAGGAATTCCACGGTGCCGGCGCCCTCGTAACCAACCACGCGAGCCACATTGACCGCAACCTCGCCCATGCTTTGGCGCAAGGCATCGTTCAAGACGGGGGAAGGCGCCTCTTCCACCACCTTCTGGTGACGGCGTTGCACCGAGCAATCGCGTTCGGCCAGGGAGAGGATGTGCCCGTGCCGATCGGCGACAATCTGAATTTCGATGTGGCGGGGTTGTACAATTGCCTTTTCCAGAATCAATTCGCCGTTGCCGAAGGCGTGTTCGGCCTCGCTACGAGCGGAGGCGAGGGCGTCGGGTAACTCGTCGGCTTCCAGAACCAGGCGCATGCCTCGTCCACCGCCGCCGGCTGCCGCCTTGACCATCAGCGGGAAACCGATTTGCTTCCCTGCCGCGATCAGGTCATCCGTCTCCTGGCTTTGACCATAGCCGGGAATGCAGGGAATACCGGCATCCACCAGCCGTGATTTTGCAGCGCGTTTATTGCCCATCAGTTCGATGGCGTCCGGGTTGGGGCCGATGAAGATAAGGTCCGCATCGCGGCAGGCGCGGGCGAAGTCGGCGTTTTCGGCCAGGAAGCCGTAGCCCGGATGTACGGCCTGGGCATGGGTTCGGCGGGCCGCCTCGATGATAGCTTCGATATTCAGGTAACTGCTGCCTACCGGGGCGGGTCCGATGCAAACGGCTTCGTCGGCAGCCTGCACGTGCGGGGCATCGCGGTCGGCCTCGCTGTAGACGGCGACCGTGCGGTAACCCTGGTCCCCGGCGGAACGGGCGATCCGGACGGCGATCTCGCCGCGGTTGGCAATGAGTACCTTTTCAAACGTGGTCACGATTCCTCCGTTGCCCATTTGGGAAGTCGCTTATCACGGAAAGCGCCGGTTCCCTCGCGGCCTTCCTCCCCGCGCAGGCAGGTCGCAAAGTCACGAGCGGCCCTGTCCAACAGTTCTTCAAGGGGCATGCGGTCCACATCCAACATGAGTCGCTTGGTGACCGCGTTGGCCCCCGGTGCGCAACGACGGACCCTGTCCAGGATGCCTTCCACTATCTCGGCAGCTTCAAGTTCCGATTCGAAGACGCGATGCACCACGCCCGTGTTGAGCGCCTCGGCGCTGTCGAAACGAAGGCCCAGCAGGCCGATCCGCCGTGCGTGGGTCAATCCGACACGTCGCACCACGAACGGGGCAATCTGCGCCGGCACAATGCCCAGACCCGTTTCCGGCATGCCGAACTGAGCGTCGCGATGGGCCAGGGCAATGTCGGAAACACAAGCCAAGCCGAAACCACCGCCCAGCACCGCGCCCTCGGCTACTACGATCAGGACGAAGGGCGCCCGTTCGGCTGTCATCATCAGATCGCCGAACCGTCGGTTCATGCGATAAGCCGCATCGTCCTCGCCTGAATCGGCGAACATGGCGCTCATGTCCTTGATGTCGCCGCCCGCGCAGAAATTGCCCTGCGCGCCGTGCAACACCATGGCGCGCACCTCCCCGCTTTCACCGGCCGTGGTGAAGACCTGAATCAGTTCCTCGACCATGACGCCGTTCATGGCGTTGCGTACCCGGGGGCGATTCAAAGTGACGTGCAGGATGCCGTGTTCGAAGCGCGTCAGCAGGGTTTGGGTTTCGGGAAGATCCATGCGTTCACCTCAGCCTTTTTTGCCCGGAAACATGCCCATCAGCTTGCAGATGATGCCCAGCATGACCTCGTCGGCGCCCGCGCCGATGGAAACCAGCCGGGTGTCGCGATAGGCGCGGGATACGTGATTGTCCCACATAAAACCCATGCCGCCCCAGTATTGCAGGCAGGCGTCGGTGATTTCTCGACCGAGGCGACCGGCCTTCAGCTTGGCCATGGAGGCCAGTTTGGTCACGTCGGCGCCTTCGCGGTACTCCTCGCCGGCGCGATAGACCAGCGAGCGCAGCAACTCGACCTCGGTCTGCAATTCCGCCAGACGGAAGTGGACGGATTGATTGGCCAGGATGGGTTGACCGAAGGCCATGCGCTTGGAAGCGTAGGCTATGGTTTCCTCGATAACCCATTCCAAGCCCTTCACGTTGCTGGCCGCGCCGAACAGGCGTTCCTCCTGGAACTGCATCATCTGGTATTGGAAGCCGCGGCCTTCATCGCCGATGAGGTTGCGTTGCGGCACGCGTACGTCCTCGAACCAGATCTGGGCGGTGTCGGAAGAACGCATGCCCAACTTGTTGAGTCGCGGCGAAATGGTGATGCCCGGCGTGTCCAGCGGCACCACGATCAGGGATTTGTTCTTGTGGACGGGGCCCTCGCCGGTGTTGGCCAGCAGGCAGACCCAATCGCCCTGGGTGCTGTTGGTGATCCACATCTTGCTGCCGTTGATGACATAGTCGCCGCCGTCCTTGACCGCGGTGGTTTTGATGCTTGCCACGTCGGAACCGGCGCCCGGTTCGGAAACGCCGATACAGGCCACCATCTCGCCCTTGATCGCGGGCTCCAGGAACTCCTTACAAAGCTCGGGGGAGCCGAAACGAGCCAGGGCGGGCGTTGCCATGTCGGTTTGCACGCCGACGGCCATGGGCACCGAGCCGCTGCGGCTCAAGCCCATTTCCTCGGCGAAGACGATGGCGAAGGTATAGTCCAGGCCCAAGCCGCCGTATTCCTCGGGTTTGGTGATGCCCAACAGGTCCAGTTCGCCCATCTTGCGGAACAACTCGTGGGCGGGGAAGATGCCTTCCTCTTCCCACTCGTCCACATACGGGTTGATCTCGTTATTGACAAAGTCGGCCACCGCCTGGCGGATGCCTTCATGTTCTTCAGTCATCAACATGGTATCGATCTCCTCGTTACATTCGGGCGACGCCGAAACTATTGGGGTAAAGGGTGCGTTGCTCGGCCTCGCGGCAGATGGACAGTACAAAACCCAGGACCTTGCGCGTATCGCGAGGGTCGATGAGGCCGTCGTCCCACAGTCGGGCCGTGCCGAAAACAGCGGTGGATTCCTCTTCCATACGCGCGATAATTTGTTGTTCCATGCCCTTCAGCATGGCTTCGTCGACCTTTTGACCCGCACGGGCCATCTTGGCGCGGGTGATGATGGACATCACCCCGGCGGCCTGCTCAGGTCCCATGACGCCCACGCGGGCATTGGGCCAGGAGAAGATGAAGCGCGGGTCCAAACCGCGACCGCACATGCCGTAATTACCCGCGCCGAAACTACCGCCCAGCACGATGGTAATCTGCGGTACCGTGGCATTGGCCACGGCTTGGATCATCTTGGAGCCGTGCTTCACGATGCCGGCCTGCTCCGCCTCGGTGCCCACCATGTACCCGGTCGTATTCTGTAGGTAAACCAGGGGGATATTCGCCTGGCAGCAGAGTTGGATGAACTGCGCCGCCTTGTTGGCGCCCTTGGCGGTGATGGGGCCGTTGTTCCCCAAAAAGCCGACCGGGTGACCGTAGATCATGGCGCGACCACAGACGGTATAGGGTTCCAGTTCACTTTTAAATTCCAGAAAGCGCGAGTCATCCGTGATCCTGGCCAGGACCTCGCGCACGTCGTAACTTTGGTGGAAATCGACGGGCACGGCGCCGCACAGTTCGTCGGGATCGAAGCGTGGCGGCCTCTCGTCTTCAGCAGTGGAAGTGCGACCTTCGTTCCAACCCAGAGAGGCGACCACGGCGCGGGCTTGAAGAACGGCGTCGCGATCATTCTCGGCCATGTACTCGGCGGTGCCGGCCACACGTGCGTGCATTTCGGCGCCGCCCAGTTCTTCGTCCGTGGCGATTTCACCGGTGGCGGCCTTCAGAAGCGGCGGGCCGGCCAGAAAGACCTTGGCCTGCTGCTTGACCATGATCACGTAATCGGAGAGGCCGGGCATATAGGCGCCGCCGGCCGTGGAACTGCCGTGAACCACGGTGATCTGGGGAATACCGGCGGCCGAGAAACGCGCCTGGTTGGCAAAACCGCGACCGCCTGCCACAAAGATATCGGCCTGATAGGTCAGGTTGGCGCCGCCGCTTTCTACCAGGTAGATGAGCGGCAGTTTGTTTTCCAGCGCGATCTCCTGGCAGCGCAGGCTTTTCTTCAGGCCCGCGGGCGAGACGGTGCCGCCTTTGACCGCTGAATTGGACGCCTTGATCATGCAACGCACGCCGCAGACATAACCGATGCCGGCGATCAAACCGCCGCCGGCGCCGCTGCCGTCCTTGTCATCATGCATCTTGTAACCGGCCAGAGTGGATAGCTCCAGAAAGGGAGAGCCGCGGTCCAATAGTAAGGTGATGCGCTCGCGGGGCAATAACTTGTTGCGCTTTTGGAATTTGGGTCGAGCGCGTTCCTCCGTGGCGTGAACGGCGACCTCGGCATCGCGCAGGCCCTTGACGGCATCCAACATGGCTGTGCGATTGTTTTCAAAGGCGGCCGAGCCCGGGGAAACACGAGACTGAAGTTGCGGGAGCGCGGAGAGGGAAGATGACATGCCACGGCTCCTGAAAAGAGGGTGGAGGGAACGAGTCCCCGTCACAAAACCAAGCGCTTGCTTGGTCGTGTTTTTCCCTACCCTAGCAAAGGCCCGAGCGGGATGCAACGACAAATGAACAAGCATTCAATGAGGAGACGCACCTGGCCAAGGCCCAAACAGGCTCTGCATTCGAACAGCGGTCGAAAAAAGCAAAGCAGAAGCACGCGGCCCGGCCCGACTCAGGAGGCCCTACAATTCAAGATTGCCGCCGCAGTATTTGCAGAAGGCGGCGTCCGGGTCGTGGCCTTCTTTGGTGCAATCCGGGCAGCTTTGGGTGGTCAGTTTCTTTAGGGGCGTCCGGCCCAGTTCCACCGTCACGATGCCCGTGGGCACCGCGATGATGGCGTAACCCATGATCATAGCCATGGAAGCGAGCACCTGGCCCAGGTTGGTTTGTGGGGAGATGTCGCCGTAGCCTACGGTCGTGATGGTGACGATGGCCCAATAGATACTGCGCGGAATACTGGTGAAGCCCGCTTCCTCGTTTTCAACCAGGTACATGGTGGAACCCATGATCACCACGATGATCATCACGGTCAGCAGGAAGACCACGATCTTGCGGAAGGAAGCGCGCAAGGCCAAGATCAGGTGGTTCATTTCGTTCACGTGATGCGCCAGCTTCAAGATCCGCCAGATGCGAATGGTGCGCAGAGCCCGGATGACCGCCAGGTAGTGGCTGCCGGGGAACAGCAGGCTGAGATAGGTCGGCAGAATGGCCATCAGGTCGACAAGGCCGAAGAAGCTTTTGGCATAAGCCAGCGGTTTGCGCACAATCATCAGCCGGGTAATGTATTCCACCGTGAAAACCATGGTAAAGAACCACTCCAGGGCGAGGAGAATACCACCGTGCTGGTTACGGTAACTTTCCACCGAATCCATCATCACCACGACCACCGAAAAAAGGATCATGATGATCAACACCAGGTCGAAAACCTTGCCCGCGGGCGTGTCGGCTTCGAAGATGATCTCGTGCAATGTTTCACGGAGTTCGCTTTTTTGGGACATATACGCCAACCCTATCGATTGTTTACAGAGCATATTGTAACAGATCTAAGCCTGATTCAAGAGATGCTTATCGGCAGTCCGTTCTCCCGGGGTCGACAAATCCCGATCTCTTTTTATCGGTAGAGCTCCGGCAGTCTTCGGTGAGAATAAATGTCGTGTCGTTCCCCGGGTGGTTTTTTGGCGTTTACCTGATTATAATGGTGCGGTTTGAGTTTCGTTATGGAGCTGCCTGACATGTACAAGATATTCCCTGCCTTCCTTTTTTTCTGTCTGACCGCACTACCCCTGCTTGCGACCGACCATCCCGGCCTGTTGGACGCCTCCAAGGCGCTCAACGAAAAGGCGCCCGATACCTACCGCGTCAAGTTCGAAACGACGAAGGGCGATTTTACCGTACTCGTGACGCGCGACTGGTCGCCCAACGGCGCCGATCGCTTCTACAACCTGGTCAAGATGGGCTACTTCAAGAAGATCTCCTTCTTCCGGGTCATGGAGGGCTTTATGGCTCAGTTCGGGATTCACGGCAATCCCGAGGTCAATAAGGTCTGGTCGGAGAGAAGCTTTCCCGATGATCCCTCGAAGGGCATTTCCAACAAGCCCGGCACCCTGGTTTTCGCCCACAAGGGCCGGCCCGATACGCGCGGCACACAGCTCTATATCAATATCGGAGACAACGCCAACCTGGATTCCATGGGCTTCACGCCGTTGGGCCGCCTTGAAGGCGACGGCTTGGGCATTATACTGAGCCTGTACAGCGGGTACGGCGACTGCATGCCGCGCGGACGCGCTCCCGATCAAGCCCGGGCCATCAAACTCGGCAATGCCTATATCGAGAAGTTCTGGCCCAACCTGGACTATATTCACAACATCACCATCGTCGAATAAAGGAGCACCCGTTGATTTCCACCAACGATTTCAAGAAAGGCGTTCGTTATGAGCTGGAAGGCGCACCCTGGCAAGTTATGGAAGTGTCGGTGCACAATCCTTCCGCACGCGGCGCGGCCACGCTGGTTAAGGCCAAGTCCCGCAACCTGAAGACGGGCCAGGTCTTGTTGAAAACCTTCAAGGCCGGCGAAATGCTGAACGAACCCGACCTGAACAGGATGACCGTTCAGTACCTTTACGACGAGGGCGAAGACCTGGTCTTCATGGACAAGGACACCTACGAACAGTACAACGTGCGCGCCGAATTGATCGGGGATGCACGGCCCTGGCTGAACGAGGAAATCGAATTGATGCTGCTGCAATACAACGGCGAAGTGATCAACGCAGAGCTTCCCCAGAGCGTCATTGCCACCGTTTCCACCGTGGAAGCCGGCGCCAAGGGCGATACCGCCAGCGGCAAGGTTTTGGCAAAGGCCGTCCTGGATAACGGCGTTACCATCGCCGTGCCGACGTTCATCAAGGAAGGTCAAAAAATCAAGGTGGATCCCGGCACCAACAGTTACCTGGGCCGCGAATAATTACTGGAGTTATCATGACCAAGATGCCCCTGCTTCTACTGCTTGCCCTGCCTGCCCTCGCGCAAGGTCCCCTGGACAGCAGCAATAATTACATCTACGTCCAATACGGCGACCTGAGCTACGACGACACCAATCGTTTCGACGTCCTGGCCGACAGCGTATTCCAATTAGGTGAATCCATCGCGACCATCGATTGGTCCGAGGCGGCCCTGCGTCTGACCGAGGGCTATCACTTCAACAAGTACGTCGCTGTAGAAGGTTCGCTCAATTTCCTCGGCGATACCGAGGCTACTACTACAAGCGGCCGGAAATTGGATGCCAATCACCTGGGCTTCGCCCTGCACGTGGTGGGCAAGTACCGATTCCACCGTTATCTCAACGCTTTCGGGTTCATCGGCGGTCAGTACTGGCGCGCGGAAACCAAACTGGTGGGCGCCGAAACCGAACCCGAGAAGGTAACCAACGAGTCGGCCAATATATCCTGGGGCCTGGGCGCCTATGCCGAGGTGACCGAACGGATGCTGGTTCGCTTGGACTGGACCTCCTCAAAAATCGACGACATCGACTACAGCATGACAAGCATAGGCCTGGGCTTCTCCTTCTAACAAGCGTAGCGTGAACAAAGGCGCCCATTGAACGACCCCGGCCGGGACAAACCGACTGGAAATATCGAAACCGTGCTTACCGGCATGGGGCGCTTTTGTTCGCGCCGAAGGAACCAATCCCCAGGCACAGCAGAACCACACTGCCGAAGGGTTGGACTACCGTAACGTGAACAAAGGCGCCCATTGAACGACCCCGACCGGGACAAACCGACTGGAAATATCGAAACCGTGCTTACCGGCATGGGGCGCTTTTGTTCGCGCCGAAGGAACCAATCCCCAGGCACAGCAGAATCACACTGCCGAAGGGTTGGACTAACGTAACGTGAACAAAGGCGCCCATTGAACGACCCCGGCCGGGACAAACCGGAATGAAATATCGAAACCGTGCTTACCGGCATGGGGCGCTTTTGTTCGCGCAGGAAACTCCCACCTTGCTCACCAGCTTGAGCCGGATTGCCTGGGCAGGATCTTTCCGGTGCTACATAAAAAAATAAAAAAGTGACCCTCAAACGAACTAAATTTCGATTGTCTCCATAGCACCGTATGAACGGCAACCCTCTCTCAAAGAGGCGCTTGTCGTGTGTCTTGTGTACCCAAATCGCGAACAAGGAGGCAAACGATGCAGCTGAAATCCAAAGTAAAAGCAGGCGGCCATTTCTGGACCGACTAAATGAGAGGAGGGCCCCCGACGGGGCCCGTTGCTTTTTAGGCGCTATTGCTTCTCCGCTTGATGCGCCGCGGTCAAAGCTGTTCCCTTCGGTCGATGTAAGAAAACCATGCGCGGGCTTTTTGTGTGTCCGGCGCGAACAAGCGCACCCCATGCCGGTAAGCACCGCCTATGAACTGCCTGTCTTTATGTCCCTACCCAGGTCTTTCAACGGGTACCCATGTTCACGTTACTGTCTTTGCCAATCACCGCTTTTGCCGCCTGTTTTGGATAACAGGCGGATGCGGCTTATTTCCATGTCCCTAGCGACCGCCTTGCCCATGTCGTAGAGGGTGAGCAGGGCTACATTGACCGCGGTCAGGGCTTCCATCTCGACACCGGTTCGGCCGTGGCAACGCGCCGTGGCGACCACGCGAACCTCTTCTTTGGCCGTGTCGGACTCGAACTGTACGCCGATGTGGTCCAGGTTCAGGCCGTGACACAGCGGTATCAGTTCCTGGACTTTTTTGGCGCCCATAATGCCGGCAATGCGGGCGATTTCGTAGGCGTTTCCCTTTTTCAGGCGGTCCAGTTGTTCAATCAAGGAGGCCGGCATGGTGATATAACCCTCGGCGACCGCCTCGCGAACCGTAACCTGCTTGGCGCTGACGTCGACCATGTGCGCCTCGCCCTTTTCGTTCAGGTGTGTCAGCGCCATAATGTCCTCACTTGGGCAGGCTCAACTGCGAATCTTCTTCCTTTTGGCGGAACACCGTGTACACATGGCCTACTTTCTGGACCAGGGTAATACCCGCGCCCGCAAAGGCGGTTTCTATTTCCGATTTGGTGTATTCGCAGTTGTTCAGAATGCGGATCTTGATCAACTCGTGGTTCTCGATCTGTTCGTTCAACTGACCGATAAAACCGGCGGAGGGGCCGTCCTTGCCCATTTGCAGCAAAGGCTTCAGGTGATGCGCCAACTGTTTCAGGTAACGCCGCTGGGCGGAATTCAGGGTCATGGCTTCGGACACGTGGGGAACTCCTTAATCATCCACTTGTAACATGGCAAGGAAAGCGTCCTGGGGAATTTGGACCGAACCCACCGCCTTCATGCGTTTCTTGCCTTTTTTCTGTTTCTCCAGCAGCTTGCGTTTCCGGCTGATATCGCCGCCGTAGCATTTGGCCAGAACGTTTTTGCGCAGAGCCTTGACCGTGGTACGGGCGATGACGCGCGTCCCCAGAGCCGCCTGGATGGCGATATCGAACATTTGCCGAGGGATCAATTCTTTCATTTTCACCGCCAGTTGTTGCCCTCTGGTGAAGGCCTTTTCCCTATGCACGATCAGGGAGAGCGCGTCCACCAGGTCGCCGTTAACCAGGATGTCCAGCTTGGCCAGGTCCGAGGCCCAGTAACCTTCCACGTGATAATCGAAGGAGGAATAACCGCGGCTGACCGACTTCAACTTATCGTAGAAGTCCAACACCACCTCGGCCAGGGGGAGTTCGTACTCGATCAGGATACGCTCCTCGGAGACGTACTCCAACTTTTTCTGCACGCCGCGACGGTCCTCGCACAGTTTGAGAATGGCGCCCACGTATTCCTTGTTGGTGAGGATGGTGCCCACGATATAGGGTTCCTCCAGGATGTCGATCTCGCCCACGGACGGCAACTTGGCGGGAGAGTCGATCAACAGCACCTCGCCGTCCTTAGTGGTAACGCGATATTCCACACCGGGCGCGGTGGTGACCAGATCCAGGTCGAACTCGCGCTCCAGGCGTTCCTGGATGATCTCCATGTGCAGCAGACCCAGGAACCCGCAACGGAAGCCGAAACCCAGGGCTACCGAGGTTTCGGGCTCGAAGATAAACGAGGTGTCGTTGATCTGGAGCTTTTCCAGGGCCTCACGCAAGGCGCTGTAGTCCTTGGCCTCGGTAGGATAGAGCCCGGAGAAAACCATGGGTTTCGATTCCTGAAACCCGGCCAGGGGTTCGGCGGCAGACGCTTTGGCGTGCGTGATGGTATCGCCCACCCGCGCCTCGTCCAGCGATTTGATAGTAGCGATGACATAACCCACCTGGCCCATGTTCAAGGCGTCGGTCTTTTCCATCTTGGGGGTGAAGATACCTACCTCATCCACAAGGTACTCGCTGCCGGTGGCCATGAACTTGATGCGGTCCTTGGGTTTCATGGCGCCGTCGACGATGCGAACCAGAATGATCAGGCCGCGATAGGTGTCAAACCAGGCGTCGAAGATCAAGGCGCGCAACGGGCCGTCCGGGCTTCCCTCGGGCGCGGGCACCTCATGCACCACCGCTTCCAGCAGTTCCTCCAGCCCCTCGCCGGTCTTGGCGGAAACCAGGTGCGCGTTCTCGGTATCCAGCCCGATCACGTTTTCGATTTGTTCCATCACCATATCGGGATGGGCGGAAGGCAGATCGATTTTGTTGAGTACGGGCACCATGTGCAGGTCGTTTTCCAGGGCAAGGTAGACATTGGCCAGGGTTTGGGCTTCAACACCTTGCGCGGCGTCGACCACCAGGATGGCGCCGTCACATGCGGCCAGGGAGCGCGATACCTCATAGGCGAAGTCCACGTGACCGGGCGTGTCGATAAGGTTGAACTGATAGGTTTGTCCATCGGACGCCTCGTAGGGCATGGTCACGGAACGAGCCTTGATCGTAATGCCGCGCTCGCGTTCCAACTCCATATCGTCCAGCAGTTGTTCCTTCATTTCCCGATCGCTGACGCGACCGGTTTTTTGCAGGAAGCGATCGGCCAGCGTACTTTTGCCGTGGTCGATATGAGCAATAATCGAAAAGTTTCGAATCAGTTTCGGGTCATGTGTCAAAGACGGTCCTCCCCGGCAGTTGCCAAGCTCCAAAGAATATCACAGAAAAGGTGTCTTGGGCGGGGTTACGAGGCCAGCTTGGGTTTGATTTCCTCGTTATAGTAATGTAGACCCAGCGTGGCCATGGTGGCGGTCAGCAAAGCCAGGATGCCGCCCAAGATGACGACCAGGCTGCGCTTGGGCTTGAAATGCTCATCCGGGATTTTGGGTTCGGCGGCCAGGCGGGTGTTGAAGGTCTTGGAAGCGGAACTCGCCTCCAGCTCCAGATAGTAGATATCCTTGACCAGCGTCTGGTGATAGCTGCGCTTTTCGGCGACGGTGTGGCTGAGCAGGACCCAGGCGGGCATGAATTCCTTGGGTGTGCCGTCTTCAATGGTGGCCTCGATCTGCGTTTCGTCCAGATCCAAGGAGCGGCGCACGGCGGCCTCGTCTTCCCAGAAACTGTCGATCATGCCGCGGAAGTTCTTCCGGGCATGTTGGACCAATTCTTCGTGATCCGTTATCAACTGACTGGTAAGCGCCTGAAAGATGGCGTGAGCCAGATCCCGGTCGTCGTATTCCACCGAAAGTTGCACCAGGCCCACATCACGGATCTTCTTGACCTCGTTCAAGACCTCGGTGGAAACCAGGCGTTGCAGGCGATTGACGGGAATATCCAGTTCGATGCCGGCGCTGTCCAGGGCGCGTTTCATGAAGCTGTAATCGCGTAGCTTGGCGGCGACGAACTCGCCCTCCTCTACCAGCACGCCTTGAATGCGGGCCACGTAAAGGGTGCCGGTCAGCTTATAGGACCGTTTGGCAAAAGCCAGATAGATCACGGCCAGGACCATGATGAAAAGAAAGGTGAGGATGAAGGTCTTCTTGCCGCGAAAAAGGATGACAAAGAAATCGGCAATATTCAACAGCTCTTGGTCTTTCATAGGGTAATTGTGCCTCTTCGGCGCCCCCGGGGGGCAAATTGGTACTTCTGGACCCGGAAAGGAAATCGTTACGAGAACCCCGGGTTTCTGCCCAGGTCTATTTGGTGTAATATTCTTACAGAACCGTGAGAGGTGGGGAACCCCTCATCTTCAGCAGTCAGTCGCCTTTCTTCAAATTACGGTCATGCGGATATCCTTTAAATGCTTTCTTTGACATTACTGATCCTGGCTGCAGCGGGATTGGTACTCTCGAAACGCCTTTTGGGTGATTACTTTTCCCCACCTGCTGTCTACAACTTTTTTTGGGCCTTTTCCCTGGGCATGCTGTCCCTGGAAATGGTGGCCTTCGATCCTTTACGCGGCGGGGTCTGGGAAGTTATCGGAATCAGTTGGTTGATGTTCATGGGCGGCAGCTTTGCGGTTCTGGCTTACGGACTGGTGCGTCCGGCCTGGGCCAATGCGCCGCCGCGTTTCGAACACCTGGACCGGACGCGTTTCGAACGAGCGCTGAAGGTATTGTTCGCCATCGGCATCCTGGGGTTTCTGATTCAGGTGGTAAACCTGCAAATGTCCTTGGGTTTCGGCGCCTTCCTCACCGATCCCCAAATGGTTCGCGAGCAACATTCCAACGTGAAATACCTGGGTTTCTTCAACATCCTCAATGTCGCCAACTTCGCGCTGGGAACCGCCTACCTGGCGCTTTACAAGAAACCCCGCAAATGGGTCTACCTGATCTTGATCTGGGCAATCATGACCACCCTGGTAACCACGGATCGAACGCGATTCTTCTACATGGTTATCTGGGGCTTTTTCGTATTGGTCTATATGCAGCGTCGCGTCAATTTGGAGCCGCGCATGATCATGGCGGGCGTGGGGACCTTATTGGTGCTCTTGGGTTTCTTTGTGGTGATCGCCAAGGTCTATAAGAAGGAAGCCTTTGACGACAACATGGAATTCGTCCGGGTGCCCCGCGAGTATGCCGCGCTGGTGGACCCCTATATCTACCTGACAGGCAGTTATCCGGTTCTTCAAGCCTTCCTTGAAGACAAACACGAACATACGCACGGCATGTACACCTTCGGCCCGGTGGTCAAGTTCATCGAATTGGTGACCCCTGAAATCGAGCGGGCTGAACTGGTCGGTAAATTCTACAGGGTTCCTATCGAACTGAATGCTTGTACCTATCTGGAGCCTTTTTACAAAGATTTCGGATTTTTGGGCATTGTGCTTTGCCCTCTCTTCTTGGGAGTTCTCTGCACATGGAGTTATCTGGCAATGAGGCAAAGAAAAACACTGTTTTCCGTGTTTTTTACTTCCTTGCTCAGCTTCTGTGTTACCATTTCCATCTTTGTGAACCATTTTACGCAGATAGCAACATGGTATTTCGTGGCGGTGGGTTATCTTGTATACAGGTACTCTCATACTTCAGATTCCAAACCGATAGGTGAAATCAGGAGTCGTGTTTACGGGTAGGTAATCACAGATGGTCCATATTCCGGGTTACACAATCGAGGAACTGCTGATTGCCGAAGGGCAAGTAAGCGTTTTCAATGCGATGCGCCGGAAGGACGGATTACCGGTCCTCTTGAAAACCGCACCGGTCGGTACTCGCGGCGCCGGCCGTATGTTCCAAGAAGAAATGGGCTTATTGCGCAAATTGCAATCCCGCGGGGTCATCGACGCGCTTGACCTGGTGCGTCACGACGAATACGCCTGCCTTGTTTTCAGGCGCAAGAACTGGGTGCCCCTGAAAGATTTTCTAAGCGATCAGGAAAAGGTGGGCGATGCCTTTCTGGACATTTCCATCCAACTGGCGGCAACATTGGGGGACATCCATAATCGCGGTGTCATCCACAAAAACATCAAGTCGCTGAATATCTTTATCGAAGAGGAAAACCTGCTGACCACTATTGCCGGATTCGATCTGGCCGTGCCCGCCCAAAGTGAGATGAAGAAGTACTACCGGCCGGAGATGATCAAACGGTCGCTGCACTATACCTCACCGGAACAGACGGGTCGCATGGATCGCGGCATCGATTTTCGAAGCGATCTCTATTCTCTGGGGGTAACACTTTACGAGCTGGGTACCGGGCGTCTGCCCTTTATAGCCGAACCTCTGGAACTGATTCACATGCATCTGGCCGTGGCGCCCAAGCCGCCGCACCTGGTCAATAAAAACCTGCCGGAACAACTGGGTCGCATCATTCTGAAGTTGATGGAAAAGGACCCGGACAAACGCTATCAGACGGCGGGGGGTCTGCACGCGGACCTGTTGACCTGTAAGCATATGCAGGAAGAGAAGGGCCGCCTGGAATGGTTCGAATTAGGCGCGCGCGAGGTGCCCACCACGCTGGTGCTGCCCAAACGCACCTACGGTCGGCGCGAGGAATTGCAAACCCTCAAAGAAGCCTTTCGCAACGCCTACCGCGGCGAAACCGAGATGGTGGTGATCTCCGGTCCCGCGGGCGTTGGCAAAACCGCCCTGGTCAAGGCCCTGCGGAAGTCCCTGGTCAACGATCGCATCCCCTTCCTCAAGGGCAGCTTCGAACGGTTTCAGGCCAACGTTCCCTACGCGGGTATAGCACAAGCGATTACCGGATGGTTGGAACAGGTACTGGCCGGTTCTGACGAAGAACTGGCCAACTGGCGCGAGGTATTGAGCGAGGCCATGGGCTCCTTTGCCGAAGCCGTGGTGGAAATCATCCCCAAACTGCATCTTTTGCTGGGTATCGAGGAAAACAACGACTCCTTCTTCGGCATGGAGGCACGGCAGCGGACCGGCATGGCCATGCAACACCTCATCCGCGCCATTTCCGACGAGGTCCCGCTGATGTTCTCGCTGGACGATGTGCAATGGGCCGATAACGCCAGCCTGAACCTCATCGACAGCCTCCTGAATGCGCGTCCTCCCACCTGCCTGCTGTTGATATTGTCCTATCGCGACCACGACTTGAGGGAGGACCATCCCATCCAGGAGATGCTGGAACGCCACGACGAACGCATTCACGCCATCTCGCTCAAGCCCTGGACCCTGGACAATCTCAACGACTTCCTGGCCGATACCCTGGAGCGGTCTCCCGTGGAGACCCGGCTGTTGGCCGAATTGATTCAACGCAAAACCGGCGGTAACCCCCAATTCGTACGCCAGTACATGCGCCACGCTTATGCCTCGGGGCTGGTCTTTTTCGAGATCGGCTCCGGTTGGAAATGGGATCTCCAAGCTATCGAAGGGGCCGAGATCCCCGATGATATCGTCGGCATAATGACGGAGAAGCTGTCGCGTCTGCCCCGGCGAACGCTACGCATTCTGGAGTTGGCCGGCTGCGTGGGGCGTCAGTTTGACCAGGCTACGCTCAGCGATGTATCCGGGCTCAGCGAGCAAGAAGTGTCGCTGGATCTGTACACACTCACTTTCGAGGGCCTGATTTCGCCCCAGGGCAGCGACTATCGGTTCTCCCACAATCGGATCTTCGAGGCCGCCGTCGGCATGCTTTCAGAGGAAGAGCGGGCGCGGCTCCACTTTAAAATAGGCAGCCTGAAACTGGATCGTTGTGTGGACGAAACCCTGCAACGGGACATCTTCGAAATCGTGGATCACCTGAATCACGGTCTTTTGGACTCGCTGAAGCCCGATTTCAAACTGCGTCTGGCCCGGTTGAATTTACAAGCCGGCAGAAAGGCCGTGGAATCGGCAGCTCACGGCAATGCGGCCGGCTATTTCAAAACCGGGCTGAATCTTGCCTCCCACGCCGTCTGGCAGGATCACTACAAACTGCTTTTCGATCTCAACCTGGAAATGGCGCAAAACAAGTTTCTAGGCGGCGACTTGAGTGGTGCGGCAGACGGTTTCCGCGATTTGTTGAAAGAAGACCTGATCGATATGGATCAGGCCCGGGTGGTTTCGCGCATGATCGCCCTTTACAACCTTACCGGCCAACCCATTCGCGGCCTGCGCATCGGTATCGACGGCTTGCGACGCCTGGGCGATAAAATCTCCCTGCACCTTTCCAAAACCCACATCAGGGTTCAGTTCCTCAAAACCATGTGGGCCTTTCGCAACAAAGAAGGCGACCGCCTGCTGGCCATGCCCGAGGCTCGAGACCCCGCTTTCCTGGCGCGCATGCGCATCATGACGGAAATGATCCTGCCCGCCTATTTCAGCTCCGCTCGCCTGGTCAGTTACCTGATCCTGAAGATGACGGAACAGGTCCTCAAACACGGGCACCACCCCTATTCACCCATGGTCTTCGGCCTGTTCGCCGCCCTCTTGCTTCAAACCGGCGCCGAACCCGAACGCTGCCGGAATATCGCCGATCTTGCCGATACCCTGCACCAACGCTTCGGCAATAACCGCTTTACACAACGCCTCGCTTTTTACCGGCACTATTACGTGGGCGCCTGGTTGAAACCCTTCGCCGATTGTGCGGCGGGGCTGGCCGAAAATGCCCGGCGTTCCTTTGAGCTGGGCGATCTGCAGTTTGCCGCCTATTCCTCCGCGGTGCATTGGCACCTGAAATTTCTGAGCAACGGTCACCTTGCCGATTTGATTACAGACGCCCAGAAATATGTGGAACATGTGGAGCAGGCCGGTTATGCCGAGCTGAAGCATGGGTCGGAAACCCTGGAGTCCATCGCAACTTACCTTCACAGCGACCAGCGGCGTCGCCTCATGGACAAGCAATCGCCCAACGATCCGTTCGGCCTGGAACAACTGGCGGCACGTCACATCCGATTGCCTTTCTTCTTTACCGTGCCGCACGCCGCGCTTGCCTATTACATGTTCGGCAAATATCGCGAGGCCTTTGAACTGACCGGCAGGGTGGTCGATTCGATCCAGCCCGTCACTCTGGCCGGTCAAAGCAATTTGGAGAACTGTTTCTGGCGGGCTATGTCGGCCGCGGCGTTATACCCGGACTCATCCGGCTCCGAACGCAACCGTTACTTGCGCCTGGTAGACAAAACGCGGGCCCTTTATAAAAAGATTGCACGACGATCCAGGCATAATTTCGGCTTGCGCCACCTGATCCTGGAAGCCGAACGCGCCCGCATTACCGGCAAGATTTCCGACGCCTTCCTTTACTACGCTCGCGCGGCCGAACTGGTCACCCGTGAGGGCGTCACCAGTTTGCGCGGACTGGTGGAAGAGCGGCGTGCGACCCTGGCCATGACCGAGGGGTTTCCCAGCGACGCCGCCCACTATATCGGCGCCTCGCTTTCCGCCTACAAGGCTTGGGGGGCGCTGGCAAAGGCGGCTCAGGTACGGGCGCTTTACGGCACCTACCTACGCGACAAGCACCGTTGGGAGGCCGCGGCCGAACCCGCGCACGGCGATCGCGGCACCGACCTGTTGGTGAAAAGCGTTCTCGATTTGGAAACCGTGCTGCAAAGCTCGCTGGCCATTTCCCAGGAAGTGCAGCTGACCAAGGTTTTGGAACGCGTGATGGCCTGCGCCATGGAAAACGCCGGCGCCAAGCGCGGCGCCCTGTTGCTGAAACGCGGCGTGGGGTTATGGGTGGAGGGCGAGAGCAGTCTGGACGGCAACTTCTCCCGCGTGGTTCAGGACAAACCCGTGGGCGAGGGCGCCCCGTTACCGCTGTCGGTTATCAAATACGTCAAACGCACCCTGGAAACCGTGGTCTTGGGCGATGCCTCCCGCGAGGGCCTGTTCAAGAACGACCCTTATATCGTGGCCACCAATGCGCGTTCCTTGTTAGTACTGCCCATTGTTCACCAGAATAAAATGGTGGGTATGCTCTACCTGGAAAACAACCTGGTGGGCAACGCCTTCAGTGAAGAACGCATCGAGATTCTTCAGTTGATCTCCGCACAGGCTGCCGTTTCCATCGATAACGCCAACCTGTACGATCAACTCTCCCAATTGAACCGGGATCTGGAAGTCCGGGTGGAAGAACGCACCCGCGAATTACAGGCAGCCAACCGCCAACTGACCCAGGAGATCCAGGACCGCATCAAAACCCAGGAAGAACTGGTAGAAACCCAAAGCAAGCTGCTGGAAGCGGCGCGTCGGGCCGGCATGACCGAGGTCGCCATCGGTGTGCTGCATAACGTGGGCAATGTCTTGAACTCGATTACCATTTCAGTCGATTCCATGAGCGAGAGCCTCAATAACTCCAAGCTGCCTCAAATGGACCGGGTGATCGAATTGCTGAAAGACCCCGATTTGGACATGGCGCATTTCTTCACCGAGGATCCGCGCGGCAAAATCTTCCCGCAATTCATGGAGAAACTGACCGTCCATCTGAAAAAGGAACACGCACGCGTGAAAGAAGAAGTGAAGCGCATGACCGCCAATCTATCACACGTCATCGAGGTCATCCGCGCTCAGCAGGATCACGCCAAAATGCGGGCGGTTTTGGAGCCCATCGAGCCTTACGACCTATTGGAGCAGGCAATCAAGATCAGCGGTATGGCCTTGCCCGAAAGGGAGATCACCATCATTCGCGAATACGAGAATTTGCCCTCCTACCTGGTGGAAAAGCACAAAGTTCTTCAAATCCTGATCAACCTGGCCAAAAACGCCGGTCATTCGATGGCCAAAACCAACCGGGATTCCTTGCTGAAGGTGGGCCTGAAACTGGGCCCGGACGGCAAGGTATTGTTCGCGGTAACGGACAACGGCATCGGCATCTCACAGAGCCGGCTTACCGAGATTTTCGGTTACGGCTACACCACTCGCAAGGACGGCCACGGCTTCGGCTTACACAACGCGGCCAATGCGGCCACCGAAATGGGCGGCAGTCTGAAAGCCTTCAGTGACGGCCCGGATACAGGCGCTACCTTCGTGCTGTCCCTCCCCCTCCGCGAGAACACAAAAGGCGAATCCCTCCCCGTACACCAGGCAAGCGCGTGACAAGCTGCAAGCTTCAAGCCCCAAGCTTCAAGTAGTTTGCTTTGTTTTGAGTCGCTTAGGTCGTACTGAACAGGCTCCGGCTCATTGGGTTGGATAGCGCGAGATGTTCGGTGCTACTAAAGCCGGCCTCACTTAGTAGAATTGCTTCCAACCCGGCACAGTGATGGTGATATCCCTCGACAACCCACTCGATTCTTCTCCTTTAGACATGAATATCCGGCGTCCGATACGATATTGTTCCCGGTAACAATCGAGTACCGGACGCCGGCTCCTCATGTATTCCCGGGAACAACAAAACATGTTGCAACCAAGCGGGTGTTTATGCAGCCCCGAATATTGCCTGGGTGTTTTATGCACGGCCCGGCTTAGAGATTTTGGATACAGGTCAAGGCACTGCCCGTGCGCAGAAGGATCTTTCGATCGACCAGGGCAACACCGTAAACCTCGTTGTCTTTACCAACGGGTAGCTTATTCTCGGCCAGTATTTTTGGGGCTTCTTGATTACCCGCCAACACCACCGTTAAACCGTTTTTTGTAAAGAAATACAAGCGGTCGCCGGCGGCCGCCGGAGAGGCCCAGCAGGATTCTCCCAGGCGATGCTTCCAAATCTCTTTGCCCGATGCCGCGTCAAGGCAGGCGACAACCCCGGCACGGTTGGTGATATAGACTCGGCTGCCGTGGACCAGAGGCGACCCGAAACTGGATGCCCACCCACCGCGCCAGGCAATTCGGTCGGCGGTGATGTCCCCCTGCCCGCCCAGGCGGACCGTTCTACCGCCGCCTGACTCTGAGCTTCCGGCGATGATCAGGTCTTCATAAACCAAAGGTGACGCCACGGTATTTTTGACGATGTCGTGAGTGTACCAAAGCCGTTCACCGCTTTCGATATCCAGTGCTTCCACGGTTCCATTCGAACTGATGACCAATTGATTCCGGCCCTGATTCCGGGTGACCAGCGGAGTTGACCAGGAAACCGCCGGTTTTCGGTCCTGCTTCCAAAGGGTCTCCCCCGTGGCGGCATTCAAGGCAATAGCGTAGGAAGGCCCCTCATGGGCGATCAGCAACATCAGGCGATCGTCGTACAACACGGGTGAAGCGGCCACGCCGTGATTTCCTTTGAACGCGCCGAATTCCTCTACCAGAGAACGGGACCATAACTTGTCGCCATCATGGGAGAGTTTCAAGACATCGCCGCTACCGAAGAATACGTAAACACCGCTGTGATCAACCGCCGGTGTGGGCGCCGAACGGGCAATCATCCTGGTGTATTCGATTTGCCGACTCGCCTTGAACCGCTTTTCCCAAATGGTTTTGCCCGTTTCCAGGTCTAAACGGATCACCACCAACCGATCTTCGTCTTCCGTGTCTACCGAGGTGATAAAAACCTTGTCATCCCAAACGACAGGGCTTGATTGACCAAAACCCGGAAGTTGGACCCGCCAGTCGATATTTTTGGCTTCCGACCATCGAAGCGGCAGGCCGGCCGCCGTGGTATTGCTGCTGCCGTTGCCGCGGAAACCGGCCCATTTGCGGCCCTCGGGCAGTGCGGGCGATTGGGAATCGTTCATCGCCGGACTCACGGCGGGAAAAAGCAGAAAGCATAGCAACAGCATTCCCGTCGTTCGGTTTTGCATTCCTCGATAAAACTTCATGTCGTTCTCCTTGTCTGATCGCTGTTGGCTTTGGGGAGGCCGTGCGGTCACGGGAAAGATGAGATGCCCGCCGAGCACTTGGTCTTCCCTAAAAATGGTCCGCTTATTCCGGAAAGACTTCCACGGTAAGGAACAGGCCCGCATGTCGGCTGTCGATACCGCTGCCCGGTGAGCCTTTGAAGACCGCTTCCGCCTGAATAAGGTAGAAACCCGCTTCTTTGAAGGTGACTTGAAATCTACCGTCGGCTTGGGTCGTGATTTCTTGCGGATTGCGTTGGTTGCGGTGGCGCGTCCCGCCGCGTACGATGGTAACATTCGCGGGAGCGCTCAGGGCCTTGCCGTTATAGAACAACTGAAAATCGGCCGATTCACCCGTGAACAGGTCGTTGGGGTGGGTGATACCGCTCAGTTCCAAGCCGTCTCCGGTTGGGGTTAAGGCTTTTCGACCCGGTGCATTCAGGGTGACGAAGGTTTCCACCCTGGAAGAGGTCAAGCGGCGAACCACCTCCACGGCGCCGTCGGGGACGACCGCATTTTTGCCGAAAACGCGGCCCGGCGAGCCGTCCGCCTTGCGGAAGGTGGTCATGTGGCTGTCGGGCTGGACCAGGCTGATGCGGTAGGTTCCCGGTTCCCTCAGAGCCAGATCGCCCACGGAAAAACGGGCGAACGCCTGCCAGATATTGGTCTCGATGCACTTGCCGTCGGGATGGATGATGACGGGGGAAAGGGTTTGGAAGAAACCTTTCAGCGATTCCGGCACCACGCCCTTGCCGTTGTCACCGAAAGGCCGGTCGGCATGAAACATGTCATTGGAAACACTGGCAATCAACGTAATGTTCTGCTCCTCGCCCGACAGGACGGTGTGACTGGGCAGAATGTAACGATCGTGGCCCGCGACGAAGCCCGCGGCAAGCAAGGCAATTGCGGCTAGGGAAATAAAACGGAAGATCATGGGTTCACCTCAATTGATTTTAATCACCACCTTGCCCAATTCAAGATCGCCGGCAAGGGTATATTCCTGGGTTTCTCGGGCGCCCAATTGAACCTTTTGTCGCAAAAAGTCCCGGCCGCCTTCTTCGCGGGCGGCTTCGATGTTCAGGTAGTATTCCCCGGGAGGCAGAGGACGGCCCGCACTGTCCTTGACCTCCCAGTGCAGCGTATAGGTGCCCGGTTTGCGGGTAGCCCCGGAAACCCCGTCGAAAGGCGGCTTCCCGTTGCGGCCCAACTTGCGCCACCACTGGCGCATGTCTTTGAGCCATTCTTCCTGTTCATGCCAGACGGCGATCGTTCGCACGCCCTTGCGCTCGGTGGTTTCCAGCCAGACCGCCACGTAGGGTCGGTGGTAGGGTCTTACCTTCAAGACCGGCACCACCAGTTCTACGGTTATTTTCTCCATTGCTACCGGATTGCCGGAGAGCAGCAACGCGATCCATACACTTGCAATCATGGTCTTTACTCCACTATTAATGTAGTCTAGGCACCCACAACAGGTAAATCAACCAGGGCAGAACAACGCCGGCCAGGACCAGTAGAAGCCCGTGAAGACGCCATTTAGCCTGCTGGAAGAGAATCACCAGACCCGATACGGCCATCAGAATCATCAGCACGGCAGAAGTATCGATGACCCATGACCAGATACCGCCGGTGTGCCGGCCCTTATGTAGATCATTGAGCACCGCGAGCACGGTTCCTTCCTGATGCTCCGTCCTCATGACGCCCTCTTCGATGATGAAGGTCACCAGGGCATAGCCGGCCGGCAGCGGGTAGTCGAAGGTCAACTCACCCATTTCCAGATCGATGTCTACCTTGCGCGGTTGTTGAAGCCCCAGGCTTTGCTCGATATAGGCTTCCAGCTTTTTCAGCTGTGGTTCCTCCGCTTCTCTGAGCGAGGCCAGAAGATCCGGCGGCAGCGGTGTCGATGTTTCGCCATAGTCACCCTCATGCTCGAACCAGGAAAGGTGATTGAGCAGCAGGCCCGTGATGCTGAAAAAGATCAGCAAACCCAACAACGCGGTGGACATGTAGACATGAATCCAGCGGCACGCCGAGAACAGCTTTCTGGCCGCTTGTTTTTTGGTCCAAGACCAGATACCGGCCTTGGGTCGGTTAAGCGGCACGCCGGTGAGCGCGCCGCTTTTCCTGTTCTCCGTCATCCTTTAGAACCTGTAAGCCATGGTGGTCTTGATGTTACGTCCCGGTTCGTAATCCACAAGGTACAAATCACCGAACCTGGGATGAGCGGAAACGCCCGTTCGCGAGGACTGCGAGGCATAATACTCGTCGAAGAGATTGTCCACGCCCAGCGTGAGCGATAAGCCGGAGTATCGGCGTGGTGTCCAACGGATCGAGATATTGTGAACGGAATAGCTGTCCTTGGCGTTGTCCTTGGTAGCGCCGTCCAGGTTCAGGCCCGCGTCGACCGAGGCCACGTGCAGGCCGTCCCAATGCAGGGCGATGTCATATGAAGCCAGGTTGTAGTCGAGACTTGCGCCGATATCGTCGCCCTGCTGACGATCCAACCGGGCGCCGTCCAGGCTTGCATATTCGTCGAAGGCAGACAGTTCGCTGTCCGTGGATGAAAAGCTGACTAGGGCGCGCAGGTCGCCCAAGTCATAACCGATGAAAGCTTCGTAACCGTCAATTTGCATGTCGCCTACGTTATCTTTACCTCTGAAGCCGTCCGCTCGGCGGACATAATCATAGATATAGTCGTCGATATCGGTTTGAAACCCGGTCAAACCCGCGGAAAAGCGGCCGGACTCGGTATCCTGGCCGCGCCAGGTCAATCCCAACTCGGTATTCATACCGGTCTCTTCCTCGATTTCCGGGTTAGGGGTGTCGTAAAGACCCGCTCCGAGGAACACCTCGCCGATTTCCGGGGCTTTGAACAATTGGGTGCCACTCGCGGTCAAACTCAAGCCCTTTGCCAGTTGAGCCTCCACGGCCAGACCGGCGGTCATAGCGCTGAAATCTTCATCTGTCAGCGTCGAATCAAGGCTTACCTGATCATAGCGAACGCCGGGTACAATAGTGAAACGGTTCCCCCACTGGATACGATCTTCAATGAAAAACGCCGTGTTGCGGGCGTCTTCCTCGGAAGCGGGCGCGCCGTCGGCAGTGTATTGCGTTTCGTAATTAACCAGGTCCACGCCGTAGTTGAACTGGTGGGAAACCCCTTCTCCGATTATCGTAGAGGCGAGGAGGTTGAACCCCGTGTTGTCGGCATCGCCCTCGATGATGGAGGCGCCGCCGAATACAGCGGAAACCCCCGTTTCATCACGCCACAACTCGCTCTGGTTTTGAAATACGGTTGCCCTGAGTGTAGTAGCTCCGCCCAGGTAGGCATTGTAGTTCAGCGTAATCGTGTCTCGGGTGAATTCAGTCGGATAGATGAGCGGAAGCCCCAGGTTATCGGCTATGGCCAGGTCGGTTGCCAGGCCCATGTCCGGCCGGTAGTTGTAGTCACCGGTGTCGGCGTAATGTTCAAAGCCGGCCTCGATGCGGTGATTGGGACCGAAATCCCAGCCCAGTTTCACCAGGGAGTCTTCTACTTCGCCCTCGTGACCGCGTACTTTGCCGTCGGTTCCCGCAATGATATTCCCGTCCGCATCGGTAATCTCACCGCCGCCGACCTTGTAATTGTCGCGCTCGACGAAATTGTAGTAGGCCAAAAAGTCCATCCCGCTCGACAGTTTGCCGTAACCCGCCGCGGAATAACCGGTCGAAGCGTTATCGCCGTAATTACCAAGCAAGCGGGAACCGAAGGTTTGGCCGGTGGCGAGCAGATCGGCGGCATCCTTGGTTTCGAACCGAACCGTACCGCCCAAGCCGCCGTTGACAACCGAATTCTTGCCGACGTCGATGTCCACCGATTTGAGGATGTCGGCGTGAATTTGCAGGTTGCCCATGTGATGGTACATATAGGTGTTCTGGTTGGCGCCGTCGATATCGATGCGCAGGTCTTTATCGTCCATGCCGCGAATGGTAATCCGTTGGTTGAGCGAATGGGCGCCGCCGACATCCACACCCGGCAAAGCGCGCAACAAGTCGCTGATATGATCGGGTTGTTTGACGGCCAGAGCGTCGTCATCCAGCTTCACCGATGAGGTTCTGATTTCGGTGGCCCAAACCACCAGTGATTCACCGATGGAAGGCGCGGGCTTCGGTTCTTTTTCTTCATTCTTTTCTTGCGAGAAGGCACACCAGGGCAACAGGCAGACGCCAAACATGGCGACCGCCCTTTTAAGAGCGTCGTATTTCATTTAAGCGGTCCTTTAGTCAATCTTCAGATCAGTAGAAAACAATCCCACGGTAGATTGGAAAGCGACGACCTCTCCAAGCGAAGCCAGTATAACAAGTGGTTTCTTGAGAATCAATCTCATATTTTTGTTGACATCCTGGACAAGTCTTTCTAAGATTTTCACTGAGACTGAGTCTCATCAATTGACTTGCACGGGAGAATCTATCATGAAAGCCCAATGGTGCTTGTATGGGATAAGTGCGCTCTTTTTAGCCCTTTCCCTCACAGCGGGCGAACCTGCTGATAAGACAGAAGAAGAACCGGTTTCCATCGCGGAAACCATGACGGTTACGGCTGAGCGAACACCGGTTCCTATCAAAGAAGCAACCGCCAAGGTTTCGGTCATCGATGACAGCCGCATCGAGGATCAGTTGATTAATGATGTCAGGGATCTGGTGAAATACGAGCCCGGCGTCTATGTGGGCAATAACGGAACCCGACTCGGGCTGAACGGATTCAACATTCGCGGCATCGGCGGCAATCGGGTGTTGACCAGGGTGGACGGTGTGACGACCTCCGAACAATTCGATTTCGGTCCGTTCAATATCCACCAATACGCCGTCGATGTGGACACGCTCAAAGCCGTGGAAATCGTGCGTAGCTCCGCTTCTTCCCTTTACGGCAGCGATGCTTTGGGCGGCGTGGTTTCTTTCGTCACCAAAGACCCGTCCGATTATATCGCCGATTGGCAGCAAGATCAGGGTTTCATAGTGAAAACCGGATACGATGGTGAGACGGAGTCCGTGGACCTGGGGTTGACGGGCGTGTTCACGGTCGGAGAGTATCAAGGTCTGTTGACCGCCGTGCGCCGAGAGTTTGGCGAACGCGACAATCAGGGCGAACTTGCCTCCCTTGACGCAACCAGAACCGCGCCCAACGATATCGACGGGTCCTCGACCCAAATCCTGGGAAAACTGGTACGCAACCTGAGTGTGAACAATCGTTTGCGCTTTTCCTTGGAATTATTCGACAGCGCGGCCGATGCCAATGTTTATACCAGTCAGGGCGCTTCCAGTATGTTCGGCGTAGTCACGGAGATCACCGACTATACGGCCGATGACAGCCAGGAGCGCTTGCGCTTGAGTGTCGACCAGGAAATGCGGGAAATGGAGTCGGCCTGGGCCGATACCCTGCAATGGCGTCTGCATTGGCAACAGGCGGAAACCAACCAGGAAACCTTGGAAACCCGAATTTCTACGGTGGGACCTGTCACCACCAATATCCTTCGAACCGGAACCGTGGATTTCGAGCAGGACAATCTGGGTGCTGAATTGTTGCTGGGCAAAACTTTCGAGACCGAGAGCACGATGACGCGCATTACCTACGGTTTGACGCTGGAACGTACCGAATTCGGGCAGATTCGCGATCGCCGCGATTTGGATTTGGACACCGGTAATCCCGATGCCTACACCGGCTCGCTGATCTTTCCCACCCGTTATTTCCCTAACAGCACCGTGGATGAATATGGGGCTTTTGTTCAAGCGGAAACATATTTCCTGGACGGTCGCCTGAAAATCACACCCGGTCTGCGTTTTGACGACTACAGTTTGTCGCCCGACGAGAACGATACGATCTTCCTGGAAAGCACCGGGACCACGGAACCGCCGGCGGGTCTTGACGATGATTCTGTTTCTCCTAAGCTGGGCATCTATGCGCAGCTCTCCGATCATGTTGCCTGGACCGGGCATTATGCCCACGGTTTCCGAGCCCCCGCCTACAGCTCGGTAAACAGTGGCTTTACCAATGTTGCGGGCGGCTACCAAACCCTGCCGAATCCCGAACTGACCCCCGAAACCAGCGACAACCTGGAAACCGGCCTGAAACTGTTCGGGAAACGCGGCTCGCTCAGCCTGACCTATTTCGATAACAGTTTCGAGGACTTCATCGCCGACAGTGTCTTCGTGGGCGTCAGCCAAACCGGTCTGGCCCTGTTTCAGGCGCTGAACCTGAACAATGTAGAGATTTCCGGTCTGGAGTTGGCCGGTGATTACATGTTCTATACAAACTGGTCCCTGCGTTTCAGCTATGCCGATATCGACGGCGAGGACGAAGACAGCGGCGATCCCATCGAGAGTATTCAGCCTCCCAAGGGGGTCGTGGGGATCTCCTGGCGACAGAGTCAGAACCGCTACGGCGGCGAGTTGACCGGAACCTTCGTCACTTCAAAAAGCGATAGTGACGTTGCCGCTTCCGATCCGCCGGCTTTCCTGCCGGACTCCTACAATCTGGTCGACCTGACCTTGTTCTATCGACTCAGTGATCAATTCCGGTTGAACCTGGGCGCCTTCAACCTGACCGACGAAACCTACTATCTCTGGTCCGATGTGCGCGGCAGAAGCGCGGATGATCCCGTGATCACCCGCTACAGCGCACCCGGCCGCAACCTCAGTTTCAACCTACGCTACCAATGGTAGCCCCTCTGGAGAGATACCGATGAGATTTGCATTTGTTTTCTTATTGTTCAGCCTGCTTCCCGCATTTGCCGGGGAGGGAAAATTTGAAAAGGACCGCAAGGCCGTCCTGGCCATGGCCGGCGCCTATGTGGTGGATTTCCACTTTCACGAAACCGTGGGGTTTGTACCCGGTTATGACCTGAAACCCGCCAAGGATTCGGCCGGGATGGAAATTGTGATCGTGGTGGAGGACACCCCAAAACGCATTGTATTGCAGCACATCCTTCAAACTTCCAGGGGGATCGTGAAGCACTGGCGCCAGGACTGGGAATACGAAAGCACAGTTATGTGGGAATACCAGAAGGATAACGTCTGGACCAAACGGACCCTGTCCAAGGATGAGGTCAAGGGTAAGTGGACCCAGCGCGTGTATCAGGTAGACGACAGCCCGCGCTACGAGTCTATCGGTGCCTGGACACATATCGGCAACCTGTCCCAGTGGGAATCAGCCCTGACGCGCCGCCCGCTGCCGCGCCGCGAGTACACTACCCGCGATGACTATAACGTGATGATGGCGAAAAATCGGCATGCCCTGACACCCACGGGCTGGGTGCATGAGCAGGATAATTACAAGCTGCATATCGATGAAGACGGCGGTGAAAAAGTTATTGCGCGTGAGTTCGGACTCAATACCTACGATCACGCCAATGAGGACAAACTGTCGGAAGCAGTCGCCTGGTGGCAAGAAAACAGCAGGGTTTGGAAGGATGTGCGTTCGGTCTGGACCGAACTCTTCAAACGCGAGGAGCGCATTGCCCTGGCAGAACAAATTGAAGATAAAGCCTTGTACCGTCACATCTTCGCCATGGCGCGCGAGGCAATGGAAGCCGAAACCTATGACGGTGAACAGGTTCGCAAACGCACCGAGGAACTAATCCAACAATTCCGAAAGGAAGCTGAAAACGTGGGCAAAACCGCATCTCTTTGACCATTGATCTTGGCACGCAACGGCGCTATGGCGCCATTACCTCCACGGGCCTTGGGCCGATTGTTAACGGAGCAATCGGCCTGAGTCTCCCTGGTTAAGGAGGAGCACAAGATCATGTGATTCGCGTGGCGTTATACCCCATTACTTGCGGTTACCGTTGGGATACGTTATGATCATTGGAAACCAGCGGGTCCATACTCTGTCAACAATCGGCGCCCGCGAGGAGTGGTTTTGGAACAGGTCTCCGAGGATATCGGCATCTACACCGAAGAGGCTTCCGGCGAGTCGAAAACCACCGAAAGTCTCAAAGCCCATCGCAAGCAGGTCAAACGCAAGAAGCAGCGCCAATTGGAGCAACAGCCCTCCCTGGCCAGAGACATCGCCGGTTGGCTGGCCATTTTAGCCGGTATCGCCTGGCTCTTGATCCTGGTTTCCTACGATCCATCCGATCCCTCCCTGTTCAACGAAACATCGAAAATGCCCGAAAACTATTTGGGCTCGGTGGGCGCCCACATCGCGGCGCTCAGCTACCAGTTTTTCGGGTTCGGCAATTTCTCCTTTCCCTTATGCACTCTCTACATGGGTTACCTGTGCGTGCGCACGCGTAAGGTCAACGATTGGTTCTTTCAGATCATCGGCGTCGGCACCGTGATTCTGGTGCTGCTGGTGTTCCTCGGCAGCTTCGGGCCCATTACCTTTCAGGGCGACCCCCAGCCCCCCGGCGGCATTATCGGCGTTACCCTTTGGCGTTTCTTTACCGGTTATTTGAACCCCGTGGGCACCTACCTGTTCCTCTTCGGCGCCGCCGGGTTGGCGTTATTGGTCGCCACGCAACTCACCCTGCGCCAGATCGCCGGCTGGCTCTGGTCCGGGACCATGTGGACTTACCTGCGTCTGCAAGCAAGTTTCAGTCGGTTGACCGAAACAATTGAAGCCGGGCGTGAGGAAAGGATGCGCAATCGCATCATCCAACGCGAGTTGGACAAGATGGAGTCCGAAAAGCAGGCTCGTGTCAGCGAACGGCTGAAGCGCTTCCGTCAACCGAAACCCTTGAATGACGAAGACGACGATTACGATGAAATACCGGATGAAGAGCAGGCCGATCCGGACTTCGGGATCCGCAACGACGACCTGACCGGCGATCCCGAACCAATCCCGGAACCCTCTCAAGACCTGGATGATGAGCCGCCCTGGGAAGAGTCGAAACCTTCCGCCGACGATGACGACGACATCAAGGTCAACCCCATGAAGTCCACCAAAAACACCGGTCAGGGCAGTTTCCAATTTATGCAGGACGCGGTCGATTGGATTTACCCCACCAGCTTCCATTTCAACCCGCCGGACGACAGCATGGCTCTGGATGAAGGCGAACTGCGCGAAAAAGCCCACTCGCTGCACGCCAAGTTCGGTGAATTCAATGTCACCGGCGACATGCGCGAAATTCACCCGGGCCCGGTGGTCACCACCTACGAATTCAAACCCGACGCGGGTATCAAATACAGTAAAGTGGTCAATCTCTCCGACGATCTCTGCCTGGCTTTGGGCGCGGAATCCATTCGTATCGACCGCATGCCGGGCCGTTCTGCCATCGGCATCGAGGTTCCCAATAACAAGCGTGAGTTGATTACCTTCCGCGAAATGATCGAGGACGGCGTCTTCCAAACCAACAAGGCAAAGCTGCTGATGTCCCTGGGCAAAACCATCGACGGCACGCCCTTCTGCGCCGACCTGTCAAAGATGCCCCACCTTTTGATTGCCGGTCAAACCGGTTCGGGTAAGTCGGTGGGCATCAACGCCATGATCTGCTCCATCCTCATGCGGTGCAGCCCGGTGGAATGCAAGTTCATCATGATCGACCCCAAGATGGTGGAATTGGGCATGTACACCGATATCCCCCACCTCATGACCCCCGTGGTCACGGACCCCCACGATGCCGCTAACGCCCTGAAATGGGCCGTGGACGAAATGGAGCGCCGCTATCGCCTGTTGGCCTCCCATCATGTCCGCAACCTGGAACACTACAACAAATCGGTGCGGGCGGGAGATATCGAGGCAGAACCGGGAGAAGAACCCCTGGTACCCTTGCCCTTCGTGGTGGTGGTCATTGACGAGATGGCCGACCTGATGATGGTGGCCCGCGGTGAAGTGGAAGAGTCCATTGCCCGTCTGGCCCAAAAGTCCCGAGCCATCGGCATTCACCTCATCCTGGCCACGCAACGTCCCTCCGTGGACATCATCACCGGCGTCATCAAATCGAACCTGCCCTCTCGATTGGCCTATCGCGTGGCCCAGCGCAATGACTCGCGCATCATCCTGGACAGTAACGGCGCCGACAAACTGCTTGGCAAAGGCGACGGACTGTTCCTGGGACCCGGCACCGCACGCCTGGTCCGAATCCACGCGCCCTACCTCTCCGAATCCGAGGTCATGGATCTGGTCAAATTCCTCAAGAACCAGGGCAAACCCGACTACAACCTGGAAGTGGTCAAGCCGGCTGCCGGCTCCGATGAACCCGATGATGACGGCGGCGGCAAGTCGAAAGGCAAGAAAAAGGGCGCCGCGCCTGCCAAAAAGCGCGAAGAAGATCCCATGTATGAAAAGGCCGCCAGGCTGGTAGTGCGTAGCGGCCAGGCCTCCGTGTCCTATCTGCAACGCAAGCTGAGCCTGGGTTACGCGCGCGCCGCCAAGCTCATCGACATGATGGAAGAAGACGGTATCGTGGGCCCCAACCTGGGTTCCAAAAAGCGCGATATCCTGGTCTCCTCCGACTTCTTCGACGGCGTAGACAGCCAGATGCGCTGAGGCACCCATAAAGACCACGCGTTTCATACGACTTCTCTTCCTTAACCTCGATGCTGAAGCCTCCCGTGGCAAATGTCAACAAATGGCGGGAAATGCCGCGCGGCACTTTTAAAGACGGCGTAAATTGGCTACAATCGTCAAGGCTTGAGGGACTTGGAGAGAGACATGGTCGACTTAAAATGGTATCTGGTAACCACCAAACTCAAAAGCGAACTGCGCGTGCGCGAGAATCTGCAACGCAACCATAACCTGGAAACCTTTTTCCCCCATTACGCCCCCAAAAAAGCGGGCTCGCCCGTGGGCCTGCCGCTGTTTGCCCGTTATGTTTTCGTTCATTGTGACCCGGAGCGGGACTTCCGTAAGATTCAATACACGCCGGGGGTTTCCAGAATCGTTACCTTCGGCGACGCGGTCATTCCCGTGCCTGACGATGTGGTGGAAGGTCTGAAACTGCGTTGCGGCGAAAATGACCAGGTTCTGCCGCCCGATCTGGCCGCGGGACAAAAGGTACGCGTCAAGCACGGCGTCTTCGACGGATTCGAGGGGATCATTCAGGAAAAGCGCGGCAATAAACGCATCCAGTTATTGCTGGAACTGGCCTATGGCAACGAATTGAAGGTAGAAGTAGACGCCTCTGAAGTAGAACCCACACGCGCCTCCTATCAATAACGCGGACCGCGCGACGCACGGCCCGCGCGCGGGTTTAATGAACACCGAAACCAACAGCGGTTGCGGCGGCGGCAGCGCGTTTGCTGCACAACTCGTGGCATTCATTGCCGGGGGAGATACAAATCGCCATACAGGCCCAGTATTCACGATTATAGATTTCTTGTGGTGTCGCCTCGGTGAAATTCAAGGCAGTCAGTTGCGTGGCACCCATGAACAGGGAACCCGCCAGGAACAGAATCAAGGACAGTTTTTTCATATGCCTTACTCCTAAGGGGGATTTCGGTGTGGATCATTGTTATTGCTTGAAACCATTTTCAATAGGTTTACCATTCTAACCTATTTCATTAGCACACACAAGTTTGGCAATTATGAGTTATTATAGAGCTCTGCTACCCCCATTCAAACAGCAAATAAGGAAACCGGAGGAAACCGGCTGAAGCTCCCCCTTGCTTCGCTTTGAAAAAGTGAGAGCGGCCGGGGCGACCCCTTGTTTCGCGCTGAAAAAGCGAGAGCGGCCGGGGCGTCCCCTTGTTTCGCGCTGAAAAAGCGAGGGTGGCCGGGGCGACCCCTTGCTCCGCGTTGGAAAAGCGAGGGCGGCCGGGGCGACCCCCTGTTTCGCGCTGAAAAAGCGAGGGTGGCCGGGGCGACCCCTTGTTTCACTCTGAATAAGCGAGGGCGGCCGGGACGACCCCTTGCTTCGCGCTGAAAAAGCGAGGGTGGCCGGGGCGCCCCCTTGCTTCGCGCTGAAAAAGCGAGGGTGGCCGGGGCGACCTCATGCTTAGCGCTGAAAAAGCGAGGGCGGCCGGGGCGACCCCTTGTTTCGCGCTGAAAAAGCGCGGGTGGCCGGGGCGACCCCTTGTTTCGCGCTGAAAAAGCGCGGGTGGCCGGGGCGACCCCTTGTTTCACTCTGAATAATCGAGGGCGGCCGGGGCGACCCCTTGTTTCGCGCCGAAAGAGGCAGGCCCAACAAAAAAAGCCCGCGACGGAGCGCGGGCTTTTTACTCAGTTCAGCTATTGGCTTTATTTTGCCAGTTGACGGAGCACCGTGTGCAGGATGCCGCCGTTACGGTAGTAGTTGACCTCTACCGGCGTGTCGATGCGGCATTGGACCGTAATGGTTTTCTCGCTGCCGTCCGCCGCCCTGGCTACGACCGTCAGGTCTTGTTTCGGTTTGATATCGTCATTCAGGTCGGGCAGGCTGAAGGTTTCTTCGCCGGTCAAACCGTGGCTTTCCGCGCTTTCGCCGTCTTTGAACTGCAAGGGCAGGACACCCATGAAAACCAGGTTGGAGCGGTGGATGCGCTCGAAGCTCTCGGCCAGAACCACTTTGGCGCCCAACAGCAAGGTACCCTTGGCGGCCCAATCTCGGGAGGAACCCGTACCGTATTCCTTACCGCCCAACACGATCAGGGGAATGTTTTGCGCCTTGTAGTTTTGGGCCGCGTCATAAATCGTCGAGATTTCACCGGTGGTGAAGTCTTTGGTCCAACCGCCCTCGGTACCCGGCGCCAGTTGGTTGCGTAGGCGAACGTTGGCAAAGGTGCCGCGGGTCATGACACGATCGTTGCCGCGGCGCGAGCCGTAGCTGTTGAAGTCTTTCTTCTCGACGCCCTTGCCCACCAGGAAGGAACCGGCCGGGCTTTCCTCGGCAATGACGCCGGCGGGGGAGATGTGGTCGGTGGTCACCGAGTCGCCCAGTTTGGCCATGACGCGCATGCCCTGGATCGGCTTGATGGGCTGTACTTCCAGGGTCAGTCCCTCGAAGAACGGCGGCTCCTGAATGTAGGTGCTGCCGTCGTCCCAGCTGTAAATGGCCGAGTCGTCGCCCTCGATATTGTTCCAGATCTCGTTATCGGTATAGGCCGATTTGTACTGCTCGCGGAACATCTCGGGCGAGAGAGTTGTATTGACAGCCCCGTGAATCTCTTCGGGCGTGGGCCAGATGTCTTTCAGGAACACGTCGTTGCCGTCGCTGCCCTTGCCCAGGGATTCGGTGGTCAGGTCGATATCGGCGCGACCGGCCAGGGCAAAGGCGACCACCAGGGGCGGACCGGCCAGGTAGTTGGCCTTGATATGCGGGCTGATGCGACCCTCGAAGTTGCGGTTCCCCGACAGGACCGAGGCGGCGACGAGGTCCTTGTCTTGAATGGCCTGACGCACGTTATCGGGCAGCGGGCCGGAGTTGCCGATGCAGGTGGTGCAGCCGTAACCCACGGTGTAGAAGCCCAGTTTCTCCAGGTAGGGCGTCAGACCCAGGTCGTCCAGGTAACTGGTCACCACCCGCGAGCCGGGCGCCAGTGAGGTTTTGACATAGGGCTTGGTGCTGAGTCCCTTCTCCACGGCTTTCCTGGCCAACAGGCCCGCGGCGACGAGGACGGAGGGGTTGGAAGTGTTGGTGCAACTGGTGATAGCGGCCAGGACGACGGAACCGTGCGTGATGCTGTCACCGGTGCCTTCCACGGGAGCGGCTTCCTTCGTCCGTTCCTCGCTCAGGCCGAAACCGGAGGCGCCGGGCTTGTCGCGCAGGGCCTTTTGGAAGGCGGCGCCCATGTCGGTCAGTTTGATGCGGTCCTGGGGACGCTTGGGCCCGGCCAGGCTTGGCTGAACGGTGGAGATGTCGAGCTCCAGGCTGCTGGTGAAGTTGGGCGCGGGCGCGTCCACGCTGTGCCAGAGCAGGTTTTCCTTGCAGTAGCGTTCCACCAGGTCTATTTGTTCGTCGCTCCGGCCGGTCAGTTTCAAATATTCGCAGGTGCGCTCGTCAACGGGGAAGAAACCCATGGTAGCGCCGTATTCGGGGCCCATGTTGGCGATGGTGGCGCGATCGGCCAGGGAGAGGGCTTTCATGCCGGGACCGGTAAATTCGACGAACTTGCCCACTACCCCGTGTTGCCGCAGCATTTGCACCACGGTCAGCACCAGGTCGGTGGCGGTGGCGCCGCCCGGCAGTTCTCCGGTGAGGTTGAAGCCGACGACCTCCGGCATTAACATATAAATAGGTTGGCCCAGCATCACGGCTTCGGCTTCGATGCCGCCGACGCCCCAGCCCAGCACGCCCAGGCCGTTGATCATGGTGGTGTGGCTGTCGGTGCCCACCAGGCTGTCGGGGAAGGCCTGACCGTTGCGGGCGCTGATGCAGGTAGCCAGAAATTCGAGGTTTACCTGGTGCACGATGCCGGTGCCGGGAGGCACGGCGGAGAAGTTTTCGAAAGCTTTCTGACCCCAGTGCAGGAACTCATAACGCTCGCGGTTGCGCTCGAATTCGAACTTCTCGTTGACGGCGCGAGAATCGGCCTTGCCGAAGCTGTCCACCTGAACGGAGTGGTCGATGACCAGGTCCACGGGCACCTGCGGGTTGATCTTCTGAGGGTCGCCGCCCAGGCGAGCCAGGGCCGAACGCAAGGCAGCCAGGTCGACGACGGCAGGCACGCCGGTAAAGTCCTGGAGGATCACCCGGCTGGGCTTAAAGGGGATTTCGGTGGCCGTTACATTGGCGGCATCCCATTTGGCGATCTTGACCACATCCTCATCTTGGACGGTGAAGCCGTCTACGTTCCGCAACGCCGCTTCCAAAAGAATGCGGATGGAATAAGGCAGGCGCTCGATGTCGCCTTCCCCGCTCAGGGCGTTGAGTTTGAAAATATCGAAGTCACCCGCTTGGGTGGTTAGTTTGGCTTTACTTCCAAAAGGGTTATGGTCGCTCATAGGGTTCTCCTCTCCAAGTAAGCTCGATGTTTTTATCCGGTCTGAAACCTAAGGCAGTGCATCCTAAACCATCGGTCGATTCGATGATTGGATAAGCGTAAACCGCCTATCTTAGCAGTTCACGGACAAAGGTGAAGAGAAAAAGCGCCGCGGGGTGAGGACAACCGCAAGAACCTTGAAGAAAAAAGATAAGGTGAACGGAGTCTTGGATCAACACCTTCGGCCCCATCGCGGTAACTCTCGGCAATGGTGCAAAATACAGCGCCTTGGGTGTTTCGTCGAGTTCATACTCGGGGCTCGAAATGATGACTCCAAGGGAGCCTCCGGTAGAAATGTTAAAAAAATGTGAGCTTTTTCCCCGGAAAAATCCGCTGGTGTTGGTAGGAGCTTCATCTTTTATTTCGTCATGTCATCTTTTTTGCTCTAACCGGTTCAGTAATTGAAGCAGATAATTTCTAACCGCTGAATAGACCGGTATTTCCAAGACATATCCCATTCAAGTTGAAAATAACTGAACAAAAAGGAGCTTGATTATGTTTCTCCATGGTGAAAACCTTGGTGTATCTACTTTTGTTTTTCAACGAACCTTGGAATTATCATTCTCTAAAAAAATAACTTACCTCATTCTATTTCTTTTCTGCGCGCTTGGCAGTGGTCTGGTATATGGCCAGGGAACACCTGTCGATCCAACCCAATTGGTCGAATCGAACCGGCCCGGTTTGGAAGACGTTTTCTGTACGACAGCATCGCCCGGTCTTTTAGCCTGGTGGCCTCTCAACGAAAACGAAGGAACACGGGCCGCCGATTTGGTCCAGGGTTTGGACGCGACCTTGCAGGGTGAATCGATGCCGGGGGCTGAAGGACGCGTCGGCGGTGCGGTTTCTTTGAACAGGTCCTTTGTCGAAGTGAGCAGCAGCCCCGTTTTGAATTTCGGCGCGGGTGATTTCAGTATAGATATTTGGCTGCGGACGGAACAGAGAGGAGGCGTGATTACCATTATCGATAAACGCCGTGTGGATGAAGCCGTCGTGGGTTACAGTTTGTTCCTCTTTAATGGGAACCTGAGTTTCCAATTGGCTGACGGCATGCACACCAATTTCAGTTCCGATATTTTCGTCGCCGACGGCGAATGGCATCATCTGGCGGTGACGGTGGATCGTGACCGTGAAGGCAGTTTCTATCTTGACGGGGTTTTACGAGATACGTTCGACCCGACCGAGCACATGGGTTCATTGGACAACGATCTCCCATTGCGTTTCGGGGCGCTTTCAACGGGTAATTCCGGTGTATTAAGCGGCACGATCGACGAAGTCGCCCTGTACAACAGGGAATTGAGTCCCATGGAAATAGCCGCCGTCCATCAGGCGGGCCCGTGGGGAAGATGCCCCGAACTGAATCGGGATATCAAACCGATTCAACTCCAATCACGCGCCGTCGAACCGGAAGAGGGCGTTGCGCCGGAACTGGTCGAAAGCGTTGCCGCGGCGTGGCAGGAAGGTAGAACACGCTTCTTCCTGATTGCCCAGCTCACGGCGCCTATTCAATCCGACTTCTTGCCGCGTTTGGAACGAGACGGCGTAAGGTCCGCTGTTTATCTTCACGATACAAACTGGATCCTGGGCCTCGACCTGATCGAGGACGTTTCCGCCATGCTCATGAAAGTCCGGCGCGTTACCGGTGCAAGGGCCCTGACTTCCTTACTGCCGACCGATAAAGCCTCGGCTGAAACCATTGAAGGCGTGTTCGAGTCATGGGTCGCCGATGAGAACGGCCTTCTAACCATGACCGTCAGCTTTTTCCCGCAAACGCCCGAAGATGCGATCCAGGCTTTGCTCTCTACCGTGCACGTCGGGGCCGGCGAGCCGGAACAGGTCGGCCCCAATGTGTGGGTCGTCTCAATCCAAAACGACGCCGTTGCCACCATCATTGCCGACGGCGATGTCGTTTTTCTGGAACCGGGTCCCCGCCCCGCGGAACCCTTGATGGATGACGCCCGCCTGGCGATCGGCGCCGATGCCGTGCAGCGGATCGACCCTCTTGCCGTAGCTCAACCGGTTACCTATAACGGCTATACCGGGAAAGATATCCGGCTGTCCAACAGCGAGGGCCTGTTGAAGAATCACCCCGATTTCAAAGATAACAATGGTCAGGATCGCTGGCTTTCCGGTGTCTCATCGGGTGATAATCACGGCGCGATGACGGCCGGGATCATCATGGGTAACGGCGCCCACAGCGCGGGGGTGGATGATAACGGCAACCCCAACGGCGGCAGGCCCTTTCAGTATCGAGGAATTGCCCCGGAAGCGATCATGGATATTTACTTTAACGATCCCGATGTCAGTAACTTCTCTTTTATCTACAGCCGGCAATACACGAGCGGTGCGGCCGGTCTCGACAACAGCATTCGGGGCGATTATCTTGTCGGCGGAAAACAGCGCTTTTTCCTTCCGCATGTTTATGGCGCCGGGAATGAAGGCCTGGTGCATCAATATGGAGACCCTGACGATATCGGTTATTACTCCCTGTGGAACGTCGCAAAGAATAAAATCAATGTCGGCAATATCTCCGATGAAGATCTCGGCTTTCAGGGCAGCAGCATTGGACCTACGCTCGACGGACGTACGAAACCCGATGTGGTTGCGCCCGGCACCAAACACATCTATCCCGATATTGCCGAGGTTGCGGTCGAGATCGATCGCGTCCAATTGATCCTTAACAAGGCCATTCAAATGGAATGGAATTTCGACACACTCGGGACCGGCTGGACACAGGGGTGGACCGAGGAACCCTGGTGGACCATTCGCCACATCGGCCCGGTTACGCAGCATCCCGTCAGCCCCGGAATTTATGCCCTGCGTTTCCCCCTGATTCCCCACCAGGCAAAGAACGGATTGGTCGGGACGATTGAAGATCCCGCCGGACTCCCATTGAACATCAAAGGAAGTGTCAATCACAAAATCTCGATTCGGTATAGGGTGACGGAGGTCCCCAGATGGAACCGGCCGACAGCCGGGGCACGACTTCGCTGGGCGCCTAATGATCATACGGTTTATACTAACTACAAAGACCTTGACTTTCCCGTCATAACCGACGGCAATTACCACGAGGCCGTCATCGATCTGAGCAACGTACCGGATTGGCACAATGCGCCCGGAAGTATTAAAATCCTCCAAATTGTGCCTATCGGGGTACCGCCGTCCCAAATGAAGGTGCCCCGCGCGGGCAAGAGCTACGGCGGGGCCGGCGGCTCTTCCGCCTCAGCGCCCGTGGTGACCGGCAGCATCGCTGTCTTGATCGATCAACTCAAGCGCGATTACGGCGTCATTCCCGGCGATCATTCGCCCTCGCCTTTTTGGACCGGAGCGGGCGGGGCCGGCAACGGCGTCCCTTATCCCTCCACATTCCGGGGTTTGCTCGCCCACACCGCAAAGGATCTGGCCGCGGTGCCTCATCCCCGGCATCCCGATAATCCCGATACGCTCGAAGTGACGAATTATCACAAGGGACCCGACTATGTGACCGGCTACGGCGTCATCCAATTGGACGAAGCTTCCCGCCTGGTGAAAGAACACGCTTCCGCGACCGGGGCCTACATCATCGAAAACGAACTGTCGGCCGGGTTGCATGCTTACCAGATTCAGGTGCCCGCGAGTCCCGCCCGGCCGCTCAAGGTAACGCTGGCTTGGGATGATCCCGGCCATACCGCCATCATCAATCAGCAGACTTCCGTGCTGGACAACGATCTCCGCCTGGTCGTTTTGGACCCCGACAGCAATGTAAAACGACCCTGGACATTGACTCCGCCCACCTACCACAAACAACAGGGGCAAACCAATCCGGTCGATATCGTACCCGCGGAACAAAACCGAGACAATACGATCGACAACCTGGAACAGGTTTATGTCGAAAACCCCAAGCCGGGAACCTGGACCGTTCTGGTGGATGTCAAGAGCTGGGGGGCTTCCGGCAGTCAGAAATACTCGCTCTTCCTGGGCGGGCCGGCCGCCGCTGCCGGCAACTTATGCGACGGCAAGGTAACCTGGGTTTCCGATCGAACCGGCAGTAACCAGATCTATATCCAAGAAGTCAATCAACCCAATACGCCGAAAAAACTGACGACCTATCGATCACGCCATCCCAGTTTTTCGCCTGACGGTCGGTACATCGTCCATATCGAAGACGATATTCTCTGTGGTAATGACGTGGGCAAACTGAGGGTGATGGACAACAACGGAACCGTGCAGTTTGCCGATCACGGCTTGAACATGCCGAATATATCCGCGAGGCAGTTGGGCTACCCTCAGTGGGATAAGGAAGGCAAACGCATCCTCTTCACATTTTGGAATGACTGGGGCCCGGGCCGGGGTCTCGCTATCGCCGAACTGACCGGCGGACCCTATGATTTTTCAAACCGCACCTACAAGGTAATCGTTCCAAACTATGCCGATCCGTTGTTGAACCCGGACAACTTAAGAGCCACCGATGCGGAGTTCTCACCTGACGGCCGCTATATCTATTTCCATGCGGACACGCCCTGGCTGAGCGGAGGACTCTTTCGGGTCGAAGCCGGCGGCGGCATTCCCGTCCGGCTGAAGGGAGACGGCTTCCCCATTCATCGCGCCTTCCAACTCTCGGTGTCTACCGATGGAAAGCAGTTACTCTACAACTCGGAACTCTATCGGGACGACCCCGTGGCCTTTTTGGATGAAGAACTGATTCATCTGGGCCTGAATACGGGCGTAACCCGGCAAATCAGCAAAGAAACCGGAAACCAATATGCCAATTGGGCCGTCGGCGGCCGCGGTGAGTTTGCGCTCCAATCCAGCCTTACGGCAGGTTCCCTCCAAAACCTCTTTCTCCAGGAGAACGGGGTGAGGATGCCCCTGGATGTCGGCGGCTCATCGAGCAACGATCATTCGCCCAGTTGGTGGAAATCGGCGCCCGACAGCGCCGATCTCCCGAAGATGAAGACCTATTGTACGGACGATCCCAAAGCGGTGACCTTAACGATCTGCAACGGCGACCCCAACAACAGCCATGACTACACCTATGTCTTCAGCGGAACCAATCCCGGCCCCGGTCAAGACGTGCCGGGACCCGGTCAGTTTATCTACAAGGATGCCAACCCAATCACCGTGCCGGCGGGATCATGTGTCAATGTTACCGTAGAGATCGTCATGCCGTCCGGCTTCACCAGCCCGGGTCAAACGGCGGGCTACCGGGTAGATCTCCGCAACGAGGATACCGGCTATCGCTTTTCCGAAACGGGGGGCTTGCGCTATCGCGGTACCTATATCTGTCCGGTTGTCGTCAACAACCCGGTTAGTTCAACCAACCTGGTGATCACAAATATCGGCGGTGTTGTGTTTGCCGCCGACTATGAGGTCAACCTGATACCGCCGGGCGACGGTGAACGTTACCGGATCGGCAGCCTGAACGGTAACGAGCCGGGCGTACCGGTAACGGGTCGGTTGAACTTGGAGCCGGGCGCCTCTACCGAGATTGCCGTTGACACGAGATTCAGTGCCTACGAGCCTAATTGCGCCTTCGACCTGGTTTTTTCGATCGGCGAGGGTGAGGACGGCAGCCTTGTCGAGGTTGACTCGGTACCGTTGCGGACGCCGCCGCTTGAACGGAACATTCCGCCGACATTCGTATTCTCTGAACCGGAAACCGAGCAAATTGCCGATAAATTCCTGGTCATCGAGTGGTCGGATGAAGACCCGGACGATAACGCCGGCATCTCACTGTGGTACGGACCGGATATGCAGGGTTCGGACCTCGTTCCGATCGTATCCGGCCTTGCCGAAAATCCCGATGAAGGCGGCGATCGCTGGTTCTGGGGAACCGAATCGGTGCCCGAGGGAACCTGGTATCTGTATGCAACGATTCAGGACCGGCTCAACCCGGTGGTCACCGTCCTGCGAGAACAGCCCGTTATCATTCAACGCGGCGGCCAAACCAATTTGGATTTCAATACGCGGTGGGTGCCGCACGTCACTCGCCTCAGCGCAGATTTCCAAACCCGCTTGATTATCACCAATACAAGGGAAGAGGCGGGAAGCCTGACCCTTCATCCCTACCTGACCGATGGGACGGGTTTGGAATCGGTAACGCTGAATCTGGAAGGCGGTACTTTCCAAGAGATCGCGACAACGGCCCTTTTCGGTGATCAGGACGTCAGTCATTTTTCCATCAGCGGTGATGACTTCTTGACCGTGACTACGGCATACCGGGTTGCCGATGCTTTGCCCGGCGGTACCGCCCATGTCCAGGAAGCAACCGGCGCGGGCACCATGTTTTCGCTCTATGAGGGCGAGCGGGATCGGGTATGGGACGGTCTCTCGATCATCAATACGGGAACCCGTCCTGCAACCATCGAGGGCTTGCGTTACGACGCCGCCGGCAACCAGGTCAGTCATCGACTCATTGAAACCGACTTGGAGCCCTATTCCCGCAAGTTGCTGGCCTTCAGTTCATTCTTCGAGGATCGGCCGGATGAACGCGTGCTTATTCGTTCCTCCGAACCGGCGTATATTGTCTTTCTCCGCGGGGCCGCGGACAACAATCCGGGATACTTGTACCAAACGGAGTCCCTGGGTGTGCACGGAGATGACAGCCCGCGTTGGTTGCCGCATATCACCCGGGAAGGCGCCGGATTCGACACCACATTGCTGATGACCAATCTCGGTGAAACAACCTGTACCATGCGATTGACGCCCTACCACAGGGACGGCAGCTTCTCCCCGCCTCGTGAGTTCGAGATTCCCGCCGGGGGTTTCTTGAACTTCGACAGCTATGAGCTGTTCGAGGGGTTGAGTGTAAGTCACCTGTTTGTAGAAGGACCGGGCATATGTACGGTCACCGCGGCGTACCGCGCGGCCGGACAGGCGGGCGGCAGCGCTCATGTCCAGGACACCGCGATTACCGGCACCGAATTCAGACTCCAACAAGCCGAGTGGGACACGGTTTGGGACGGTATGGCCGTCGTCAACCTGGGCAATGAGCCCGCGCTGATCGAAGGTATCCGTTACGATGCGTCCGGCCGGGAAACCTTCCGGTCAACCATCGAGTCGGACCTCACACCCAAGGCAAAGGCGCTGCTTGATTTTTCAACCTTCTTTGAAGATCGACCCGGAGAGCAGATCGTCATACGGTCCAGTCAGCAGTCGAGTATTCTTTTTCTGAGAGGCTCGCGCGACGGCCGGTACCTCTACCGGACCGCGCCGCTCGTCACCAAACCGTAAGCCGGGGGATACCTGAGCCAAGGGGGAAACGCTGTTTCCCCCTACTTTTCGTCCCCTGATCGAACTTTTCAAAAAAAGTGGAAAAAATTTGTGAGATATTGCCGCGCCGTGCATTGTAATAGGTGCAGGACGCGGGAAGAACCCGCGCCGAACTAGAGGTTCCGGCCGGATGAACAGTCAACCACATATGCTCGACGAAGACGGACAAGTCGTCGGTTTCGACGAAATCTACGACCGTCACTTCAGAGACATCTTCAATTACATCTTGCGGCGAACGGCGAATGTGTCCGAAAGCGAAGACCTGACCGCTCAGGTCTTCTTCCTGGCCATGCGTCACGCCTGCAAGCAGCGTCGCAAGCCCACGCGTATCCCGGCGTGGTTGTTTCGCATTGCTACCAACGAGGTCAACGCCTGGTTCCGCACCCAAAAACGGCGTCCCTGGGCGGCATCGTTGGCCGATGACGACAGCGCCCTTCAGCTACAAGACAAGGAAGCGGCCGATGCGGAACAAGACCTGTTGCAAAACCAGGTCTTCCTGCAACTGAACGCCGCCTTGCGAACGCTCAAGCCGGACGACCAGACGGTGATCGCCTTGCGCTACTTCGAACAGAAACCGTTCGAGGAAGTGGCGAACATCCTGGGGAAACGGGTCGGCGCGGTTACCATGAAAACCAAACGCGCCCTTGCCAAACTTCAAACCGAACTGACCAGACGGGGGTTCAGCCATGAACGAATTCGAGAAGGATTTGCACGATCTTCCCAAACCGGATATCGACGTGCCGATCTACCGGCAGAATCTACGCCGTAACCTGATGCGCGCCGTGCCGGTTGCTCAAGTGGAGCGACCCTCGTGGTTCGCGCTGGGTGCGGTTTCGTTTTGCGCGGGCCTGTTCGGCGTGTTGTCGGTGCTGTTTGTCGCGCGTCCCGAGGTGCCGTCCCGCCTCAATCAAATCGTTGCGGGCGCTCCCGTGGAAACGCCCGCGCCCTCGGGCAATCCGGTCGTCATTCCCAACCTGCCCGAGGACACGGCGGCCCGCTATCGCGTTGCCGCGGACGGCCTGCTGGCCGATCAGCGTTTGACCAGTGATGCCGATCGCGCCTTTATCGAATACCACATGCGTCGCGAGAACCCCGACGGGCGCAAGCCGCGCATTATGTCGATCAAGGAAGAAGGCGTGCTTTCCATCCGTCGTTACATCACCGACGACGGTCGGGAAATGGTGGTCTACACTCGTCTTGTAGACGGCGAATCTGAAAAGGAACAAATTTACTGAGATCAAAGATCCTGAAGGATCACGGAGGTTACCATGAAACGATTTCTGTGCTGCATCTTGACCCTCATTGCCGCCAACGCCTTTGCTCTGGACGAAAAAGGCTACATGGGTGTGAACCTGGAAACATGGGAAGAAAAAGGCAAGGCCCCCGTTGTGCGTATCGGCAAGGTCTACAAAGACTCGGGCGCGGCTGTCGCCGGTGTGAAAGAGGGCGATATCATCGTCGGTTTCCAAGGCGTCGACATCCAGTCCAGTAAGGAACTGACCGATGCCCTGGAGAGCTACGGGCCCGGTGATGTCGTTACCCTGACCGTAAAACGCGACGACGAGACCCTGGACCTGGACCTGGAACTGGGCGAAATGCCCGCCGCCTCCTGGGTGCGTTCCGGCGATAAGTGGATCGGCTATTTCAACCCCGATCGGGCTTATGTGGGCGTGGACCTGATGGAGTTGAACGAGCAGTTGGCCGAGTACTTCGGCGTAGCCGGCGGCGTCTTGATTCAATCGGTTCGCAAGGATTCGCCGGCGGCCGATGCCGGTTTGAAAGCGGGCGATGTCGTGGTGCGCGTGGGTGAGCACGATGTTGCGACAAGCCGCGACTTGACCAAGGCGCTCGCCAACTACAAGAGCGGGGATGCGGTCAATTTCGATGTGGTGCGCAAGGGACAAAACAAATCCATGAAGGTGACCGCCGAATCTTGGAAGGACGCTTACGGCGGTGTCCAGTTCCACAATTTCAATTTCAACTTTTCGCCCGATATCCAGTGGAAGGGCCTGGAAGAACTGGAACTGCGGGGTCTGGAAGGCTTGAAAGGCCTGGAAAGCCTGAAAGAGCTGCGACTGGAGGGCTTGGACCTGAAGGAACTGGAGGCTCTCAGAGAACTGCGCCTCCCCGAAGGGAAGGGCTTCAAATTCGAGTTCGACCGCGACAAGTTGAAATCGGAGATGGAAACGTTGCGTGAAGAACTGAACAGGCTGAAGGAAGAACTGAAAAAGAAGTCCGAGAAAGAGAAGAACGAAGAACAGTTATAAGCTTTGAAAAGGGTTTCCCACCCGCATTTCCCAATCCCAGAAGCCCGTCGCGTCACGCGGCGGGCTTATTTATTTGGCCGTATGGCACATTTCCAACTGTATTTCGGCGAAGCGGCCCGCCAGATCGTTCAGCTTGCCTTGCAGGGAATGTTTCTCGCGTTTCACGCGGGCAAGTTCTTCCTGGATACCCAGTTCCGCATCCGGGTCCAGCTCTGCCAGTTGGTCTTTAAACCGTTGTTTCAACAGCAGGTAGAAGGTGCCGTCCTTAAGGGCATAATAGCGGTATTCCGTACGGGCGGCGTGAATCAATTCAGCCTTGCGCAACATCTCCAATTTTTGATGGATCTCTTCTTCCGAGATGGTTAGGGCAAGCCTTTCCTTGAGGATTTTAGGCGTGAACTGTTCGTCGGCCAACCGGGTCATATACAGCAGAATTTTTTTTGCATGGCGCTCATTGATACGCGTCAGCGATCGATCCAACCACGACTCCCATTCCTGAGACAACTCCGCGCGCTCGTTGCCTGTTTCAAAATCGACCACGCGGGCGACGCCGTCCAAGGTGGTGAGATCTCTGCCGGGGCAACTACTGCGCATGGCGCACGCAATAAAATAGGGGTCCGCGAAGCAAAGCATGTTCAGGAAAACAGCGGTTTCATTGGTAATAGGTTCGTCATAAACGGCGGCATAGCGGTATACGGCTTCCAGCCCTTCTTCATCACTCAGATAGGGCGACATCCAGCGCTTACTCAAACGACCCGCTTCCAGGTAGGTGTCCACGGCTTCAATGAGCCAACCCACCGCGGAGCCCGTGGCCAGCATGGGCGCTATTTTGGATTCGGATAACTCGTGATAACTGCCGGGAATGGTTTCGTCCAGGTTCTTTTTATCTTTGTCGGTGTACACATAATGACTCAGGTTCTGGAACTCGTCGATCATGACCACAAAACGAAGGTCATAGAGGTCGGCCATGCGATGAGGTGCATGAATGGCCAGGTCCCACATGGAATCGTGGCGGCCCTTTTCAAAAAACGCGGGCAGTTCTCCGGCAACTCGTATCAGGTGATCGATATGATTTTCCCTGCCATATTCCGCAATTGCCTCCAAGGTCAAGGAATCCTTAACGGGTGTGGTATCTCGCTCTCGAAATGAGATAAATTGCGATGCAAATGTCTGAAAGTAACGAACTGCCAATTCGGGATACCAAACCTTGCGTTCAACGATCTCCAGGTAAAACGGAATCACCGGGCCGTCAGCGCTCCAAAGTTGGTTGAACAGGCGTTGGATAAACGCGGTCTTCCCCGACGACCCGGGACTTGGATAACATCTTGGGAATGCCCGCAAACCACTTGTGGAATTCAGCTGCTTCCTGAGCCCTTTCCACAAAGAGATTGGGATCGCCGATACGCTCTTTCAGCGGATACTGCAACTGTTCAACCGTAAAGTTCATCCCGAGACTCCCCTCACCTGCTTACTCGCCAAGCATAGCATAAGGGTATGCCTTTGGTGGACATCGAGCCCACACTCCTGTTCAAACGAAAAAAAGATGCAATGAGGTGAGATAAGCATCGGGGCCGGTTCACTAACCCACTGAAAGACCTGAACCGCTTTTCCTTTGCTTTCTCGCGAAGTGGCTTGCCCGTGTCTGCCCTGGCGGACACGGGCTTTTTCTTGTAGGATATTGGCCGGTAAGTAAAGGAGGTTCCCGTGGAAATTGCACCCGAAATCGACAGTCGACTAGGTCAGGGGATCGCGATGTTCTACAATCAGATTCCCTTCAACAGGGAATTGGGGTTGGAGTTGGTCTACCTGGGCCCGGAACATGTAGACCTGAAGATGGAAATGAAGCCCAAGTTGGTGGGCAATTACATGCACGGCATCTTGCACGGCGGGGTGATTTCCGCCTCGCTGGACGTGGCCGGCGGCATTACCTCGGTGGTCGGCGCCTTCGAGCGCACGCACGGCCTGCCGGATGACGAGCGCATCAAAATTCTCTCGAAAATCGGCACCATCGACCTGCGCGTGGACTATTTGCGTCCGGGTCGCGGCGAGTGGTTCAAGATCACCGGGCGCATCCTACGCACGGGCAACAAGGTCGCCGTCACGCGGATGAACTTCAGCAACGAGAAGGACGAATTACAGGCGGTGGGAACCGGCACCTATATTTGCGGATAGTCAATGGATTCAGCCGGCTCTCTCGGCAAGCCAATCCAGCGCCGTGTCCAGGGCTTCCTCGCTGCAGCGGTCGTTGAAGAGTTCGTGATAGCCGCCGGGGAAGATCTTGAGCTGCTTGTCTTTCGAGGCGGCTTTTTCGTAGAGCATGCGGCTGCCGTCCGGGTGTGTGATGCGGTCCTCGTCGCCGTGCATGATGAGGATCGGCAGGCTGACCTTGGGCATGATTTTGGGCATATTGTTCATGGACCGGTTCAGTTCCCAACCGGTGCGATTCATCACGCGGCCGTGATAGACGAACGGGTCCTGCTCATAGTCCTGCACCACTTCGATACGGTGGGACAGGGCGCCGGTGTCCAGTTTGTAGATGAATTCAGGGATGTGGACCCAGGGCAGGATCATGGAACTGATGCGGCTGGCCAGGCGAATGAGCAGAGGGAATTTTTGGGGTAACTTCAGGGCGGCGCTGCACAGAATCATGCCGTTGACCTTGGGATCGCGGGTGCCGGCGTACTGAGTCAGGATACCGCCGCCCATGCTTTGACCCAAAAGGAAGATGGTGTCTTCCTTTTGACGAACCACGGCCAGGTAACTCTCCAGGTCATCGATCAGCTTTTTGAAACGGGGAACATAGGCGCGCAAGCCCTCCGACTTGCCGTGGCCGCGTTGATCATAGGCGTAAAAGGAGAAGCCGGCGTCGATGAGACAGTCCTTCAGCAAGGTGTAGCGACCGCAGTGCTCGCCGTAACCGTGGACCAAAACCACCGCGCCTTTGCTCTGCTCGGTTTGAACCCAGGATTGTGCAAAAAGGATCAAGCCGTCCTTCGTGCGAAATTCCCTTTCTTCATGATGTGCCTTCATGATCACCACTGACGCCCGGGCCGGCCCGGAACGTTCCCCACCGTGATATCGATCGATTCGCCGCTCGTCTGTACCGCAAGTCGGACCGCTGCAAAAAGGAACACCGGCTGAACCGGCCGGCTCGATACACAACACCAGACTTACTTCTCTATATCTTAAATGAGTGTTGTATCAAACTGCAAGTCTTGGAACTAAAGGGACTCCAGAATCAACCCTCGAGCAGCCAGTCCATCCCCCGGCGAAGTTGGTTCGGCCCGTCGTTGTCAATGACATCGCCATGGGCCAGGATGATGCGGTCAAAGTCCCATTCCAGGATGCGGCCCAGATCGGCGCGAGCTTGAGCGCGGTCGCGATAGACCCAACGCAACAGTTTGGACCAACCCACCTTCCCGTGGACTCCTGAAATCTTGAGATAGCAACGGGTGAAAAAATGTGACGATGTTTGAAAGTTTTCCAGTAGGTCGGAGCTGATCACGGTGCCGCTCGGCTCGTGGAGGAAGACGGTTTCCTTGAGCATGCAGCCGCCGATGAAAAGGGGCTTCAGCGCATCCTGCCAGTCGGGATGGGGTTCTTTTTCCTGCAGGGTGGCGCCCAGTTTGAGGTCGCGCCGTTTGCGTTCCAGCGCGGCGGGGCCGTGCAACAGGGCATCGGGCCAGGCGGCCGCGGCATCACCGGCATAGAGGTGGTGGAAGACGTTGGGGCAAACGATATGGCTGACCGAACCCAGCTCATCGACCGCGGCCTTGATCTCGGGGGTTGTGGACACCGGCGAGTGTAGCAACAGGGACCCGTTCTGCAAGCGCACCACGGTCATGCGCGTGCCCAGATGCAGGCCCATCATCTTCAGGGGTGCGGCGGCCGTCCACAGGTTCTCGGCATGTTGGTGAAGCATGGTCTCCTCCTTATCGGCGCTGTCGGCGATTGCGGTGCCCAACCTTTGTGTGGTGGACCTATTGTTTCACATTGCATTGTCGGCATCCTGTTTTTTTTCAGGAAAACGTTTGCCCGCCCGGCTCTACAACGTCACATGGGGTGGTCTACCCGGGACAACGCCGCAAGCGCTGACTACCTGGAGTCAGGCAAAGTGAGACCAGCCTTGGGGGAGGGGGATCGGGTTGCTGTTGTCGTCTTGTACGTGGGTGCCCGGTTTCTTGGTCAGCCGGCCGATGCGGGTCAGGGGGACATTGTGTGTTCGGGCTTTTTCTTGTGCGGCTTCCCAGTTGGCCGGGTCGATGCTGCAGAGTAGCTCGTAGTCCTCGCCGCCGGTCAGGGCTTGTAAGGGTTCCAGGCCCGCGGCGCGCGCCTCGTCAGTGACGGGGAGTTTCGTCAGTTGGATTTCCGCACCCATGCCGGATGCTCGGCACAGCCTGGGCAGGTCGACCGCGAGCCCGTCCGATAGGTCCATCATCGCCGTTGCCAGATTGGAAGCGGCCAGGTCCCTGCTGAATGCGCCTCGGAAGGGCGGTTTGAAGTGGCGTTCGATCCAACGCTTGCTCGCGGGTCCGGTTCGTTTGCCAAGGAGATAGTCCAGGCCCAGGGCGGCTTCTCCCAAGCTTCCCGTCACTGCAAGCCAATCCCCCGGGCGTGCGCCGGAACGGCCGACTCTTTCACCATGGGGGACCTCGCCGATTACGGTCATGCTAAGGGCAATATGAGCCGGGGCGCGCGTGGTGTCGCCGCCGACCAGGACGGTTTGCGTTGCCGAGAGAGCATCGGCCAGACCTCGTTGGAATTCGGTAAGCCAGGATTGTTGTGCGGTTTTGGGCAAAGCCAGCGAGAGTGTGAGCCAGCGGGCGTGACCGCCGGACGCGACGATATCCGAGACATTTGCCCGCACCGCTTTTTGGGCAACCAGGTCGGCCGCCGCGCCCTTGGGAAAGTGTACCTCTTCAATCAGCGCATCCGTGCTGACCAGCAGGTCCATCCCCGGCGGGGGACACAACAAGGCGGTGTCATCGCTGCAATCTTCCACCATGGGACCGAAGAAATGCTCGATCAGATCGTCTTCGGTCAGGTCACCTACCATTTTTCCTACCATCGATGCGCCCCCTCCGCTTCATCTTAGCAGCCGAAGACCTGTCGTAACCCATTGGAAACGTTTGGAGAATAATTTTTTTCAAAAAAGCCCGGCCTTTTTTGTTCCCGATACCGGCATTCCTTGTGAAGACGGGCCGGAGCGGTGTGGGCCTCAGAGCCACCCATGCTTCACCGCCCGTGTTTTTCAAAACGCATTATATCTACAAGTACTAAGAGGAGTTATATCATGTCATTCGGACCGACTAAGCAACCGATCGAGATCAACATGTGGCCCGGTAAAAGAGCCCAGTGGTCTATGAGCACCCAAGCTGCCTTCACCCAGAACCTGACCGTCAAAGACGCTACCGGTAAGGTACTGGTCAACCACTCCGCCAGCGGCACCGGCAACTACTTCGCCGGCACCGGCACCTTCGTCGGCGGCAAAAACCCACACACCGTAACCCTTACGGCCAACGGCAGACCTTCCAAGGTTCAGTACGACGGCTCCGCCATGGTGCTTGGCGGCAAAGCTCAAGCCAAGACCTACAACTTCGCCGCTGAAGATGCGAGCGACGGCGACTACAACGACTGCTTCGTATCCATTACCTGGTTCGCCAAGCAGGGTTGATTCTCGAACTCTCCGATCATGACAGGCCGGGGATCGCTCGATGATTCCCGAGCCATGACGGCCCGAATCGTGGACAATGAATTTTCTTCGATTCGGGCTGTTTTTGTATCCAAACGAAGCAGGGGCACGGGTTTTCGGAAAAGATCAGGATGCCGTCAAAGTCGGGGGAATTTGCAGGTTTCCACGTGAGTGTCCGGCGCCGAGCCAATCCTCGCTCCAAAAAACAGAAAGAAAGTCGGCGCATAAATAACTGAGAAACGCACAATACTGCATAAACACCCGTTTGGTCGCAAGATGTTTTGTTGTTCCCGGTAACAACAAAGGTCCCTACAACCTGAAACTCGATTGTTCCCGGGAACAATCGAGCACCGGACGCCGGCTATTCATGCCTTTCAGGGAAACAATTTCGAGATCGTCACCGGATCACATCACACCTTTGACGAGCTCCCGAGCTGACAGGGCCGCGTGTAAAATAGAAAGCTTGATCAGGTAGGCTCAGCCTGGAATACAGTGTTTCTCACTTGCGTTCCCGAACATGACCGCGTTAGTCTTAGAAAAAACCCAGGGAGTGTTTATCGTGAGCAATGTCCAAGCCCTCAATGCCGACATGAATGCCTTTATTAAAGTGGACACCGCCGCCATGGACTGGCAGACCAGCCCCAGTCACACCGTTTGGCGGAAACGCCTGCATTTATACGGACCCAAGGAATCGGGGCAGGTCACCTCCATTGTGCGCTATGATCCCGACTCGTCCTTTCCCGAACACGGGCACCCGGAGGGCGAAGAGATCCTGGTGCTGGAAGGCGTCTTCTCGGATCAGGCCGGCGACTGGGGTCCCGGTAGTTACCTGTTGAACCCGGAAGGTTTCCGGCATGCGCCTTTTTCCAAGGAAGGCTGTGTCATCTTCGTCAAGTTGCGTCAATACCCGGGGAACAATCGACGGCACATCGCTCTGGCCACCTCCGAAATGAATTGGGAGGAAACGAGGCATGAGGGCCGCAAGGTCTGCACCCTGTACCGAGAAGACGGCTTCCCGGAAATCATGAGCCTGGTGAACCTGGACCCCGACAGCCCCGATTTGACCGTGTCCTATCCTGACGGCGCCGAGTTGTTGGTGGTCTCAGGAACTCTGGAAGATGAGCACGGCCTCCACGGTCCGGGTAGTTGGCTGCGGTTCCCTCCAGGCGGCAAACATCTGGTGGGCGCCGAACAGGGTTGCCGCTATTATGTGAAGGAAGCACACCTGCCTCATTTGCGTTCTCCTGATCTGACATCTTTTTAGTCCCAATAAAACTTCCTGCCGTCTTCACATTTTTGTGGAACTCCGTTAAAGTGTTCCATGTAGAGCCGCATGCTTTTGCGTCCATCGATCAGATTTCGGATGGGAAATAATGAAAATCCTTTTGGTAGAGGACGATATCCTCAGTTCTCGAATGCTGGAACGATCCCTCACCCAGTGGCAGCACGAGGTCATCTGCGCGGGAAACGGCGCCGAGGGACTGGCTGTTCTTCGTTCGGACCCCGATGTTTCCATGGTGATTTCCGACTGGCACATGCCCTCGGTAGACGGCGAGGAATTGTGCCGCGAGGTTCGGAGTATGGACCGGGATCGTTACGTGCCGGTGATTCTGTTGACCTCGTTCACGGAGAATATGGATGTGATTCGGGGCATGGAGGCGGGCGCCGACGCCTTCCTCACCAAGCCGCTGAAGTTACCGGAACTGCGCGCCTATATGCGTGTCGCGGAGCGCGTCATCGGCCTGGAACGCCGCTTGGAAGAAAAAGTGGCCGAATTGGATAAGGTGAACAGGGCCATGCAGGAGGATCTGAATTCGGCGGGCCGCATCCAGCGTTCCCTGTTGCCTCATGTGCCCCTGACCCTGCCCCAGGTAGAAACCGGCTGGGCTTTCGACGCCTGCACGGCCACCGCCGGGGATATGTTGAACGTGGTCAGGCTGGATGAGCATCGGGTGGGTATGTACGTTTTGGATGTTTCCGGTCACGGGACCCAGGCAGCCCTGCTTTCGGTTTCCCTAAGCCGTGTGTTGACCCCCTACACCCAGCAGGGCGGCCTGCTGAAACGGTCCAAACCCGGCGGTTATCATATCCCCTCGCCGGGATGGGTGGCCGGTGAGTTGAACCGCCGTTTTCCCGTGATGCGCCAATCCGGTCAGTATTTCACCTTCATCTACGGCATTCTCGACTTTCGCGATAACAGTTTCGTCTTCGTACGCGCCGGACACCCGCCGCTGATTCACGTATCCGGCGGAAAGGTGATTCCCTACCAAGGTGTTACCAATGTGCCGATCGGGTGGTTAAAGGACGTCGCCTA
>JASJCB010000361.1 GCA_030066195.1 Acidobacteriota bacterium
CCACCGTTTCCCAGACGCAAACCCAGTTGCCGCCGCCGTCGGTCGCCACGCTCGGAACCAGGTCATTGCCCAGGTCACCGGCCGTGTCGTTGAGCGCCGCCGCGTTCGACCAGGTGACGCCGTTGTCGGTTGAGCGGGAAAAATACACTTCGCTGTCCGAACCGAAAAAGGGCTTCTGGTCCCACACCGTCACCCAGTTCCCCATGCCGTCGGTCGCCACCTGCTGATTGTCGTCATCGTTGGAGCTATGGTCGGTAGCCGCCATGGAGTTGAGGATCGCCATGGCAGACCAGGTCATCCCGTTGTCGGTCGAGCGCGTGAAGAAGAGATCGTTGTCGCCGTCGTACATGCCGAAATCGTTATTCGAGAGGAATACCGCCACCCAAACGCCCGCACCGTTTGTCTCGATTCGCGGCAGGTACTCGGATTCCGTGGTGTCGACAGTTGCGCTGGAATTGAGTGCGGCCGGGGTGCTCCAATTGGCGCCGTTATCGGCGGTCAACGAAAACACCAGGTCCGCATCCGTGCCCATGGACCCGCTGAAATCCGTTCTCGATTCCCAAACCACAAGCCAGGAGGCTTCACCGCGCGCTTTGACGTCGGGCCAGAGGTCGTCGCCGCTGTCAGCGGCAGCGCCGGCGTGAACGGGAGCCGGATCGGTCCAGGTGACGCCGTCGTCGGTGGAGACGGCGAAGAGCACATCGAAATCACCGCCGATGCTCCCGTCCAAAGTATCATCCGAATGCCAGACAGCCATCCAATTGCCATGCCCGTCAGCGGCCAACCGGGGTTTTTCGTCGTCGCCGCTGTCGGAGGTCGCGTTGGTATTGAGAAGTTCCGTGTCGGTAAAGCTCTGCCCAAAGCCGACCATGCCGCAGCAACTCAGCAGGAAAAATGCCGTCAATCCCTTCATCAAAGCCTCCAGTCAAGAAACCGTGTTGTCATCTTCTCGGGCGATGTCATAAGGCCCTTTAGAAAGGGACTGTTAGGATGCCGGGGATGAAGATATCGATGCCCGCTACAAAGCTCTGTCGGTTTACCAATGAGAAACCATTAGGGCCGGAGAGGCGATCACTCTGTCGGCCGGTACACCACACAAACCGTCCCCGGGCCCGTCGTGTTAATTACAGCCGGGTTTTGGGGAGCTTTCGGGAAGAGAGAGTCTACCTGAAGTGTTAGAATGATCTGAGGAGGATGCTCATGCAAGAAACCCCGGCTACCCTTACAACCCCGTCGTTCGATGAGATCGCGCGAACCACCGTCGAGACCGCAACCTTCGGACTCGGCTGATTCTGGGGTCCCGACGCCCGGTTCGGGCGTTATGAAGGCGTTATTCGCACCCGCGTCGGTTATGCCGGCGGAAGGCACCCCAACCCCACTTATCGCAACATGGGCGACCACACGGAAACCCTGCAAATCGATTTCGATCCGACCGTCATCAGCTACGAACGCATCATGCGCATCTTTTTCGATGCCCACAACCCCACCCGCGCTCCGTGGTCGCGACAATACAAGTCCGCCGTCTTCTGCGACGGCCCGGAACAACTGGCCGTGGTCCAAAAACTGGTCCAAGCGATCGAGGCGCAACGAGGCGCCGCGGTGCAGACCGAAGTCCAAAGTCAGTGGACCTTTACCCGGGCGGAAGACTACCATCAGAAATACCGTCTTCAGGCTCACGGGGAATTGATGAACGATCTTCGCCGCTACTTCACCGACTTCAAGGATCTCGTCGATTCGCCCACGGCCATGCGTCTCAACAGTTACCTGGGCCGTTGCCTGGACGCCGAGCAACTGAACCGGGAAATCGACCGCTTCGGCTTGTCCGAGCGAGGCGTTCGCGTTTTGCGCAAACTGGTTCGTTAACCCGGCATCATCGACCCGCAAACGCCGGTTCGAGTAACCTCGAACCGGCGCAGCGGTTGATTCAGGGTTTCAGGTCCTCCGCAAAGGTTTCCACCAGGTGTTGGGTAAAAGCCACGTCGCCGCTGTAGCGGGCAAGGTGGGTGGTGTCGGAGAACATTTCCGGGGTGACGGCATCCAGGTCCTGGAAGTCATAGATCTCGAGCCCCGTCTCGCGCTCGATCCGGGCCACGGCATCGTCCAGCCGGGCTCTCGCCTCCGGCGGGTACTGAATCCAGGCCGTGTTGCGCGGTAACATGATCACCGCGACCTGGTCAGAGAAACGCTGGAAGTTCTTGACAATGCGAATAAAGGCCTCGATCAATTCCTCGTCGAAGTTCAACTGAAGGATGTCCGCGGTTTGCACGCGTCGCAATCGATCGCTCTTCATGCGGTACTCGGTGCGCAAGGTGGCGTAGTAATCGTGGTACATGGCCACCATTTCCGGCGAGCGCTCCTCGGGGATGGTGCCCCCGCCCTGCCAGGGATAATACCAGGCCGCGTTGGGATAATCCGGATAGTCCTCCCGAACGCCGTCTACCAGCTTTTGGCCCAGCTCGTCGCGGCGCTTGACAACTTCCTCGTCATCCCGGCCGGAAATCCGCTCCATGGGCGCGCGTAAATCGCCGCCGAAGTGGTGGGTGATCATCTCGGCCGAAATATTGTCGCGGATATAGCGAATGTTGAGCATGCGGATGCCGCGTTCGGGATCGCGCCATACCCATTCCCATATTTCCTTATCGTCGGCCAGCATGGTGATGAAGGCATCCTCGTCGGGCAGGGCCCGTTGACGACGGGTGACGGTGGCTTGGAAGGGGTTGAATTCGATCATGGCCAGTTTCAACCGCCGGTTCTTTTCATTGAAAGCGTCCTCGATACGGCGGGACAGATAGTCCTGGTAAAGGGGATTCAGTCCGCCGAAACCGAAGTTGAACGACTTCACCGTTGCCGCGTGTTCGGCCGCTTGGCGGTCGAACTGCCTGGGTGAAAAACCCGCCTCGACCATGGACGAGCCGAAGAACATAACCACGGGATTCTCTTCTGCCGTGATTTGCGGCAGCGCATCGCGCGCCTCATAAACGCGCCCCAGAATGGTGTCGCCGCTGACATCGTTGGCATAGGTGATGAGACGAATGATACCGACGCTTGCGCCCATACCCAGCGTAATTGCGGTCAGGATCTTGAGATAAATGCCTCTAGAACTGGAAGTAGATGAACTCATTGCTGGGCTCCCCGATAAACAAACAAAGTGTCTGCCCCAAAATCAACAGGGGCCAAAGCAGCCAGGGCCGCTTTTCGATGGCCTCGCGCTTATGCAGGATCACGGCGTCCATCAGGTGCATCCACACCAGGGTGCTGATGGTAAGTCCCGCGATAATCCAGGCGGAGGGGTTGGTATGCGGCGTATTGGACCACACGTGCATATTCACGAAGATGTCCCAGGCCGATTGCAGCGAGGTCGCCCGGAACAAGATCCAGCCCAACAGGACCAGGTAGAAGGTCATCGCCCACTTCAGCAGCTTGATCCAACGTGAAGACGAGCCGTGGAAGGGCTTAAGCCAATCGATCTCCCGCAGGGCATGAGTCGCGGTGATGATGACGCCGTGGAAGAACCCCCAGGCAACGAAGGTCCAGGCGGCGCCGTGCCACAGGCCGCCCAGCAGCATGGTGACGAAGATGTTGCGCAGGCGATGTCCGGTGCGATTGCCGCCCATGGAAATGTACAGGTAATCGCGCAGCCAGGTGGACAGGGAGATATGCCAGCGCCGCCAGAAATCGATGGGAGACGAGGCGATATAGGGCAAGCGGAAGTTCAGCGGGATTTGAAAGCCGATCAACAAGGCGATGCCGATCGCCATGTCGCTATAGCCGGCAAAGTCGCCGTAGATTTGACCCGCAAAAGCCAGGACGCCGATCCAGGTCTCCAGGGTGCTGACCGCGGTGCTTGCGTCGAAGGCGGTCGCCACGGGCGCGGCCAGCAGGTCGGCCGCGGTTTTCTTCAACAGGCCGGAGGTGATCAGCAGGAAACCCCGTTTGGCGGCGTCCCAGGTCGGCGTAGGGATATCGTGGAACTGGGGCAAAATCTGGCGGGCGCGCAGGATGGGCCCGGCCACCAGTTGCGGGAAGAAGGCCAGCGCGGTGGTAAAGGCAATCAGCCCCTTGCGGGGCGTCATCACGCCGCGATAGACATCGATGGTGTAGCTCATACTTTGGAAGGTGTAGAAGGAGATGCCCACGGGCAAGACCCATTCCAAGGTCGGCATGGAAGCCTGGTACCCCAGCAGTCCCAGGAAATCGGCGACGGAACTCAGGACAAAGTCGGCGTATTTGAACAGGCCGAGAATACCCAGATTGATACTGATCGACAGGGTTAATAGAAGTTTCTTCCTGCGTTGATCATCCGTTCCACCGATGGCTAGGGCAATGAAGTAGTCGGCAACGGCGCTGCCCACCAACAGTGGAATGAATTTGTAGTTCCAGGCCCCGTAAAAGACCAGGCTGGAGACCAGAATGAAGTACACCCTGGGCTTCTTTTGCAGAAACACAAATCCGTAGAAAAGCAGGAAGGTCACGAAAAAGACAAAGAATATGGGCGTATTGAATACCATCTTACGGTGGCTCCCCCCCAGGATAAAATTATGGACGCCCGACATGCGAGTGTCGATATGTCATTCTCACTAACCGTTGGAAGTTTGGACGGGCGTATGGATAAAAGGTTTCATTCCGTCAGGGCTTTGGGTCGCTCACCCCAATGGCTTATTTTCAGCTGTTGTTACAAAAATGCGTAGCGCGCTTCCTTTTTTGAGCCGTTATTTTTAGCAATAACGTATATTACATATAACCTTTGCCTTAAGGAGACGTTGACGAAGAGGTGCCGTATGTACAAAGTATTGACGCGTTCGCCTAAATTTTGGGCGACAGTATTGGTAGCGATCACGGTCTTGCCGGGTTGGTCGGCCGAGATCAAGTGGGAAACGAATTACAGCAATGCGGTCAAGAAGGCGCAGGAAACCGGCAAGCCCTTGCTGATCGACTTTTGGGCCACCTGGTGCGGTCCGTGTAAATTGATGGATGATAAGCTGTGGACCTTGGAGGAGGTGGCCCGCATCTCCGAAAAGTTCGTCATGGTCAAGATCGACATCGACCGCATGAAAGGCGTGGCTTCCAGGTTCCGCATCAGGTCGATTCCGGTCGTGGTGGTGACCGATCCCTGGGGTAACGAGATCAATCGCCAGGAGGGTTTTTCGGGCAATACCCGAGGTTATCTCAGTGTGATGCGCAGCATGCCCGGCGATTTCAGCCCCTTGAAACCGTATGCCGAACGCCTGGCCAAAAAGAAGAAAGACGCCGAAGCACTGTTGGGTATGGGCAAAGCCTACGCCGATACCGGTCTGATCAGCATGAGCAACGTGTACCTGCGCCGCGCCATGAAGATTAAGAAGGCTTCGCCGGAGATCAAGGGCGACGCGGAAATTACCCTTGGCATCAACTGCCTGAAGATCAAGGATCCCAAGCAGGCCCGCGCCTGTTTCCTGCGCAGCCTGAAAAGATACCCGGGCGTTCTGGAAAAGGAGGCCTACTATGGCCTGGTGTTGGCAAGCCTGCATACCAAAAATACGGAGGAGGCCCGCCAATATGCGGATAAGATGGCGGAACTCTTCCCCGACAGCGACCTGACCAAACGCGCCGGTCAACAGGTGGCCTATGCGACGGGCAATCGCTAAAGGGTAATGCACTACAATTGGGCGCGCACCCGTTGGGTTGGGCGCCCGCGCTTTCCAGATCAATCGATCCGTGATGGAGCGCACATCAAGATCCCGCGGCTGACTTCCGATAAATTTTAACGGACAGGAGGACTCTATGGAAATCAGCGCGCTCAGCAGTCAGGATCTTTTGGGTAATCTAAATTCCGCCACGGCGCCCCAGGAGACCGAAGCCGCGTCAACCGAGGAAGAAACCACATCGGAAGCCCAAAGCGACGAAGATTCCGTAGAAGTTTCCGAGGAAGCGGAACTGCTGAACCAACTGCAAGGCGCCCTGCCCACATTGCTGACCGCCGAAACCGATGCTTCGCTGCTGGGCACCATCGGCGGTTCTCAGGATTCCTCCAATTCCGATATAAACAGCCTCCTGCAAACAGCGACGTTTGCATCGAGCGATGCTCAGTTGGCAACACTTGACCTGTCCGGCAACTCCGAAGCGGCCAACCCCGAGGCCGACGCGGCCCTGGCTCAGAACAACAGTCTTTTGAATATCTTGGGATAAAAAAAGCGGGTAAAATCGCGCTGAATCCGATTACCTGACCCCATTTATTCCCTATTGCCGCTTTATCTATTTGAGACGTGTTTCGAGGAGTCGCTTCATGCTATTTGCCTTCTTTCTTTTTCTCCAGCAGGAACCGGAGCAGGTAGATCCTTCCCGATGGATCATGGACCAGATCCGCACCTACCAACAGTCCGGTCAATTGCCGGAGGCGAAAGAGGCCGTTCTGGCCGCCGTCCAAGAACAACCCATTGCCAATTACAACTACGACCAACTACAAGAACTTGTCGGTTTATTTTACACCTTGAACGAAAGAAAAAAAGGTGATGAGATTCTTTCTCGAATCCCCGATACGGCCCTTAACGGTCCCCACTTATTCAACCGTTGTTACGATGTCGCCGAGCGTATGGACGGGAAAACGCTCAACGTGATGATCGCCAAATTGGGTCGGGAACGACCAGACTACGCTTTGGACGCGGTGCACAACAGTTTTGCCCAAAGAGTGGTCTTTCATTACAAGGGAACGCAAAAAGAACGTGCTTTTTTGGAGACCCTGGCCCGTGGACCGGAAAAGATAGACACCTTTTTTCTTCCTCTGTTCCTTTACTCCCAATGGCTCTGGTCGCCCTCGGATAAAGAGCGTGACGCCGCCCTCGACCAATTGTTTGCTTCCGAACTCCCCTTCGCCTCCCGATATCGGCTGCTGGCTCTGAGCAAATTGCCGGCTAGTGAAAGCGGATGGGAGCTTGAACTGCTGGACAAGGAAATCAGCGGTCTGAAACAAAAATTGGCCGACCCGCCTCAATTCAAAAACCGAAGACAGCGCAACAATTGGGAGGGCAGGACCAACTATCACCTGGCTTATGCCTATGCCTTGAAGGCAGAGTCAGCCCAGGCGAAAAAAGATTACACGGCCGCCAAAAAGTGGGTGGAAGCGGCGAGCGGCCTGGATGTATTCCAACGATTCCTGGACAACGAAAGCTCCTGGTTTTACGAACGGGTCATTTTGGACGGCTTCAAGGAATACCACTCCTTGGCGGCGCGAATCTATATGGCCGAGGGAGATCTGGAAAAGGCAACACGATCCATGGGCCGCGCCTACCTGCAAGATAAAGAGCGGCGAGCTGAGTTCAAAGACTTCTATACCCGCTGGAAGGGTTCTACCAAGGGCCTGGATTCCTTTTTATACACCCTGAACGATGACAACAGATCTCCCATGCCCTCGCTCACCTTGGAAGCCCT
>JASJCB010000362.1 GCA_030066195.1 Acidobacteriota bacterium
CAAACAATCCCCGAGGAACAAGTCATTACCAAAAGACCGAAGGCATGCCCGCACGCAAATCCAAACCGCCTTTCAGGCCGGCTGCTTCCCTTCGGTCTCCGTACATACGTCGCGTTCTTTTGTGGTCCCTCCGTCGCGAACAAAACCCACCTTGCTCATAAACAAGGTCATCATTCAGGCCGGCTTTCGGTTCCATACCCGGGTTGAGCCAGGTGGGCCTTGTTCACGCTACTCTGTATCTAACCCGGGCTTTTTGAGAAGTTGCGCCTTTTCTTTAGCGTCAAATTCTCTTGGACTCGTTGCCGTGGGAATTAGAGACGGATTTTTGCGCCGCTACGTCGGAGGCTGATCGCATCTTGCCGATCCTGGGTAAGTAGGGTCAACTCTATGTGGTGGATATCCGGCAGTACTTCACTCCAGTTCACGATCATCCTCTGTCCCGTCAAATCGGCCCCGCATAGGACCCTCCAACGGATCATCACATTCCGGTGACGGCTATCCTCAGTAGCCCGACTATTTTTTCCTCCGTGTTTTTCTCCATGATGGGCGTGGTGCTTTTCCGTGTGTTCCGTCTGTCCATGTGCTTCGTGGCCCTCGGAGATTCCTGGTGACCCCGCCCCACCCGGTCGGGAGCCCTCCACGGCCCCGGAGTAACTCTCTCCGTCAATTTCCGTGATTTTACAGACCGCCTGTTTCTCGAAGACCAACATATTGGAGAGCGAGGCTTTCAGGCGCTTCAAACCCTCCTTCATTTGCTCGGTCTCCTTGGCATTTCGGGGGGCATGCTCAAATCCATATACCGATTCAGCCGGGGAGATTAATTCCGCGACTATTTCACGGTCAGAATTCAAAACCAGGTTCAGCTCTGCCTTTCCGTGCGTATGGGCCCCATGTTGGCCCCAAAGCGGCGCTATGAAAACCAACAGGGGTAATATCGAAATTGTTTTGGGGTTTAGTGTGATTGAACCATGCTTTTTGAACATAACGCCTCTCATCTGTAATTTTCCGTTGTAATACCATTCATTTTGAAGCCCGCTGATCCATAAGGGCTGCGAATTTCCATGATTTCAAGAGTCCCGGTGACCCAAATAGGTTCCCAGCTCCAGGGGTCGATGGGGGTGGCTTCGGCTTGCATTGTTACGTAAACGATCTGGTTGGCCGGCGGCGGCGGTGTGTGAATGCAGGCGCCGGCGTAGGGCACCAGCAGGAATGTTTTGCCTTCCTGATCCAAAGGAACAATGAATCCGGGAATTCTCGCCCGACCACCGATTATATTTTTGAGGTCGGGCCCGATGTCGCCTGTACGAATGTCCAACTGGGCGAGCACTTTCCATCCGATCGATCCCTCGTCGGCCCGGGCTTCCGCGGGCCGGCTATCCTGAAGAGGGAAGATACCGGATATTGACGGAAGTTGGAAAATGGTCGTCATGAAGGTAACTAAAAGTAACAGGAGAGCAATTTTTCTTGGCAGATGGTGCCTTGTGGAGATCCTTGCAGACCGATGTGCGCGCCCGGCCCTTGACAACTGGGTCAAATGACCTGCTGCCAAAAACAGGCCGCCGCACATGGATAACACCTCACCGGGTGAAGCCAAAATCCCCCAAAGGTTGGCGATGATGATGGCTGCCAATCCGGCGACCATGAGCCAGGCCGGACCTTGCTCAAGGTGTTTGCCGTGAGCAAAGAGACTGCCTACCGCCACGGAGGCCACCAGAAAAACCATCAGCCAACGCAAACCCGGGTTGAGAAAAAAGCTGGACGCGGTGAACCCGAGGACAATTGATCCCAACATAAGGAGAAAGCAGTGGAGGGCGCACAACCCTGCCAGGAAGGCACCGATATGATCAAGCCAAGATAGATGCCGGGGCCGTTCTTTCACTGTTGTGAGCCCGTTGGTTAAATCCACTTGACGGATCTCTTCCGGCCCGCTGAGTCCTTCCAAAGAATGTGACACCGTGTAAGCCTCCTTATTTTTGCTGGTTAACTCTTTTATGAGGATCCTTGGATGCTGTCAGTACAGTATCGTGTTTGACGCGCGGCGCCGGTGCTAGACCCGAACACTCAGGCCGTCGACGAGTGTATTCCTGTAGGCATTGAGGGCCGGCGCCAGACCCATCAGAATGCCTGCCGACCAAACCACGCCCAGGTAGGCCCATTCAATGACAGAGGGAGGCCTGATGGGTAACACCAGGCCGAAAGCGCTTTCCAGAAGAGGCCGGCCCAAAGCCAACAGGCCGTAATTGATGCATAGACCACCAAGCAGGCCGCAAAACGTAAGCGCCGCGGCCTCCAGGAGCAGAAGGCGCACCACGATACCCGGCCGTGCGCCGACGGCCCTGAGGATGGCCATTTCACGCCGCCTCTCTTGAAGGCCGGCCAACAAGGATACGAGCATGCCGGTAAGCCCCACCAAAATCACCATGCCGGAAATTGCCTTCAGGCCCGAATCCGTCATATCGATCCCCCTCCACAGGGCCGAAAGCGCCACCCCCGGGATGATGGCCAGAAGCGGTTCGCTCTTGTCTGAATTGATTTCGCGTTGCAGGCGCATCGTGTCGATGCGCGAGTTCAAGCCGAGAAAAAAAGCGGTAATGGACGCGATCTGAATCTCTCCCTCCCCCGTTTCCCCGGCTCGCTGATGGTTTACATCCCGTGTTGCCGTTGAATGGTTACCTGCATCCACGGGAACATTGGCAGGCCAACCGGCGTGGATCGCTTCCATGCCGGCCAGAGTGATATAAACGGTGTGATCTATGGGGGTCGCCGTCCGGTCCAGAACGCCGGTAATCGTAAAAGGATGCTCATCGTGGTCCAGGATGCCGGCGGACATACCATGGGAAACAACGATTTTTGTTCCGGTCCGATAACCAAGCTCTTCGGCCACCTTATGGCCGATAACGGCATCGTAGAGCCCTTTCGGCGGCTGCCCCGAAACAAATTGAATCGATCGGTTTTGGTGGTGCCGCACATGTTCAAAATAGGTCGCATCGGTCGCTACCACCCGAAAACCCCGATGACTGTCGCCCAATGAAAAAGGCACGGCCCAGGCAACGGCCGGGTGGTTTCGGTATCGATCGAATGTCTCATAATCGATATTATCCGGCGTGGAGCCGATGCCGAACACCGTGAAAAGAACGAGTTGCAGCTTACCCACGCGGGTTCCTACAATGAGGTCGGTACCGCTGATCGTGTTGGAAAAGCTCTCGCGCAATCCTGTACGAACTTGCTCAACGCCCAGAAGCAAAGCTACGGATAGGGCGATTGAAAACACCGTGAGCGCACTTACCAGCAGGCGATTGTGGAGGGATGACACCGCCAGGCGCAAAATCATGGTGTCACCGCCCGGTTTAACTCTGAGAGATCCACGGACCTGTCGAACATCGTTTGCAGGCCGCGGTCATGGCTCACGAATATCAGGGCCGCGGACACCGCGCGACATTGCTCGAAAAGCAAATCCAGAAATTCACGGCGACGGTCGGCATCCAAAGCCGAAGTCGGCTCGTCTGCAATCACCACCTCCGGAGCTCCGATCAAGGCTCGCGCGGCGGCAACTCGTTGTTGTTGCCCCACACTCAATTCACTGCTCCGTGAATGAAGTTGGTCTCCCAACCCCAGCGACTCGGCTAAGGCAACGGCGGCCTCTTTCGGCGATCGTTTGATTTTTGACTTTCTCTTATCGTTGATGAAGGTGGGCAATAGAATATTGTCCAGAACCGAAAGGTAGGGCAGTAAATTGAACATTTGAAAGATGTACCCGATGTGAGCCGCGCGGAACGCATCTCTGGAAGCGCGACTCATTTGCCCTAAATCCTCTCCCAGAATCCTGACCATGCCGCTATCGGGCTCGAGAACGCCCGCCAGAAGACCAAGCAGGGTTGTTTTTCCGCAACCGCTGGGGCCATAGATGAAAAGCCGTTCACCGTGAAATAGTTTGACGCTGTCGATGTGCAAGATGGGCGACGAGGGCTTTCGGCCCGGGTTGGGATAGGAAAAGACGAGCCGATCTACCTCTACCACACCCCCGGATGACGGGGTACTCTCCCGATGACCCATGACGGTGTTTGCAGCGGTGGGCGCCATGAGCTTCCTCCTTGACGCTTGATTCATTCATGATGATGAGTGGGAGACGGGTTATTCTTTGGAAAAGGACATGGTTCCCTCCCCGGTTGCGATCAACCCTTTCCGAGGAGGACGGGGGAAGACCATTGGACCACTTATTCCGCCTCTCTTGTCGTCGGAGAGAAGCCCCTGCCTTTGTGCGATTTGATACACCGGCCTTTGTTGTAGGGATGTGAAGAGGTGCATCGAGCGATCTCCCCACTCCCGGCCAACACCGGCCTGACCCACCGTTCGCAGTCAACGCCTGGAAGAAGCAAGTGTAAACTATGAGGTCTTCCCGGGAGCGCCCGCCTACGCACGCTTCGGCGCGGCAGGCCCGCGTCTCGCGGGCTGCAAGCGATGTGACGAAGGAACGAGCGCGAATTGTAAAGAGCTTTCGGAAAATGTTTATGACACGGTAGAGCGATCCGCCTAATTTCGCCATGGCGAAATGAACGGTTTGCAGCCCGCGAGACGCGGGCGCGCCCGGGAATACCTCCTAGCTTGCTTTAATTACTTCTTTGGATCTCTTGCTCCCTCGACGCTCCCCGTGACAAAGGCCCTCAGGGCGAGGCGAGGCGAAACCCCTGGGCGCGCACGCATCCTGCGTGCATTTCCAGACGGTTGCATTAGAGTGACCGTGGGTCATGAATAAAGCCGGGAAGTTACAAGCTACCCTTCTTCCCACATTTACCATGCCCTGGCTACCCTCAAACCGGGATTTTGTACCTCTGGGCGAGCATGAGGCCCGTGTGCAGGGAAACGAAGCCTTGAAGGAGCAAACTTCCATTGCAACTGCCGGGGTCATTCAAAACCCACGGTCATTCTAATTCAATCGTCTGGAAATGCACGCAGGATGCGTGCGCGCCCAGGGGGGCTTCGCCCCAAAGGCCAACGGGCCAAGAATCAACCGTGCTCGGGCCGCCGACACAAGCAACAGCGAAAGCCGACGAAGGCGTCGCGGAGCCAGACGAGGTCCCTGCCGCGGCTCGAAGCCCGCAGGCCGACGGCGTCGCTGAGCCAGGCGCCGCCACGCAGCGCCCGCACGGCAGCATCGCCCTCCTGGTGGTACGGATCTTCCGTTATCGATTGCCGCTGTTTGTATACCCGGTCGGACCAATGATCCCGGCACCACTCCCAGACATTACCCGCCATGTCATGGACACCTTCCGGCGTAGCGCCTTGCGGGTAGGAGCCGACATCGGTTATTTTTCCAACCGTCCCGCCGAAATTGGCCAACTCCTTGGAGGGTTTCCGAGTCCCCCAAGGATACGGGCGGTTCTCGCTGCCACAAGCCGCCCATTCCCACTGAGCCTCCGTGGGCAGCATTACCGAGAAGCCTTCCGGTAATTTCATGGTTTCGCTTAACCACTTGCAATAGGCTAATGCTTCAAACCAACCGACGCCGACCACGGGCTGCTCATCCCCATTAAAGCCGGCATGATCCCAATACGCGGGTTTGTCCCAGCCCTCTGACTGAAGCCGATCCCAACTTTCATCTGTCCAAAAGCGCTGTTCCTTGTACCCACCGGCTTCCCAGAACCGGCGGAACTCCCGGTTGGTAACCGGGTGCCGGCCCAGCCAAAAAGACTCGGTGATCCGCACCTGGTGGGCCGGTTTTTCCCAGCTAACTCCGCTGTCATTACCCATGGTGAATTCGCCGGGGGCGATGGTGACCCAATCATCGCCGGGGTTGAAGTCATTTGGCGCTTTAGGAGCATTGCCTGGTTCAGAAGGTTTCAGAGCTGCCAGGAAGGCTTCAACGGAGGGGAAACGGTTTTCCGGACGCAAGGCGATTGCCTTGGCGATCGCCTCTTTTTGTGACGGCACACATGAAAGCTTTTGAATCAGTCCCTCGGGATCACGCAAGACCTCCCAGGGAAGTTCTTGACCGTGTAGGGCAAAAAGGGTTGTCATCCCCAGGCCGTAAATGTCGGCGGTCTTATCCGCCTCACGGGCATTGTGCATCAGTTCCGGGGCCGCATAGAAAAAGGTGCCCATGCCCGCTTTGGTCCGTGTGCCGCCCGTCGTGTCCTCTGCCTTGACCAGGTCGAAGTCCGTCAGGCAGGCCCTACCGTGACCGTCGAGGAGGATATTTTCCGGTTTGATGTCTCGATGAACGAGGCCGTTTTGATGGGCATAAGCCAGGGCTTCGCCGACGGTGCGAATCGTAGCGAGTGCCGTGTTTGCGCCCATCTTTTCACGCAACACGCGATTGTGGAGGTTTCCTCCGTCCCAGAAGGCCATTACGAAGAAGGGGAAACCTTCGTCTTCACATTGTTCTTCCAGAACATCGACAATGGCAGGGTGACGAAGTTCCCGCATCTTACGGGCGCCCCGAAAGAAGCGTTCTTTACGGGTCTTGTCATCCGTAAATTGCCCGTGCATTATCTTCACTGCAACGAGGCGACGCCTAGGAATGTCCCAGGCCTTCCACACCTCGGCGAAACCGCCTTTACCCAAAACGTCGATCAATCTATAGCGATCGCACAGGATCTCACCCGGATGCCGCCGTCCGCCCTCGCGCTGCCGACGTCTTAATTCCAATTCCTCCGCTTTGAGTTCACTTGTGGATGTACCTTCGATGGTTGCCCGTTCCAATTGCTGACGTACTTTCTCCAGGGCCTCAGAGAGTTCCTGACTATTTTGGTCACGGTAGACCGGTTGGGGCTCGGGTTCAGAAACCACCGCTTTGGCACCGTCCTTACCGATCTGTCCGAGCAACCGGGACAATTCACCCTCACGACCGCCCGGCTCGCGGAAGTCGGCCCCGGTCAGTATTTTCAATCTGTCGGGTAGGCGGCATTCAGTCAGCATGATCGGCAGCAGGCGTCCCTGTAAAGCCATGGGGTCCTTATGCTGGAGCAGTAAGGCTTCGAATGCCGATGCTTCACTTTTCAACCAGGAAGGACTTAAGACCAGAATGGTGAAAGCGCTATGTGCCACCGCGTATTCTCTATTGACGATTTCGGGTTTGCCTATTTTAAAATCGCGGATATCGATACAAACCAGACAGCCTGCCTGTTCCAGGCGAGGAAGCAACCAGTTGCGAACCCAATTGCCGTCCTGTTCGCTGTAGCTGATGAAGATATCGAATTGATAATCGGTCAAGGCTGTCACACTCCATAGCGTTGCTTCACTTTATCATGCGGAATCACTTGGGTGAACAGCTCATGGAATGTATATGCAAGCATCAAAACCTGAGCATGCAAGCCGAGAATCGCCCTCCGGGCGAGGCGAGGCGGGAAACCCCTGGGCGCGCACGCATCCTGCGTGCATTTCCAGACGGTTGCATTAGAGTGACC
>JASJCB010000056.1 GCA_030066195.1 Acidobacteriota bacterium
CTTGACTCCAAGCTTTCCTTTGAGTCGCGGGGAGATTTGGTCGGTTTTCTTTTTCTGGGAGCCGGGTGCTTATCGATGGGCATGGGTCACCTCTCATGATAGTTTCCCATTTAACCTCCCATGGACCAGGGTCAAATGTCCAGCACTTTTTCTCATATCACCGCCCCCACTTTCAATTACACCCCCTATAAGGGTTTTTCCTGGGCTGAGCAAAAGGTTTGTGTATAATGCTCCTGACGATATTAAACTTTTGGATGCAGTAGACATGCCCATTCAAGTATTCGATTTTTTCTCCGGTTGCGGGGGAACCAGCCAGGGATTCCAAGAAGCTGGTCACGAGCTTGTCTTCGCAATAGACGCCGACCATGGCGCGGCTAAGACCTACCGGCGCAATTTTCCTGACGTCCATTTCATTGAAGACCGCATCGAGAACCTGACCTTCGATGATTTGGCGCCATTGGTAAATCGAGTCCGGGAACACGATCCTATCCTTTTTTGCGGTTGTGCTCCCTGTCAGCCCTTTACCAAACAGAACACCGTATTGCCCGAAAATGATGAAAGAGTGGGTCTGTTGGCTGCTTTCGGTCAATTCATCGCTCACTTTATGCCCGATTATATTTTCGTTGAAAACGTACCCGGCGTTCAAAGAATTAGAAATCAGGACGGACCCTTACAGGACTTTATTGCCTTACTGGGGGAACTGGGCTACCACGTCAAGCACCAGGTGGTCGCCTCCCAAAGCTACGGGGTGCCGCAACGCCGCCGCAGGCTGGTGTTGATTGCGGCGCTTCACAGCATGATCGACTTCCCGTTGCCCACACACGGCCCTGAAACGGAACAGCCCGAATTTTCGACCGTGCGAGAGTGGATTGGCGATTATACTCAATTGCCTCCTATTGCGGCGGGAGAGACTCATCCCGGGGTACAAGGGCATCGCGCGGCGAATTTGAGCCCTTTGAACATGGAACGGATTACCAATACCCCACCGGGGGGTGATCGTAGAGACTGGCCCCAGCATCTTCATCTGGACTGTCACCGGGGCTACTCCGGGCACCCGGATGTCTATGGCCGGATGCATTGGGGCGCGCCCGCAACCGGTTTGACCACCCGGTGCACCAGCCTGAGCAACGGCCGTTTCGGCCATCCCGAACAAAATCGTGCGATTACGCCCCGAGAAGCGGCACGGCTGCAAACTTTTCCCATGGGCTTCATTCTAGAAGGCAGTCTGGTTCAAATGACCAAACAAATTGGAAATGCCGTGCCGGTTCTGCTCGCTCAAAAATTCGGGGAAAATTTCAACCGGCATGCCTTGGAGGTGAACTAGTTGGCCAGATTCCAAGCCAGGGCGCGTACTGTCGATATGCTTGGCCGCCAACAGATCGCGGGGATTCCCACGGCCATTAGCGAGCTGTTCAAAAACGCCCATGACGCTTACGCGGACCATGTAGAGGTCGACTATTTTCGTAGCGACCGGTTGTTTATTCTCCGGGATGACGGGCTTGGCATGACGAGGGATGATTTTGAAAATCGCTGGCTGACCTTGGGAACCGAAAGCAAGATAGGCGGCGCCGGCTTGGAAATGCCACCGGTGGATGAAAAGAAAAAGAAAAGACCCATCATGGGTGAGAAAGGGATCGGCCGTTTGGCGATCGCCCTGATCGGCCCACAAGTCCTGGTATTGACCCGGGCAGAGCGAAACGGCGAACTTATGGAGTTGGTGGCCGCCTACATACACTGGGGACTTTTTGAATGCCCCGGTATCAACCTCAGCGATATCGAGATACCAGTCAAAACCTTTCCCGGCAACACATTACCCGATGCTCGGGATATCGAGGCCATGGTCAATGAGGTTCGTGAGAATTTGGAGAGCCTTGTAGACCGGATCGATGAAAACCAGTACGACCGGCTAAGTGGTGATTTGGACCGGTTCAACGTTGATCCGCTTGATTTGGATGCTTTTTTTAAAGATTTATCTCTAAAGAACGGGCGAGGGACTCATTTTTTCATTTTACCCGCTTCCGAGGATCTACAAGTTGAATTAGAAGTTGACGGGGGTGGTAAGGAAATCTCCGATCTGAAGAAGCTTCTTGTTGGTTTCACAAACACTATGTTGCCGGATCAAAGGCCCGCTATCGAAACAGCTTTCCGCTATTGGCCCACAGATGACGCCCCCCTCGACATTATCGGCTCTGCCGAATTTTTTACCCCTGAAGAATTTGAACTTGCGGATCACCACATCAAAGGAAGGTTTGATGAGTACGGACAATTTCAAGGCACGGTCACTGTCTATGATGAAGAACCGGTCCATCATACCGTCCCATGGAGAGGCTCATTAGGAAGACCGGTATCTTGTGGTTCGTTCGAGCTGGATTTTGCCTATGTCATGGGAAGAGAAAGTGAATCGAAGCTTCCCAAAGGGGATTTCGTGAAGGTTGGCCGCAAGTTGGACAAGATCAGCGGTCTTTATATCTACCGCGACGGAATTCGCATTTTGCCATATGGGGACTCTGATTTCGATTGGCTTGAAATGGAGAAGAGAAGAACCAAAAGTGCCGGATATTATTTCTTCTCATATAGAAGACTATTCGGATCGATCCGGTTATCGAATCAGGCCAATAAATCACTTGTGGAAAAAGCCGGTCGTGAGGGCTTCCAAAAAAACGCGGCGTACCGAGAGTTTCGATCCATCTTAATGCATTTTTTTGTGCAAATTGTGGCAGATTTCTTTCGTGAAGGCGGTACATTAGCTGAAACGTTTCGAGACCGATTGGAAGAATTCCAGGTTGCTCACAAAGCGAAAGAAAAACGCGAAAAGGGAAGCCGGGAAAAGCGAAGAAGGCTCAAAACAGATCTCGAAACCTTCTTTGGCAGGCTCGATAATGACGAACCTCAAAGGAAGGTGGAAGCACTGGAAAGCGAGGTCGATGCCAAAATTGGAAAAGCGATCGCCAATAAAATGCCCGGTCAGGGGGCTGAAGACTTGTTGCAAGCTGAAGTGGGCTTCAACAAGGATCTGGATAAACTAAGCAAGCGATACGCCATCCAACTGCCGAGAGGTGTTGCCCTAACCAAGGCACTGAAGCGTGACTGGGAAGCCTATCGGACGGAGAAGAAACTCCTCGATGAAACCTTATTCTCGTCAGAGCGCCGGCGCTTGAGCCGGAAGATAGCAGAAGCCGCGGAGCAAAACGGTCTTCAATTGGACCAACGGAAAAGATCGGCTCAGTTATTGAACCAGGCGACTCGCGATATGAGTTCATCGGTTTCCAGAGAAGCCAAAGGGACGAATGAAACGGTAAAGCAAACCAGCTCCCGCATTACACGGCTTACACGAAGCATCATCGGTGAGATAACGGAAGTGATCAATCGCGTTGAGGCTCAATTTCACGGGACGAAATTATCGGCCATGACTCAGGATGAGGTTGATGAATTACGGCTGAAGCTGGAAGCCCAGGTGGAAGAGAAAGCGGAAAACGGGCGCCTACTCTTGGAGCATATACGCGCCCAGATTCAAAACATCCAATGGTTCCGCGACGAAGACGGTCTCCTGATCGGTGATGCGGAAATCAACGCCTCACTGGAAGAGGAAGTACTCGCGTTACGAGAACGTGCCGATATGGACTTGGAGATGAGCCAACTGGGGATGGCCATCGAGATCATCAACCACGAATTCGACAGTTTGATAAGGGTCATTCGCGAAAACATCATGCGGTTGAAAAGTTGGGCTGACATCAATCCGGACATCGTCTCTCTTTACCAGGATTTGCGTACGACTTTCGATCATCTGGACGGATATCTCACGTTATTTACCCCGCTCCACCGCAGGCTTTATCGAAAAGCCATTGAAATCGAAGGCTCGGATATTGCCAAGTACCTTCATGATCTCTTCAAAGTTCGGTTGAACCGTCATGATGTTTCCTTGAAGGTGACAGACGCGTTTGCAAAGAAAAAAATCATCGGTTTTCCGTCGACCTATTATCCTGTCTTTGTGAACCTTGTCGACAATTCAATCTTCTGGCTCAAAGAACGGTCCCAGCCGAGAATTATTGTCCTCGACGCCAAGGCCAAAGCGTTTATCGTTTCCGATACCGGCCCGGGTATTTCGGCGCGAAGCAAGCCACATATTTTTGAACCCGGGTTTTCAACAAAACCGGGAGGGCGTGGCCTCGGATTGGCGATTTCCCGGGAAGTTTTGGCCAAAGAAAACTATGACCTGGTCTTGGATGACAACAAATCTTCCGGTGCAACCTTCAGAATTGTGCCCAAGGAGTAATTGATCGATGAGTTCTTTCTCGCAAAGGTGCCAAGAGGTAGCCGAAGCATTTTTACATACAGCGGTCGTTGTGGATGACCGGGCCGTTTTTGAGCACCCGGCTAATCAACCCACACAACTAACAAAGCCGGGACGGCGAGGCCGGACGGAAACCGAAAGTAATACCAATCATTCATCCACTGAGGACATAGCACATTTGCTGAATGCCGGACAGACGATAGAGCACTTCGCGGAAAAGGGCATTGTCTGCTCGGTGTTGAAACCTGATCAAACAAACCGGGAAACTATTTGGGAGACCGTCTCCAGGCTTGGACAGTGTTCCGATATCGTCGTCCTCGACTGGTCCATCGATAAAGACGGAGGGAAAAAAATCCGAGAGGTCATTCGCGATATCGCCGAGAAACAGGCGAAACAGCCGGAGCGACTATTACTCATGGCAATTTATACAGGAGAGGCGGATCTTGCCAAGATTGCGGAAAAGATCGGTAATACCTTGGAGGATGCCGGCATTGGCTTTACCCAGGACGGCTCGTGGTCTTTTTCGCTAAACAACTCTTTGCGTATCGTCATTTTTGCCAAACCAAAGACAAAAACTCCTGATAAAGAGCAGATTATACCTTTCGAAGCGCTTGCCGGCAGACTGACCGAAGAGTACGCCCATATGACCAAAGGCCTTATCTCCAATCTGGCCCTGGCATCCCTTGCCCAAATTCGCAAAAATACGCACAAGGTACTTGCCCGCTTTTCGGCGGATTTAGATCCTGCATACCTTCACCATCGCATTCTCCTCGGTCAACCCGAGGATGCTGAAGATTTTATGGCCGGTCTTATTGCGGACGAGTTGAGATCTGTGATCGATGAGTCTGAACCAGGGCAACATGTTGGGATGCAGATGCTCAGTCAATGGCTGGAAGAGCAGCCCGAATCGTTCTCTCTTCCGTCGCGCAAAAAAGAATTATCCAAAGAAAAGGTTGAAATCCTCCTCGCGAAAGGGAAAGCCGGTGTCGAAGAGGTGATTGGCAAGGGCAAAAAGGATAGAAAACAGAATCGGATAGATATTGCCGATATATTCCGGCCAAATGAGCCGCACCTCAATGAAAAATTTTCCATAATGTCATCCATGAGAACCTTTTATGCCGACAGCCCGCGAAGAAAACTTTCTCTCGGCACGCTTGTGGAAGAGAAAGTCGAGAACGGTTCTCTCTTTTGGGTGTGTATCCAACCAAGGTGTGATGCAACAAGAATAAGTGAAAGCAGGGCCTTCCCTCTCTTGCCTCTAAAGGAAAGAACAGCCGATGATCAGGCGTTCGAAATAGTCCTCCCGGAGTGTTTTAAGAAAGTTACGGTTAAGAAGAACCCTCACTGTCTCAATATGGTTCATTTCAAGCCGGAGAAGCCCGGTGGCGATGTTATCGCGGAAAAGGTGGGCGAGAGCTTCGTATTCACAGGTGAAAACCAGGTCAAATACCACTGGGTTGGTGAGCTGCGTTATGATCAGGCGCAACGGCTTGCTGAAGAATGTTCTAGAAAGCTGGGCCGTGTCGGTCTCGATGAGTATGAATGGCAACGTCAGTGGGCAGATCGTAACTGACTTCATGACATACAGGGTCGCGGTTGGAAAAACAATGGTCGGGGGCGGACATGGAGAGCCTGAAGGCTTTCCCGGAGATTGGGTCGTATGGGTGTGTTCCGATTCGTTTTTGTACAAATAAACGGTTTGATCCCCTAAAGAAACACCGTCCTACTCCGATGAATCGAATTGAAGTGTCGCATATGAAAACCTGTTGCGGCCCTATCGGGCAGTTGCGGGAAAATGATCCGGCACCGATTTCCGGCAGGCCTTCTCGAAAGGAAACCCGGAGCTACCCACATGATCCGGTTGCCAGGCAACCGCTGCGAAACCCATATAGAGGATCGTAAAATGTCTGAATTTGAATTTGAAGATGCCGAACTTATCGCGGGGTTCCGCGAAGAAAGTCTAGAGCATATCGAGGTGGTCGAGTCCAACCTCCTGGACATGGAGAGCGGCGGTGTCACGCCCGATGCCATCAACATGATCTTCCGCTCGGTCCATACCATCAAGGGCGGCAGTGGTTTTTTGGGTTTCGATGCGGTGAAAGAGATCTCCCATGGTATGGAAAGCCTCATGGACATGGTCCGCAACGGCAAGGCGGACATGACGCCCGAGGTTGCCGATATCCTGCTGCGCGGCACCGATTGCCTGAAAGCCATGTTGGACGACCTGGCCAATCAGGACGATGTTCCCATTGCTGAAGAATTACGTATTTTGGACATACTCATCAAGAGCGGCGGCGTCATGCCCGGGGACGGCGCTTCGGCCGCGGCGCCGGCTCCGGCCGCGGCCGCCCCGGAACCGGAACCCGAACCGGTTGCGGCGCCCTCCGGCGGCGCCGATCAGCCCGCACCCCTGATCACCGAAGACGAGTTGAACGGCTATCTGGCGAAGGGTTTCAATGTCTACCGCCTGCCCTTCGAGAAAGAGTCTCACCGCGACAAACAAAAGAAAAAGAATTTCGAGACCCTGGCCGATTACCTGAACTCCTTCGGCTGCCTGGTTTGGGAAGACGGCAACCTGGAAAACGATAAGGAACACATGGCCGAAATCGTCTTCGCCACCGTTTTGGACGGCGACTTTGCGTCTGCCTCCCTGCGGGTGGACGAGGCCGATATGAGTAAGCTGGACAAGGAAGCCTGCGGGCAGTTGTACGCGGCTCCCGAGCCGCCGCCGGCGCCTGAACCCGAGCCCGCACCGGCCCCGGCGCCCGCGCCCGTCGCGGAGGCAGCGCCCGCCAAACCGACAGCGCCCGCACCGGCCGCTGCCGCTCCTCCCGCCGCCAAACCGGCGGCTCCGCCCAAGACGGCGGCCCCGGCCAAGGCGCGCACCAAGACGACCGCCGCCGCGCCCGCGGCAACCACCACCGTCCGGGTGAACACCGGTCTGCTCAACAAGTTGATGAACCTGGCCGGGGAGTTGATTCTCTCCAGGAACCAGTTGGTGCAGAAATTGGACAACAAGGACCTGCCCGAGCTGCAAAGCCTGAACCAACGCCTCTCCGAATTGCAGGAGAGCGTCATGCAGACGCGCCTTCAGCAGGTGGGCGCCGTGTTCAACAAGGTGCCGCGCATGGTGCGCGACCTGTCCAAATCGCTGGGTAAACAAATCGCCGTGGAGTTGGAGGGCGCCGAGGTCGAACTGGACCGGACCATCATTGACTCCATTACCGATCCCTTGACCCACCTGGTGCGCAACAGTATCGACCACGGCATCGAAATGCCGGATACGCGTATGGCGGCCGGCAAACCGGGGGAGGGCACCCTCAGGCTGCGCGCCTATCACGAGGGCGGCCAGGTGAACCTGGAAATTTCCGATGACGGTAAGGGCATCGATCCCGAGATCCTCAAGGCCAAGGCTTTGGAAAAAGGCCTGTGCACGCCTCAGGAATTGGAAAACATGGGCAAACGCGAGGCCCTGAACATCATCTTCCGGCCCGGATTCTCCACGGCTGAACAGGTTACCGACATCAGCGGTCGCGGCGTGGGCATGGATGTGGTCAAGACCAGCTTCGAGAAATTGGGCGGTACCGTCGACCTGAACTCCGACCTCGGTCGCGGCACCACCATTCTGGTCAAGCTGCCCACCACCCTGGCCATTGTTTCCTCGGTGATCATCGATGTGGAAGGCTCCAACTTCGCCATTCCCCAGGGTAATATCGAAGAAATCGTCCGTCTCAAGGAAAACGAGATCACTTCGAGCCTGGAGAAGGTGGGTCATTACGAGATCTACCGCCTGCGCGGTCGCTTGCTGCCGGTAGTGCGACTCTCCGACGTATTGGAACTGAAACGTACTTTTGTCGACGAGGACGGCAATGTTCGTGAAGATCGGCGCCGGAACCTCAGTGACCGTCGCCACGGCACAGAAGCCGGGGAACACGAAGTGCGTCGTTCCGGCAAGGATCGTCGCCAGGGCGGTATGACTCGCTATATCGTGGTTCTGCGCGTCGGCGTGAACCAGTACGGCCTGCTGGTCAACCGCATTCGCGATGTGGAAGAAGTGGTGGTCAAGCCGCTCAGTTCCTTTATCAAACATATCAGCTGTTTCCACGGCACCACCATCCTGGGTGACGGTCGCGTCATCCTGATTTTGGATGTTAACGGCATTTCCAACACGGCCAAGTTGAAGTTTGACGCCTTGCAAGACATTTCCGATAAGGACGTGGCGGCGCATGCCCACGCGGCAGGCACGGAATCCCAGTCCTTCCTGATCTTCAACAACCATCCCGACGAGAACTTCGCGCTGCCGCTGTCCTTCATCACCCGTATCGAAAAAGTCCATAGGGACAGGATCGAGAAGATGGGTGACGAGGAGTTGATCCAGGTAGGCGGTAAAAACATCCCGCTCTTCCGCCTGGAAAAGAAGATCAACTGCAAGCCCATCGTGCCTAGCGAGGACGGACACATCTACCTGTTGGTGCCCAACATGGTGCGCTCGCCGTACGCCATCGTGGCCAGTCGGGTGCAGGACGTCATCAATACCAACGTGGATATCCAAACGGACGTCATGCAGACAGAAGGGGTGTTGGGTTCCGCCATCATCAAGGATCGCATGACGCTGGTATTGGACATCTACGGTCTTTTCGGCGAGCGTCGGGAAACCACCCTCATGCAGGACGGCAAAAAACGCTCAGTGCTGCTGGCGGAAGACACGCCGTTCTTCCGGACCATGATCCGTACCTACCTGGAAGAATATCACTTCGACGTCGTCACCGCGGTTCATGGCCAGGACGCTTGGGAATACCTGGAAGAGGGGGCCGAGTTCGACCTGATCCTCAGCGATATCGAAATGCCGGTCATGAACGGCTACGAGTTGGTGACCAAGGTCAAGTCCGACCCGCGTTTCAACCACCTGCCGTGCATGGCCATCACCGCGTTGGACAACCCGGAATCCATGCGGGCGGGCCGTCAGGCCGGATTCGATGCCTATCAGGTCAAACTCGACAAGATCGAGCTGATCAAATCGATCGAAGAATTGTTATCTTATTCCCGTGAATCTGCATAGGAGTCCCAATGGAAAAGCAATTCATGACCTTCACGTTGGGGGGCGGCACCTACGGTATCAACATCCTGGGGATCCGCGAAATCAACTACAACTTAAGCGCTACCCCGGTACCCCTTGCCAAATCCCATATCGTCGGCCTGCTGAACCTGCGCGGCCAGATCGTGACGATTTTCGATACCGGCATTCCCCTGGGCTATCAAAACCATGAGGGCAGCAAGGACAGCAGCCTGCTGATCATGAAAACCAACTCGGAATTGTCTCCGGTTGCCAGACGTGAAGGCATCGAGACGCACAAGGACCAGGTGGGCCTGATGGTCGACCAGATCGGCGATGTGATCAGCTGCGAGGAGGGCGATATAGAACCGGTGCCCGCACATGCCGACGTCAATGTGGCCAAATTCCTGGAGGGCGTGGTCAAACAAGGCGATGCCCTGGTGGGCATTATCAACGTCCCTGAACTCTTGAAATACGAGTAGGAGCGGATCTTGCCCCTAAAAGTCTTGATCGTTGAGGATATGGCGACCTATCGCACCATCATCGCCCGGAGTCTCGCCGAGATTCCCGGCGTTGAAGTGGTGGGTAAAGCATCCAACGGCCGCAAGGCCTTGGATTTCCTCAACTACAATGACGTGGACCTGATCACGCTCGACGTGGAAATGCCCGTCATGGACGGGCTGGCTACCCTCAAGGAACTGCGTCGGATGGGGAATTCGGCCGATGTCGTTATGCTCAGCGGCTTGTCCGACCAGGCCGCCCAATTGACCATCGAATGCCTGGAACTGGGCGCCATCGACTTTGTCCTCAAGCCTCAGACATCCTCGTTTGTGCAAAACCAGAATCAACTGGTAGAAAACCTCAAGGTCGTGGTGGCCAACCTCTCCCGCCATCCCACCTTCCGCAAACAAAAACAACGGCCGGTTCGCAAGGCTCGGCCCGAGGCCAAAACCAGACGACCCGCCAGGGAAGCGGCCCCGCCCAAGCGCACGCCTGCGCCCTCCCGTTCGGTAGGTATCCTGCGTCCCAAGATCGTCCTGATCGGAATTTCTACCGGCGGGCCCAAGGCCCTGGCCGAGGTCTTCGAGCGCCTGAAGGGACCATTGCCGTTCAGCGTCCTCATCGTACAGCACATGCCGCCTACCTTCACCAAGTCCCTTGCTCAGAGTCTGAATAAAAAGGGTGATATCCAGGTGGTTGAAGCCATGGACGGCGATGTGCTTCAACCCAATACCGCCTACATCGCCAAAGGCGGCTGGCACATGGTTTTGGAACGGGAAGTGGACTTCGGCCTGGTGCTGGCCATGAACCAGGACAAACCCGTGAATTCCTGCCGACCGAGCGTGGACGTCCTGTTCAACAGCGCGGCGCCGCTGTTCAAGAAGGGTGAAGTCATCGCCATCATCATGACCGGCATGGGCCGGGACGGCGCCGACGGCTGCCAGGTTTTGCGTAATGCGGGCGGCTATATCGTCAGTCAGTCGGAAGAGACCTGCACCATTTACGGAATGCCCAAAAGTGTTGAAGACGAGGGCTTGCAAGACGAGGTACTGGACCTTAACGAAATTGCGCCCTTTATCGACCGCATGGCCAAAAACCCGCTTGCCGGCCGCTAACTGTCCGCCGAGCATTTTACCGAATCGACGAGATCATGATGTCCTGATTTGACATCGGAGCGGTGTTTTGAAAAAATCAGCCGTGCTCCCGAGCATAAACTCACTCGATTTGGAGAACGCTATGCAAAAGAAAATGAACTTGGACCAACTGAAGATCCGCAGTTTCGTAACCACTCAGGAAAAGGAAGTCAAAGGAGGCACCGGCCGTGTCTGCATGCCTCCTACCTACTTCTGGTACCTCTGCACGGACGGTCTCTGCGCGTAATCAAAAAAAGCCCGCCGAATGTTCGGCGGGCTTTTCAGAAGGCTGAGGTTGTGCAATCAGTTATTGCGTTTGCGACTGCTCGATCCACGCGATGCTGAAGACGAGCGCGGTTTGCTGCCGGAGCTTCGCGTTGCCGAGGAGCGGGAAGAACTTCCCGAGCTTCTGGTCGCATTGGAACGCGATGATTTACTTCCGGACGAACGCGTGGCTTTGGAGCGCGAGGAACTGCCGGAGCTTCTGGTCGCGTTGGAGCGCGAGGAACTGCCGGAGCTTCTGGTCGCGTTGGAGCGCGAGGAGCTACCTCGGGAGGAACTACCCCGCGTGGCGTTAGAACGCGAGGAACTGCCGGAGCCTCTGGTCGCGTTGGAGCGCGAGGAACTGCCCCGAGAGGAGCTACCGCGCGTGGCGTTCGACCGCGAAGAACTGCCGGAACTACCGCGTGTGGCGTTCTCACGGTTACCCCGAGAGGAACTACCGCGTGTGGCGTTCGAGCGCGAGGAACTACCGGAACTGCCGCGTGTGGCGTTCGACCGTGAAGAACTGCCGGAGCTGCCGCGTGTGGCGTTCGACCGTGAGGAACTGCCCCGAGAGGAACTACCCCGCGTGGCGTTCGACCGCGAAGAGCTGCCGGAACTACCGCGTGTGGCGTTCGAGCGCGAGGAACTGCCGGAGCTGCCGCGTGTGGCGTTCGACCGTGAGGAACTGCCCCGAGAGGAACTGCCGCGTGTGGCGTTCGAGCGGGAAGAACTGCCCCGATCGCGGGTCACACTGGAACGGGAAGTCCCGCTACGAGACGTGGAGCCCCGTGTTACGCTGCTGTTCCGCGTGGAAGAGCCCCTGGTCACGCCGACCTCTCGCGAACTGCCGCTACGACCGGCTCGATCGGTAGACACCGAGGTTCCGCCCCTGGAGCTGATGGATCGAGTGATCCGCGGGGAATGCCGGATGACGGTGCTTGTACCGGTGCGCGGGCCGCGGATGGCCGTTCTTTCGATGCGGCCGCTTGGAGTACGAGTGGCAAGGGTGCCGCGACGGTAGGTGCGGGTAGCGGCGACTTCACGGTTGAAGGCAGGATTGCGTGCGGCTCTGGTCAGGCTTACCGCCGAGCGGCTGCCGCGCCGATCCAGTGCAATGCGTCCGGTGCTGATGTGGCGCTTGCCCCGGTGGATGATGCCGCGATCGCTGTAGATGCGCTCGCGATGAATGATCCGGGTCGCGGAGATATAACGCCAACGGTAGTGGTGGTGATTGATGATGACCGTACTCGGGCGATGACGCCAATAATAGTAAGGCCGGTTCCAATAACCCAGCGGGCACCAGCCCAGGTAGGTATCGAAGCTGCTCCAGGCAACCCAGGCGGGCGAGTAACGGTAACCGGGAATCCAGTGCCAGCCGAAGCCGATGCTCCAGCCCCAACGGCCGTAGTGGTGGGTTACCCAGCCGAAAGGATCGTAGCTGACCCAGGTCAAGCGGCCGTGACGCGGTACCCAGTAACCGTGATAATAGGGACGCCAACTGGTGGTGACCACGGGCACCCATACGTGGGTGTCCAATTCGTCGTGGTAACGCCACTCGCCGTGGTCGTCCAAATCTCCGGCATAGGAAGAGATGGAGCCGTCCACATAGGCGCTGCTGACGGAACCGGAACGGGGCCGACGCTCATAGGCCCAACGCTCGAAGCGATCACCGTAGAACGAATTGAAGGTGCGTGTCCGCGAGGGCGTACCCATATTACGGACCTGGCTGTACTCACCACTGTAGACGGGTTCGGAGTGACGTTCGCCGCTCAGTTCGGCAAAACCCCGGAACACTTTCAGTTTCGTCAGACCGTTTTCGCGGTCCACGCGATAGATACCGGGTGCTTCGATATAGGTCGAGCCGTCCTCGGTATCCACGCGGAAAACGCGTCGGTCGCTGTGGTCCCATTCGTCGGTAACATGCAGGAACAGGCTGCCTTTATAAAGCTTGAAGACGCTCAAGCTCTCGTTATTGTAGATCTCGTTGATTGCCTGAAATTCGACGTGGGTACGGTCAGCCACCTGGAGCAGGCTGCCGTCGATAAACTCGACCTCGGCATAGGAGGCGGTCCTCGTTTTCAGGAAATCACCCGAGGCCGCGGGCAGGTTGCGAATGACCTGCTCTTCTTCATCGTCTTCATGGGTGACGAAGACGTATTTATCCGCGTAGGTGAAGCGAGCGTAGCTTTCACCGCGGTCGTATTCGGACTCGTCGATTTCATCGACAAAAACTTCTTCCGGCTCCACCCAGCCGAAGGCCGGGGAGAGGGCGATTAGGAAAATGAACAGGTATCTCATGACGACCTCCTCACCGATCACCCAACTAATAGAGCAAAGCTCGTGCCGGCCCGTCCTTCCCCGGCTGCTTTCACTTGGAAACCACTGTCTCCCAATGCATAGGAATAAGTACTCAGATCGGCCCGTTAACCTGTAAGTATCCTCACCGGTATGGAAATGTCACCTGGAGGGTGCGGCTGCCCAATCGGGGGGACGTAAAAAGCGGACAGCCGGGCGATTTTCCTCCTGCTTACAGGCCGCCTCCAACAGGCCCAACGGCCGATTCAAGGCGGGATGGCGATAGTCTTCCCCAAGGCACGCCGCCAGGGGGGTCAAGACAAAGAGGCGCTGTTGCATACGCGGGTGCGGCACGGTGAGATGGGGTTCCCTGATCACGGTTTCACCGTACAACAGCAAATCCAGGTCGAGGGGACGGGGCGCATTGACATAGGGACGGCGACGGCCGAAATCGTCCTCCACGCGGTGCAGGTTTCCCAGGAGATCCACCGCGGGGAGCCTGGTCTCGAAGGTAACGGCCGCATTGAGAAACGGGTGGGGTTCGGAACAATCCACGGCCTGGGTTTCATACAGCGGGCTGAACCGGAAGTGACGGCACTCCGGAAACGCCCGCAAGGCGGCGGCCGCCCGATTGAGATTGGCTTCGCGATCGCCCTGATTGGCCCCCATTCCCACGGCCGCGACGGTCCAAACCGACATGGATCACCTCCGCGCTGACATGAAGCCAACATTATGCCACGATCGATCGCCGTTCGCGCCTCCCGGATTCCCTACCGGCCGAACTTTTGGTTTCGACCCGTTTCAAGCTGCCTACCCTGGATAGAGTTTCTTGTCTGCCAACCAGGTGAGGAAGGTGGTCAGGTCGACCACGTACTGACCCCCTACATCCTTCAAGGCGCCGGCCCGTTCCGTTTCTTTTTTTATTTTGTAACGAAGACTGTTGAGATTCAAACCCAGTTTTTCGCAAACATCGGCAAGTCGGAAAGTCCCTGACTGTTTCAGCAAGACCTCGGCGGTCCATTCAACGGGCATGGGACGGTGCTTGGGAAGCATATATTCGCGATAGTAACCGGCAAACACCGGCATCAGTATCACCCATCTTGTCAGTATCTTACGAACACCCATTGTTTCCCACATACAGTCCCCCGAGTTTACCACCTCGGTTGCTCTTTTCTTGATGGCGGTAGAGGAAACCTGCAACAACCCCGCGACGTCTTTCAGGGCAAACATGCCGGGCTGATTCAGCAGGTCATCGCGCGACCAGCCGGGGGAAGGACGACGGATGGTCATCTCATCTTTCGCAAAGAAGGGCTTTTTTGACATATCTTATACATAAGGGCCTGAACAAACCAAAGGCCCGGTAGATCTAGTAGGATGACGCTCCACGGGACAAGGGGAACATAACATCAAATTTCATAATAAGTCGCGATGAGTATGCTCGTCAAGATTTCTGTGTATCATCTTCTTCAGATCAAGGGGGAGAATTTTGGCCAGACCCATAGCTCCTGTATATAAAAATGCATTGATGAGACTGGAAGATGACACCCTGTATACGGCGGCCATGGTCGCCGATATGGTCTCGGCGGATACGGATCAAGAGCGCAAGCGCCTTCGCCAACAATTTCGCAGCAATTTGAACGGGCACTACCGCAAAAAATTGCCGGAACCGGTCGACAGCATCTCCCCGGACGGCGCGGGCACCTTCTATCCGGCCTGGACCGGCAAGCAATGGAAAATGGCCGCGGGCCTGCCGGAACCATAGTCCCGGGCCGACTTCCCGGTTTCAAAACCATGGCCGTATCTCCCCGCACATGATCGGCTTGAATCCCTTACTTCAGCCGGCTATGATGGAACCCATAAGGAGTCCGCATGAGTAACGACCTTCCCACCCCCCAAGATCCGCGACAAGATGAACTGGCCCGGGCGCGCGCCTGGTTGGCCGAGGGCCGCCGCGTTGCGCTGGCCACGGTAGTGAGTACCTGGGGTTCCTCGCCCCGGGCGACCGGTTCCCACCTGGTTTGCGCTCAGGACGGCGCTTTCCTGGGTTCCGTCTCCGGCGGCTGCATCGAGGGTTCCGTGATCACCGGCGCCGAAGACGTGATGAAGGACGGCGTCAACCGCGTTCTGGAATTCGGCGTCACTAACGAACGCGCCTGGGAAGTGGGCCTGACCTGCGGCGGTAAGGTGGCCGTCCTGGTGGAACCCTTCACCGATTCCGAACACTGGGACACGCTGGATAGGGAACGCAAGGCCCGTCGGGGTATCGCGCGCATCGTCGACCTGGATGAAGGCCGGGTTCGACTACTGGGCGGCAACATCGACCGGGGCAACCTGGAACTGGACGAGACCCTGAAGACAGAGGCAGGTTCCCTGTTGCGCGCCGGACGGAGCGGCATGCTGACCGACCCGGAACGGCGGCTGTTCCAAAGAACCTACGCTCCCCCCGCCCGCTTGATTATCGTCGGCGCGGTCCACATCGCCCAAACGTTGGCCCCCATGGCGGCCCTGGCCGGCTTTGCGGTAACCATCGTCGACCCGCGACGCGCGTTTGCCTCCAAGGAACGTTTTCCGAACGTGCCCCTGCTGGACCAATGGCCGGAGGACGCCTTCCCTCAACTCGAACTAGACGAGGGTTGCGCGGTGGTGACCCTGGGCCACGACCCCAAACTGGACGACCCCGCCCTGACCCTGGCCCTGCAAAGCTCCGCCTTCTACGTGGGCGCGCTGGGCTCCAAAAAGACCCACGCCAAACGCCTGGCCAGACTGGGCAAACAACTGGACAGCGGCTTGTTGGACCGCATCCACGCCCCGGTAGGTCTGAATCTGGGCGGTCGCGCCCCGAACCAGATCGCCGTCAGCATCCTGGCCCAAATCATCCAGGTTCGTTGTCAATAACTCCTATTCCCGCGTATAACCCTTGCGGGAGAACACCTGGGCGCCGCGTTTGCGGACCTTGATTTCGATTCGGTTGAATCCCGATCGGCTGGTTTTGGGATACACGCCCAAGATGTACTGGTGCTTCAGGTCCAGGACGATGTTGTCGAAGACCTCCGGCAGTTTGTGCGGCTTGTCGGCGTGATGGAAGCGGCCGCCGGTTTCCTCCGACAGGCGCATCATGGCTTCCTTGTGCACCTGCTTGCCCAGGCCGATGGTGTATAACGCCACCTCCTGGTTTTGCGCTCGGGTGATGCCGGAACGCAGCAGTCTCGCCTTTTCTCGCGGCGTCTCGTAGACGCTGTCGCGTCCGTCCGTGAACAGGACCACCGCCTTGCGTCCCCGGCGTCGGCCCTTCAGGTCGTCCAGCGCCATGTGCAGCGCATCGTAGAGGGCGGTCTCGCCGATAGCCCTCAGTTCTGAAATACGGTTCACCAGGCGTTTGCGATCGGTGGTGAAATCGACCAGCTTTTGCGGTGTGCTCTTGAACTCGTAGAGATTCACGCTGTCACCCTGCTCCAGCGATTGCAGGAAGGTGGACGCGGCATGTTTCACACGCGCGATACCGTCCTCCTTGCGCAGAGAAGACGAGGTGTCCACCAGAAAGACCAGGTCCAGCGGCAGGTATTCGTTGTAGAAGGTCTGAATCTCCAGCGGCTCGCCGTTCTCGAAAACGCTGAACTGGTCCCGCTGCAAGCCCAGGATGGGTTTGTTGCCGCGAGTCTTGACCACCGCGGTCAGCAGAATGATGCGGGACTCGGCCTCCACATTGATCTTCAGTTCCCTGGTGTAGATGGTTTCCGAAAGGTAACGCTCGCCGTCCTTGTCGATGATCACCGCATAGAGTTCGCGCCGCTCGATGAGCTCGCCGAAGTCGTGGGTATAGGTAGACACCCAGCCGTCACGTTGCAAAACCGGGGTGTTATCCACATAGATTTCGGTGCGGGCCACCGCTTTCGGATCAGCGGCCGATAACACGATCTCGTATTCGCCGGAAAGATAGGCGCCTTGAACGGGATCGATGATGCGGACTTCCTGCGCCCAAAGCGCGCCGCTCAAAAACAGGCCGGTGATCCATGACAGGTGCTTCATTTTCATAACCTCTCCATCATACACACTCGCGGGAGAACTGCAAGAATCAAGCCCCGGCATACAGGGGCCTGCCGTAGCCCCGGGCCGGTTCCAATAAAAGCCGGGGTCCGGTCCGGATTCCGTCACGACCTCTTGAACCCACCGGCCTGGGGAGCATTTTTCTGCAGATACCCCGATATCGTCGATTTCAGGGGTTGTATGCTACATACCCTTGGATTCCGTTGATTTCATCGGGCATTTTTCCCAAGAGCCTCTTCTCACGACGATTTTACCCCCTATGCACGCTACATACCCATAGAAACCGTTGATTTTGACCCCTATGCACGCTACATACCCATAGAAACCGTTGATTTTGACCCCTCTCAGCCTGCATAGGGTTAGAAACCGTTGATTTCACCCCCTATGTAATCTACATACCCATAGAAACCGTTGATTTTGGAGAGCATTTTTCCCATGAGGGTCTTGTCACGATGTATTGACCCCCTATGTAGGCTGCATAGGGGTCAAAATCAACGGTATCTAACCCTATGTAGCGTACATAGGGAGTCGCATCAACGATATCTAACCCTATGTAGATTACATAGGGGGTGAAATCAACGATTTCTAACCCTATGCAGGCTGAGGGCGGCCGAAATCAACGGTATCTAACCCTATGTAGATTACATAGGGGTCAAAATCAACGATTTTGGACCCTATGCAGCCTAAAACCCCTCAAAACGGTCGAAATAGGGTTGCCCGCGGCTTCATAAGGCATCCACCCGCGATTTTGAAGAGTCCCCGGCCCAAGTCCGTTTATTTTTTGAACCCATCCCGAAGATGTTATGATATTAGGTAGTTACAAGGAGTTTTCCGATGTTCGAACCCGGCAGCCGCTACTATGCCCTGGAAACAGCCGTCCACGAGGGACCCGACGGACCTGTCCAATATAAGAAGAGGCGGTTCATCCCACGCAATGTCAACCGCCAGGTGCTGGGGGAAGTGCGCATGGGACAGAGTGAACGATTGGACCTGATCGCTGCAAAAGCCTACGGCAATCCCACCTTGTACTGGCAACTATGCGACAGTAACCGCATCATGAACCCCTTCGATGTTCAGGACGAACCCGGCAGCGTCATCCAAGTCACCACACCCGCTTGAGTTTTGGAGTTTTTTGTTTGGTTACCCTTTCCAGCATTCAAGTCAGTTTGAAAATAGGCTACAGCACGCCCACCGATGTGCCCACGTCCATTACAGCCGCCCTGGAATCGGTTTCGGTGACCCAGAAGGACAACGGTCCGTCCGCTTTCAGTTTGCAGTTTCGGGCGGAACGCTACAATACTTTTCAGGAGTACCCGATCTTGGAAACCGGCCTGCTGGAACCCTACAACCGCGTGGTCATCACCGTTTCCCTTAGCGGCAAGCAAACGGTTTTGATGGACGGCATCATTACCAACCAGGAACTGTCGCCGGGCCTTCAACCCAACCAGGCAAGCATCACGGTGACCGGCGAGGATGTCAGCAACATGATGGATCGGGTAGAGGTTGCCATCCAGTGGCCGGCCATGTTCGATCCCATTATCGCCTTTGCCATTATCGGCAAGTATTACTTCGTGGGCATCGAACCGGAGATATCTACCCCGCCCTCCAGTTGGGCCAGCCTGCTGACCGGCATGACCCCGCAGCAAACCGGCACCGATCGCAACTACCTGGTGCAGATGGCGGGCAGCCACGGCTACCTGACCGCCTGCTGGCCCCAGGGTCCCGGCACCCTGAAAAATACCTTCTATTGGGGTCCGCCCGACCGCGCCGGTCCCGACCAATCCGTGATCAACGTGGATTCCGGGCCCTATACCAATATCGACCAGATCACCTTCAGCCACGACGGCATGCAGGCCCATTACGTCTACGGCGCGGTCATGCAGGATATCGTCGGTTACTCGGTGCCCCTGCCCGTGGTTACCTTTATGAGCACCCGCTCGCCCGATTTTGCCACGCGTCCGGGTTTGGACATGAGCCACCTCCAATACAAGTTGATGCCCCACGGCGGCGACAACTACCTGAAAGCCTGGGCCGACGCCCAATCCGAAACGGATCAATCCACCGACAAGGTGGTTACCGTCTCGGGCACCCTGGACGGCGTACGCTACGGCGATGTGCTGCGCGCGCCGGGTCGGGTGGTGGTTCGCGGCGCGGGCGAGACCTACAACGGCCGCTATTACGTGAGCAGCGTGACGCACGAACTGAAGGTGGGCAGTTACAAACAAAACTTTCAGTTGAGCCGCGAGGGCGTGGGCTCGACCGTCAACAGCGTGTGAGGTGTCATGCCCAAGTTATTTCAACCCGCAAGCACCAAGGTTCCCCGCTACTACGGCAAGTATCGCGGCCTTGTGCTCAACAATATCGACCCGCTGGGTTTGGGCCGAATCATGGCCGAGGTTCCGGCGATCCCCAATATTCTGCCGCTGAACTGGTGCAACCCTTGTGTGCCTTACGCGGGCATGCAGGTGGGTTTCTATTTCATCCCGCCTATCGGCGCCTCGGTTTGGATCGAGTTCGAGCGCGGCGACCCCAGCATGCCCATCTGGTGCGGCGGCTACTGGGTGGCGGGCCAAACGCCCATGTTGGGTCCGCCCGCCGGTATCACCAAGATCCTGTCGACCGAGTTCTTTACGCTTACCATTACCGACACGCCGGGCCTGGCCGGTTTCCTGCTCAACCAGATTGCCGATGTCAACACGGTCATCACCATTACGGGCAATCCCACCGGTCTTCAGGTATCGGTGCCGCCCGCGCTGGCCTCCATGATTCCGGAAACCGGCGTCACCTTGACCTACCCGCCCGGCACCATCGCCATGACCACCACGGGCATTACCGCCACGGTGCCCTCGTCGATAGTGTCCATCAACTCCTCGGCCGTGGAGGTAGTCAGCGCCGCGATCAATGTCACCGGCAATACCGCGGTCAAGGGCAATGTCACGGTTACCGGGCCGGTCAGTGTCACCGGCGCGGTGGAGATCAAGGGCAACTTCAGCGTGACCGGCGCGAGTTCGTTTACGGGCGATGTTTCGGTCACCGGACAATTCGGCGTGGCGGGTCCCTGCTCGCTGGCCATGCCCTGATCATCCTTCCGAGGAGGTTTTCATGTCTTATATCATCTGTACCGGCGCTTCCCTGACCTGCTCGATGGGCGCGGCCCCCAGCGTCTTCAAGGCCAACCCCAACACGGTTACCACGACCGCGCTCGATGCGGGCACCATCTACGATTTCCAGCCCAACAACAATATCCTGCCGTTCAGCATGTGTTCCAGCCTGTTGAACCCGGCGGTTTCCTCGGCCACGGCCGCGGCCAACGGCGTCCTGACGCCCCAGGCCTGCACGCCGTCCATCATGATGCCCTGGTCGCCAGGCAGCACCGGGGTGACCATCGGCGGCATCCCGGCCCTGTTGGACAACTGCACGGTGCCTTGCCTTCTGGGCGGCACCATCAGCATCGTCGCCCCCACCCAAACCCTGGTTGAGGCTCTTTAAAACCATGCAAGTCTTCGCCCCCTTTCGCATCAGCCGTAACGGCCTGGTGGCCGCCGCCAATCAGAACGATCACATCCGCCAGATGATCGAGCAGTTGCTCTTCACCTCGCCCGGTGAGCGCGTCAACCATCCCGACTTCGGTTGCGGCCTGTTGAACCTGATCTTCGCTCCCGTCAGCAGCGAGATCGTGGCCACCAACCAGTTCACCGTCCAGAGTAACCTGGACCAGTGGTTGGGCGACCTGATCAAGGTGGAGAAGGTAGAGATTCAATCCAAGGAAAACCTGCTCGAAGTTTACGTGGCCTACAGCAACCTGAAAACCCGGGAACGGGTTGCGGAAACCTTCACCAGGAGTAAAACCTGATGAGCACCGTCACCCAAACCGACGGTCCCGTCATCCATCACCTGCGCTTCAAGGCCAGTATGAATCCCGATCATCGCGTGGTGGCCATCTATCTGACGCCCACGCTGGAACGAACTCGGGAACTGACACGCGGCAATATCAAGCTGAAACGTCTGGGCGTGGACAAACCCACTGACTTGGAAGTGGTGTCCGTGACGGCTCGTGAAAGCCGGGTGGAGGTGATGAAACCTCGCGATAACAGCGCCGACGCGGGCGACCCCGTGGTGATGTTGGCGCGCCGCCAGGGCCGGAAAACCCGGCAGAGGTTCGACGCCGGAGCAAGTACGGAGGCGCCGGTCAACGTGGTCCACGAGGACGGCACCGTCATCGAGATCACCCTGCACAAACAAGACAGCAACACCGGCGAACTGACCGTGTACGAACTGATCCTGCAAGGCATCGAGGGCTTGCAACCGCCTCATGACCGGGCGCGGTTCTCCCTGAAATCGTTGGAGGCGGTGACCGCGTCCTCCAAGCCGCAACAACGCGACAAGATCGAGTTGGGCTTCGAGATCGACTACCTGTCGCGAGACTTCAACAGTTTGACCCGCTTCCTCTACGAACAAATGAGCCGCCTGATCCCGGACTGGAAGGAGCAGCATATTCCCGATCAGGGCGTGGCCCTGGTGGAATTGTTGGCCTACGCGGCGGATTATTTCAGTTATTACCAGGATGCGGTGGCGACCGAGGCCTATCTGGAAACCGCTCATCGCCGAATTTCCGTGCGCCGTCACGCGCGCCTGTTGGATTATCGACTGCACGAGGGATGCAGCGCCCGCGCCTGGGTGCACCTGGAAACCAGCGAGCGGCCTTATGAACTTGCCGTGGGCGCCCGCTTCGTGGGCGGCGGCGCGGATGCTCGCTCGCCCTTGCTGGAGGCCGACACGTTTGCCTATCGCCGGGCGGTGGAGACCGACCTGCCCTTTTTCGAATCGCTGCATTCGGAAACCCTGTACCCGTCCCATAACCGTATCGGCATCTTCACCTGGGGCAAGGCCGATTACGCCCTGAAGAAAGGCGCCACCAGCACCATCCTCATGGGGCGGCTCTACCTCAGGCGCGGCGATGTGATTATTTTCGAGGAACGCATCTCGCCGGAAACAGGGCGTGAGGCAGACGCCAATACCCGGCGCCGCCACGCGGTGCGCCTGCACAAGATCGAGCGCTACTATCCCGAGATCCCTCGGGAGGAAATAAGCACGGACATCCTTGAAAAGATCGAGCGGGATAACCTGCAAAACCTGGACGAGGACGAGTTGCAGGAGAAACTGACCGAGATTATCGAGGAGCAATCGGCCCGGGCGCCCGCCGGCGATCCCATGTATCGCGTCACCTGGCATGCCCGCGACGCCTTGCCCTTCGACATGCCCGTCAGCATGCAGGACGGCGCGATAACCCGCCAGGATATCACGGTGGCGAGAGGCAATATGGTGCTGGTGCAACACGGGCGCCGGGAAGAGGGCATCGAACTGGGTGTTGTTCCCGCGACGGAAGAATTTCGGCCCCAGCTGCCGCCGCTCGACCTGTCCTACCACGTGCCCTACAGGCACACCACGGGTGAGGTGCAGTCGGCCGTCGATATCATGACGCTGGACCCGGTCAACGCCATGCCCTCCATCGAGCTGATCCAGATGCGGCCGGAAACCGATATCCTGGTCAGTAAATGGGCGCCCGACTGGGACCTGATGTCGCGCAGGCCCTTCGATCGCACCTTCGTGGTCGAATCCGATTGGGAACACAGCCTGACCCTGCGTTTCGGCAACGGCATCCAGGGTTGGAAACCGGAGCCCGGCCACCGCTTCTTCGCCAACCTCTTCCGGGGCAGCGGCGCGCGCGGTAACGTGGGCCACGATACCATCAACCGGTTGGTGGTCGATAAGGATCACCGCTTTTCCGAGGGCCAGATCTTGAATGTGCGCAACCCGTTGCCGGCCAAGGGCGGTCACGAGCCCGAGGATGTGGAGCGCGCCCGCCGCTTCGCGCCCGAAGCCTTCCACAGTCCCCGCCGTTGCGTCACCGCCGATGACTATGCGCAACTGGCGGGCAGCCTGCCCGAGGTCAACAAGGCGGTCGCCCGCATCCGCTGGACCGGCTGTTGGGAAACCGTGCACCTGCTGGTCGATCGCAACGGCGGCTTTCCTATTTCCGAATCCTTCAAGGCTCGCATGACGACCTGGCTGAGGCCCTACTGTATGGCCGGTCACGACCTGGAGATCGGGCCGCCGGAGGAAGTGGCCCTGGATATCGCCCTGCTGGTCAGCGTCAAGAACGGCTACGCGGGCAATGCCATTCGACAAACGCTGCTGGAAATCCTTGCCAACGGCTACCTGGAAGACGGCAGCCCCGCCTATTTTCATCCCGACCGCTGGACCTTCGGCCAACCCGTGTACTTAAGTCCCATTCTGGCCGAGGTCATGCGCGTACCCGGCGTGTCCTGGATACAACCCCAAACCTTCGCCCGCATGGACGGCTCTGACCCGACCTCCATCAAATCGGGCAAAATAAAAATCGGCGAACTGGAAGTGGCCCGCCTGGACAACAACCCCATGCAGCCCCATTTCGGCAGCCTGACCATAGAAACCGTGGGCGGTATTTGATGCCTGCTGTCAACGTCTTTGCCGACTGAGAATCATGACCAACCAAACCACCGATCCTAAATGGAACCCGCCCGATCGCGATACCCTGCGATACAGCACCGGCACCGCGGTCGAGTTCGTTGAACGCATGCGCGCACGCCTGCATCAGGAAATGGTCTCCAATCCTGACGGCCCGCCGCATGCGCCCCTGGCTCGGCTGAATACCGACATCATCAAACCCGGAAAAACGGGCAACGAGGGTTTCGGCATGGCGCTGGTCCAATCTTGGGCGGCCGTTTGCGATATTCTGTCCTTCTATCAGGAACGGTTTGCCAACGAGGGTTACCTGCGCACCGCTTCCGACCCGCGCTCCGTTTTCGAATTGACCAGCATGTTGGGTTACCAGCCCCATCCCGGTTTGGCCGCGTCCACCCTCATCTCCTTTACCTTGAACACCGCCAAAAGCTCGCCCGAGGTGGTTCATATCGATCCGGGCCTGACCATCGGCTCCATTCCGCCCGCCGGCGCCATGCCTCAGTACTTCGAAACCACCACCGCCCTGGAGGCACGCGGGGTCTGGAATGAGTTCAAACCCCTGGACATGCCCGCAACCCGGACCCAGGAACTGTGGGGCGATACCAATTCCATTATGATCATCGGTACCGGCACCGGTTTGAAAGCCGGCGATTCCCTGTTACTGACCGGTGTCTTTGCCGACAACCCCCGCGAACTTTATATCAAGCTGAAGAAACTGGTTTCCGTGAAGTTGGAAGGCGCGGAGGGTTATACCATTCTCACCTGGAAGAACCTGGTGGACGCGCCGGAAAACGGCCGGCACATCAAAAAAGCCGCCTACACAAGTTTCCATGCCGAGGCTTCCCTATTCGGCTTCAACGCCATGCCCTGGCCAAAGGTCCCCGAGTCCACGCGCATGAAGGTACGACCGGTTCAGGGCGGCGTCTACCGTTCCATGGCCAACGGACAGGCCTGGGAATCCATTCAGGGTAACCTGCCGCAGGTGCCCATACTGAGCCTGGCCATCGGCTCGGACGGCCGCCTGTTCGCCGGTCTCCAGGGGCGGGGCATCTTCAGTAGCCAGGACGGCGGGTTGACCTGGCTGGAACGCAACACGGGACTCAGCAACCGCGATGTCTTTACCCTGGCTTTCGACAATCGCGGCGGGCTGCTGGCGGGCACGGGCGGCGGCGGGGTCTTCTATTCCAAGAACAACGGCGCCTCGTGGGAAGCCAAGAAGGGCGGCTTCACGCTGGACAAAAAGGGCAAGGCCAAAAAGGCGTCCCTGCCGGAGACCACCATCCACGGCTTTGTCGTGTTTTCCGGGAAGGCCGGCGTCTCCTTCTGGCGTAAGACGGCCGATGCCTTCAAGCCCAAAAACCTGGCCTCTCTGTTCAAACCCCAGAGCCTGGTCAAGCTGGTCAAGATGTTGCGCGGGTTGAATCCCGCCAAGCTGGTCAGTTGGTTGGCCAAACAGTTGAGGAAACTGGTGGCGAGTGAGCGGGATCGCATCAGGGAGCTCATCAAGGAGCGCCTGGCCGATGAGGATGCCTTCCCCGATCCCGAGGAGCAGACCTTCGTGATGGCGGGCACCGATATGGGCGTCTTCCGCACGCCGGGCACCCTGGACGGCTGGCACCCGGTCAACGAGGGCATGCCGAGGGTGAATACCGAAACCGGCACCGCCGAGGTGGCCGTTCACGCCCTGGCTTATTCGCGTGAGATCAAGCTGATGTTTGCCGGTACCGATCACGGCATCTTCTACTCAGGAGACCTGGGCGCGAGCTGGCGACCCACCAACAAGGGCATGCCCCGCACCGACGACGGCACCGGCTGGTCACATACCGAGGTCTTGTCGCTGCTGGTCGTGCCCGCTGAGGAAAGTAGAACGCCCACCATCCTGGCCGGAACCCGCTCCGGTGTCTTCCGTTCCACCGACAGCGGCGCCTCCTGGGAAGCGTCAGGCGAGGGCCTGCCCATGGTGGACACCTCTACCGGCCTGCCGCGCGTGCACATTTACCAAATCGTCCGTTCGCCGGTAGCGCCCTATGATGTCTTCGCCGGTACCGATTACGGCCTGTTCGTTTCCAAAAACGGCGGCAGCAAGTGGACCCAGCTCAACAACAATTTGCTGGTCTTGCAATTCGTGGTGCGCGGCAAGAGTCGCACGGAATCTTATTTCGATCCCATTGCCGTCGATCTGGATCGCGGCCACCTGCCTGAAAAGCTGCGCGAACATTTTAAGGAAAACGGTTCGGAACTGTCGGTCTTCACGCGTATCGAGCCCCTGGAAAACGGCAGTAAGTGGCTCTTCCTGGACGACGCCAGGGGTACGGGTTACCTGGTCAAACGCGCCGGCGAGGAGATGGAAGTCTTTATCCGCGCCAACTATATCCCGGCCCTGGCCCCGGATCTCCAGGGCGGCGTGCTGGCCGCCACCTCGTTCAGTGGTTTCGAGGACGAGGAATGGCCCGGCTTCTGGATTCACGGCCGCACCATCGACCTGGACAGGGTTTACCCGGACATCTTGCCCGGTTCCACCGTGGTGCTGCAGGAGAACGAACTGCTGGCGGTGCGCGATATCGTCCAGGTGATGACGGTGACGCGGACGGACTTCAACATAGAATCCACGGTCACCCGGCTGGTGGTTGACAATGAGGACCTGCTGAAGCTGTTCAACCTGCGCACCACCCGGGTCCTGCTGAAGTCCGCGGTCCAGCAACTCTACGAACCGCATATGCCCGCGCCGGAACCCGTGGCCGGCAGCCGCATCACCCTGGACCGACTGGTGACGGGCCTGCCCGAGAACCGGCTGTTGGTGGTCAGCGGAAAACGCAAGCGCGCCCGCATCGGCCGAACCGGCGGCGTGTTTGTCTACAACGAGGACTGGACCCGCATCGGCCTGCCCAACCTGCACGTGTTCACCCTGGTGCGCGACGTTCAGGGCTTGCTGGTAGCCGGCACCTCCGACGGCGTCTTCCAATTGCGCGAGGGCGGCGACGGTTGGGAATGGGTTTCCCTGGGTTTGGACGGCCTGGATGTCCACGCCCTTTGCAGCGATCACTATTCCAACGACCTGTTCGCGGGTGTCCACGGTTTGGAAGACAACACACTCTTCAGGCGCACCGGCGACGACTGGGTGCCGCTGGAGTTCCGGGGTCGCGACATCGCCGCCATGGGCATCTACCAACAGCCCGGCAAGATGGACCTTTCCGTGTTCGGTTACCGGGGGGAGGACAATCGCACGGATCGGCGCATACTCTACATCGCCACGCGCAAGGACGGCGTTTGGGCTTCCCTGGATCACGGCGCTACCTTCCGGAATATCAACGTGGGCCTGACCTGTCGTCATACCACCTGCCTGGAGATCCATCCCTCCGGCAGTTTTCTCTTATTGGGCACGGAGGAAGGCGTTTTTGTGTCCACGGATCACGGCGGCCATTGGCGGGCTTGGAACCAGGGTCTGGACAACCTGGAAGTTCAGGGCATGGACCTTGACACCAAGCGTCGCCTTGCTTTTGTGGCCACCCGGGGCGGCGTCTTCGCGGCGTCTACCGAACAACTGCACCGTCCCGGCGCCTGGGTCGCCATGAGCCAGGGCCTGACGGAACCCATTTTGTGGGATGTGATGGAGGCGGACGGGATTGTCTACGCCGCAACGAAAGGCGGCGGGGTATTTTACTTCGCGGATGAACGCCGGGGCTGGAAGCCCATGCCGATCGGTCTCTCCAACGACGTGCGCTGTCTGTGTATCGATCGCCGCCGCAGGGTGGTGGCCGGCGCCATGGCGCATGTCTTGATGGGCGATGCCCAGGAGACCGTTACCTTGCGGCTGTCGCATCTGTTCGACCTCAAACCCGAGGACGAGGAAGCGGAATACGTATTCGTTGACCTGATCCGGCGAACCTTCAAAAAACACCAGATTTCCCTGAGTAAGGACACCGTGGTCGTGCCCGGGGAGGAACTCAAGAGCTGGATTATCGACGACGGACCGGAGAAGCGCTTCATCTTTTATCGTGAACTGGGCCTGCTGCGCATCTACCAGCCGCTCAACCGCATGATGGTGGTGCACGCGCCCGCGGAACGGTCGGACGGCTTGCAGGTGTGGAACCTGGTCACGGATCGCGGCTTTAGCGGCAAGGTGGCGGCGCGGCCCGGAGAAATCTTGCTGGACCCGTCGTTCGACGATGACAAAATCACCAGCGAACCGGTGATCCTCAGCCGTGCGGGCGCGACCAACGACAGCAAACACTCGGTCCTGTTTCTGGCCGAGCCCATGGCCAACGTCTACGACCTGCCCACGGTGAAAATCCTGGGCAACGTGGTTCCGGCCACGCACGGGCAGACCGCGCGGCAGACCCTGGGCAGCGGTGACAGCACCAAGGCGGGGCAGACCTTCATCTTGCGCGAGAATGCCTTGACCTATCGGCCGCTGCCCAACGGCGGTTACCACAATACGCTGAACATACACATCAACCCGGACAAACGGTCCGACGGCATCTTGTGGGAACAGGTCGGCACCCTGTTCGACCAACCCTCGGGCAGGCGTTGCTATAGCTTGCGACGTGACGGCGAGGGCAATATCGTCCTCCATTTCGGCGACGGCGCACAGGGCGCCCGCTTGCCCACGGGCGTTGAGAATGTACTCGCCACCTACCGCAAGGGCATCGGCATCGAGGGCAACGTGGAAGTAGACACCCTGCTGATGCCGCAACAACGGCCCTTGGGCGTGGATTCGGTAACCAACCCGGTCCCGGCCGCCGGCGGCGCGACCAGGGAGAGTTGGGATTCGGCCAGGACCCGGGCGCCCATCCAGACGCGACCGCTGAACCGGATTGTATCCCTGGGCGATTTGGAAGATTTCGTCTTGTTGTACCCCGGTATTGCCAAAACCCGGGCGGGTAGGGTTTGGAACGGGCACCGCAACATCGGCCACCTGTCGTTTGCCGCCGAGAAGGGCGAAGTGATTTCCAAGAACTCGGCCACCTTCAAGCACCTCTTGGAAACAGTCAACCATGCCAGCGGCAAGATGCTGGAAAACGTGGTGATGGACTCCTACGAGCAGATGCACTTCTGCATCGAGGCCGGGATTCTATTGGAACCCGGCGCCCACAAGGCGTTGACGCCGCGAGCGGTCGTCCGCGATCTGCTGAAACACTACTCCTTCGAAAACCGGCAATTCGGCCAGGACGTGACTCAAGCGGAAGTGATTACCTTTATCCAGGATGTCAAAGGCGTCGCGGCGGTGACGCTACGCGCCCTGCACCTGGAAGGAACGCGCCGCATGTTGCTGCCGAAGCTGGACGCGGCCTATGCGCGCTGGGACGCCAAGCAACAGGATATTGCGGCGGCCCAAATTCTTTTTATTCAAAATGAAAGCGCGATTCGCATCGAGGTCTTATGAAGAAGCGCAAACCCTTGTATGAACTGCTGCCGGCCTTCATGCGCATGCAGGACCACGAGGAAGGCAAACCTCTGGAAGCCATGCTCTCCGTTTTCGAGAGCCAGTTGGACGACATTCAGGAAGACCTGGAGCAGTTATACAAGAACTGGTTCATCGAGACCTGCCCCTCGTGGGTGATCCCCTACATCGGCGACCTGTTGGGCGTGCGCAACATGGGCGCACAACCGGAGGTTCTGGCGCGTCTGCGCCCATTCGTGGGCAACACCTTGTACCTGCGTCGCGGCAAGGGCACCATCCGAGCTTTGGAAGAGGCCGTGCGCGCCGTATCGGGCTGGGGCGTGAAGGCCGTACCCTTTTTCAAGAAAATTGCCTGTACCGTGAATATGAACCACGTGGCTTCCGCGCGTGAAACTACTTTGGATCTGCGCGAGATGCGCGCCCTGAACGATATCGGCTCGCCCTTCGATTCTTCAGGGCACCTGGTCGATGTGCGCCACCCGTCCGGCGGCAGTAATTACAAAACGGGGTTGCGGGGGCATTCCGGTCGGTACCACCCGGACCACCTGGGCATCTACCTCTGGCGGCTGATGGTTTTCCCCTACATCCGGGTTCAGATTCGTCCCTTGAATGACCGGGTGGATCGCTATACCTTCGATCCCGGCGGGCGGGATATGCCGTTGTTCAACCGCGGCGAGGGCGGGAGCTTTCTGGAATTTAATTACGAAGATCCCAGCCAGGTGCCGGGACCGGTCGATCGCGATTGGTTGAACCTGGCTTTGTTGTACTATCAGCGCGTGCAGATGGAGGGTACGATCGAGGAACGCGACATGGTGAGCAATCCGCTGCCCTTCGATATCCTTCTTGACGAAAAACCGATGCCGGCGACCGAGGTGATCATTGCCGATTTAAGCAACTGGGACGAGGACGATGAATGGCCCTACGAATCGTGGGCCTCCTGTGCGGTCGATCCCACCTCCGGCCGCTTGCGTCTGGCCCCCAGGCTCAGTCCGGGCAGGGTTCACGTGAATTACATGAGCGGGTTTGCGGGCATGGTCGGCGCGGGCTCCTATGACCGGCGCGCCGAAAACCACTCCAAGGAGGACCAGGAATGGCTATGTGTCGTCAGCCAACGCCTGCCTCACGATCCCGATGCCCCGATCCCCCATTTCAACAATTTGTATGACGCTTTTCAAGCCTGGAAAGCGGCCGGCAGCAAGGGCATGATTCGCATCCTGGACAACGGCCTGTACCAGGGCCCTACGGAGCTTACCTTCACGGATCGAGAGCACCTGATCGTGGAGGCGGCCAACGGCATGCGGCCCTGTATCGTCTGGAACCTGGAACTGATCCTGGACGACGCCAGCGCCACCATCGAACTGAACGGCCTTTTGATTGACGGCGGTTTCAAGATCCACGGCTATTCAAAACCGGGCGCCGACTGCATGCTGAAACTGACCCACTGCACCTTCATCCCCCGGTCGGACGAACCGTCGATCACCATCCATTCCCAGGCCCAGAAGAGTTTGGAAACGACCGTGCCCAATATGTTTGCCGGGATGGCCAACGCCATGACGCTGATGTTGGCGCAAACCTTCAAGGACAGCGATTCGGCCATGCTGCGGATCGAGGTGATCATGAAGCACTGCATCACCGGCAGCCTGAACTTCTTTGCCGAGATTGCGGGTATCACCCTGGACACTTGCATTGTGGACGCGGTCGATCAGGAATACGCAATCAGCGGCGTAGAGTCCGATTATCATTTGTCCCGCAGCAAACAACTGAGCATGCTCTCCGGCAAGCCCATTCCGCCGGTATATACCATCGGCAACATGCAGCACACCACGGTTCTGGGCAAGGTCACCTTCCACGAAATGGAGCGGGCGATCGGCTGCATCTTCCGCGACCCCCTGGTGGTGATGCAGCGCTTCGGCGGTGTGATCCGCTATTGTTACCTGCCGTTTTTGGGATCGCAGATTCAGGACACCCATTTCTGCCAGCCGTCCGCCGGCATTGCCGCCGCCGGCGATGAACAGGGGCGAAGTGAGGCCCTCAGACGCATCTGGCCGCGTTTCCGCTCCACTCGCTATGGTCAACCCGGTTATTGCCGGCTGGAAGCCGGGACCTGCGACGAGATCTTCAAAGGCAGCGAGGACGGCGCCGAGATGGGCGTCTTCCACGATTTGCAGGAACCCCAGGTAATGGCCAACCTACGCACCGTATTGGATGAATATGTGCACTTCGGGCTGGAGCCCGACCTGCATTTTCTGACCTGACGGTTGTTAAAAAAGGCCGAAACCGGGCCAAATAGTTGATTTCCGATAAAACCGGTTGCATTTTCAACACGTTACCGGAAGAATAGGAACTGTAGCCTACCCCTAATCCCCGGAAAGCTTGAGGAATCTATGTCAGGCGATTTTTCGCGGCTCTTGTTCAACCCCGACAAAGGTTACAACAAGGTTTATCTTCAACAGGGCCGTGTACAACTCGATTCGGATTGGAACGACCAGGCAGACCTGTTGGACGACCGTTTTCGGCGCATGGGACAGGATTTGTTCGGCCGGCACGGCGGCCCCTCGGAGAATCCGGGCTTCGAGATCAGCGAACACGGCGCCTTGCGTTTCGACGGTATCGACGACTGGATTGCCTTTTCCAAAACCGCCGCCCTGTCTTTCAAGGATCGGCAATCCTTCACCATCGAAATGTGGGCCGCGCCCGACGGCGGCGACCAGCGCGGCGGTACCTTGTTGTCCCGCTTCAACAACGTGCCCTCGGGCGATCAGGGTTTAGGGGAAATATCGGAGAAGGAAAACGGCTACAAGCTGGTAATCGCCCAGGACGGCACGCTCAGCTTCCATTGGGTCGAAGTGGATGCCGACGGCGCACCCCTCAGGCACGACCTCATCCAAAGCAATGTCCCGCTGACCTTCGGGCGCTACCACCACATTGCCGTCACCTACGACGGCGAAGAGATGACCCTCTATATCGACACCGTGGCGGTTGCGCGGCGACAACGGACGGGCGCCATGGGGGCCGATCCCATCCAATTTGCGATCGGCGCCGAAATGTCCGACGGCCGGCCGATGAACTTCTACGGCGGCGAACTGTCGGAGGTGCGCATTTGGAACCTGGCCCGCTCCCACGCTCGTCTACGCGCGGGCCTGATGAAAACGCCCGAGGGCAAAGACGCCGGGGGGATGATCGCCTGCTGGCGCTTCGACGAGGGCTTCGGCACCGTGGTCAAGAGCCGGGTCAATAATCTCCAGGGATCTCTGGGCGACGGCCAGGCGCCGCAAATGCCCCTATGGATTCCCCCTGACCTGTGGATCGGTCCGGGTCGTTATTATGTACAGGGCGTGTTATGCGGTCAGGATCAGGTCTCGGCCTTCAGCAATCAAGGCGACCTGCCCGGATTCAGTATCGAATCGGAAATGCCCGAGTCCGGTATCTATCTTGCCTATCTGGAAGCCTGGGAACAAATGATCACCCCGGTCCAAGATCCCCAACTGATCGAACCCGCGTTGAACGGCATGGAAACCTCCGTTCGCGCCCGCATTGTGAAACAGGTGCGCCTGGCCCGGTTGAAAGAGTTGGAGGAGCCCGGAAAGAAAGTAGATCTTAAGAAGGTCGATGCCGCCCGCTTGGGCGCGGCCGTTCACTCGCAACTGTTTCCCGAAGTGCCCAACGGCGCCCTGGCCGCCCGCTGTCAGATCAAGACGCGCACCCCGGGTAACCAGTTGTACCGCGTGGAGATTCATTCCAGCGGCGTGCCCTACGGTTCCGCGGCATTCGATGCGCGCGGCAGCGTGGCCGTCTCGGATCTGGCCTCCAACGAACACCTCCTGGTGGTGGAAGAAACCATGTTGCACCACGAATACTGGGAGCCGGGTCAACTGGTAGAGGTCTTCAGCGATCTTCACAATCCCGGATTCCTGGCTTCCATCATCGACGTGGGCCCGCGCGGAAAACAGTTGACCGTCTATCCCTTCCCCGAGCAGATCAACAGCAACGACAACCCGCGAGTGCGCCGCATCGCGGGCTTCAAGTGGTCGCGCAACAACGCCAGCCGGGTCATGCCGGTCAAATCCATCGATTTCGAGACGCGCATCATCACCCCCTCCGATTACGTCTATCGCGACGACTTCAACGAGCGCAAGACCTGGGTGGAAATCCTCAACGACGACCTGTTGCTGAATAACCGCTCCACCATCATGGTACAGGTGGACCCGCTGAGCAATCCCTTCCGGCTGACCGCGGTGCAACAACCGCTGGAGGTGGATGTCAGGCAGGAGAAACATCCCTTCGTACGCCGTTGGGACATGAGCGGCGACAGCGACCTTTGGCGCGGCGGCATTCCCCTCACGTTCCCCGATGTGGGCGCCGACCGGCACGATATCGTGCCCTCGGCCGGATCGGATTCCTGGATCGACCTGGAGTACGGCTTGCAGGTTCGCTTCTCCGACGGCTACTTCCATCGCGGCGACCATTGGCTCATCCCCACGCGGTCGCTGTTGGAGAGTCGCCTGGAGTGGCCCGCCGACGAGAACGGGCCGGTTCTAAAGCCGCCCGTCGCCCGGAACCGATATCGAGGGCCCCTCGCCCTGGTTGTCAAGGAAGAGGTTCGGGACGGGCGGGCGCCTGCCGCCGCGGACGAACTACCGCCGGAACCCAACTTCGAAGACATCGAGATCGGTCACCAGGGCGAGGACGCGCCGCCCGAACCGCCCCGACGGTACAAGCTGAAAATCAGGGACCTGCGCCGCTTCTTCGGACCCATGCCGGCGCTCACCGAACGCCTGCGCCGAAGCTCGCAAACCGGTTCTACGACTTCCACGGAACCGTCCGGCCCGACCGGCGGACAACAGGAGCCCACGCAAACGCCCTCCGATGACCTGGTCTACCTGGGCGCCGACCCGATACCGCCGGAAGGCTTTCACTTCACGGGTTTGTCGTTACGCGCCGATCCCTGGTCGCCCCTGGCTTGGGAACCGGACGACACCTGGGAAGGCAGCCCGACGGCGGTACTTCATACCGAAACGGGCATCTACTGCCTGTTGGACAGCGGCCAACTCCAGCGCTACGACCTGACCGACTATCAACTGACCCAATGCGACAGCCTGCCCGATATGCGCACCCGCTTCGGCGCCTGCCTTGCCGACGGTCGCATCTACGTGATGGGCGGCCAGGACGTGCGCGGCCGGTTGAGCGACCGCGTGGATTGCTACGACCCTGAAACCGGCGCCTGGATGACCCTGGAACCCTTACCCAAGCCGCGAACGGACCTGACCCTGGTGGCTGCCGAGGGCCGCATCTACGCCATGGGCGGCAGAAAACACACGCTCTTCGGCCTGATCAAACACATCACATCGCGCATCGATATCTACGACCATGAAAGCGATATCTGGGCCGAGGGCAAACTGCCCAAGATGCCGGGTGCGCGCCTGGGCATGGCCGAGGTAACCGCCCCCAACCATATCTACCTGACGGGCGGTAAGGAGCCCTCCTTCCTGGGCCTGGGCGAGCGCGACAGCTGCATCCACATGATCTGGTACTTCCAAGACCAGACCTGGGTGCGTCTGACCGACCTGCCGACGGCAACGGACGGCCCCGCCGCCATACTGGGAACGAAAGGCGTACACCTGATGGGCGGCACCCACGGCAAAACGGCCCTGGATCAACACCTGATCTACAACGAGCAAACCGACCGCTGGCAACAGGCGGAAACCCTGCCCCTGCACGTGGCAGACCCCTTCCTCTGCGAGGTCGGCGGCAACCTGTGGCTCATCGCGGGCAACGGCGAAGCCACACAGTTGTGGCAATACGTCCAGGAAAGCCGACTCTACGTACACCGCCCGGATTGAACCCGGCATACGCTGCCCGTGAGCGGGATTGACCTTAAACAGAGGTCATCCGAACGCCGGAGGTTTACCCGATCACGAGTAACACCAACAAAAAAGGTACGGCCTGTTCAGCCGTCCCTTTTTTTTGTTCGTTTCCGTGTGTTTGCGTTCCCGAGGAGGATCTCACATCCTGGTGGGAACGGAAGGCCGCGCGGGGCCTGTCGGGCCTCATCGGTGATCGGGGTTGGGTTGGGGGGAGGTTCGATCACCGATGCGGTACCTTCAAGGCGCCCGCTACTGCCTCTTGTCTTCGAGTCGCCGCGCGTGGGGTTGGGTTGGGGGGAGGTTTCACCCGCGACCACCCGTTGACACTTTTACCTATAACAAGACCCGTGCCGGCTTTTCAAAAATGAGAAACCTAAGCCTACCAAAGGCTTCACCGAGTCGGCGTCTTCGCGGCCGGTTGTGACTGAGTCTCACCCATGGTGAAAATTCTCAACACGGCGCCGGCAAAACTGCTTTTGACCCGAAATGGTCGCCGCCGGCGCGGCGGGGCCGTTTTCTTCATAGTGATCGGAAGCTCCCCAACCGATCGGGAATCATAATTTTAGGGTGAAAGCAAAGGTCTCGCCCGGGCGACTGCTTTTCTTTCACCCTGCCGGCTTCAAATCCGCCCCGTCGGCAATCCTTCTATCCCGTCGACAAGTAGATTCCCGCCGGGCCGGCGAGTCATAATTTGCCGTATCGGCATAGGCCGAGGCCTGACAGCAACCACCAAACCGAGCGCATTTGGAGGTTGTTTGACGCCGGAGATGAAAAAAACACGACGCCATCTTATTTAAAGCAAGTAGTTCAAGTTGGAATTGGTATATGGCATTAATTTTGCTGATGACATGTGGGCATGACTATTGCTAGAGTGGTGGCTCTTTTGGAAAAGCGCCGATAGCCGGCGCAACTGCCGCCAAATCTCGACCAGGAAGGAGACGCCGTGAAACTCGTACCGCCTACCGGTGATCGCAACATGGAGCAATTCCTTAAAACCGCCGCTGCTACGGCACAACTGGACCTGGACGAGGGGCGCGACATCGTTTCGCGACGTTTTCGCAACCGGACGACGCGCCTGAGCACCGATTTCGCCGAAGCCTATGCCGCCTTATCCAGGGCCCTGGCCGATCGCCGGGTACTGGTTCGCGAACGCGAGACGGCGGTGAGAAACCTGGTGCGCATCTACCGGGCCGTGCGCAACAACCTGGTCCGCCAGGGCGCTCTGGGCCTGGTTTCTCCGAGCATCCTGGCCCGCTTCAATCTGAAGCCCGGCAGACAACCCATCCCCACCAAAATGGATGCCTGGCTAACCCTGGCCGAAAAGATGCAAACCGTCTTCACGGAACTGACCGCCGAGGGCGAGGCGCCGGTCACGACCCCGTCGCCGGAAAGCCTGGGCCCGCTGCTGGCGGAGGCGGCGGAAAATACCACGGCGCTCAACGCCAAACACGGTGAAATCAAGGAGATCCGAGACCGACTCAAACGTCAAAGAGCGGCGGCCCAACGCCTGCACGGCGCCCTGATGACGCACATCCGCGCCAACCTCTACGGCGAAGAAGCGGCGGCAATCCGCGACACACTCCGCCGCTACGGCTACGTCTACACCGGAGACCGAAAAGCGCCCGAAGACAAGGAAACAGAAGCAACGACCGCCGAAACTAAAACAACGGATCACCAAGAAGATAAAAAAGATACCGATCAATCCGAAGCCAAAACCAAGATCGAGCCAACCAATCTCCAAACATCCCAAAGCATCGATATGCAAGCCGAGAATCGCCCCCCGGGCGAGGCGAGGCGAAAACCCTGGGCGCGCACGCATCCTGCGTGCATCGCGTGGGAAGAACATAATCTAAGGATCTAGAAAAAAGCCGCTTATAAGTAAAGACCAAGCAACCCACCTCGCAAGGAGGGCAATCCTCGGCTTGCACGCACACCGGCAACATGTACGCCCCGGCTCCCTTCAGTGGTCCCCAAGCAGATTGAGTCTGGTTGAGTGACCAAAAATCGACTCCCACCAGCCGATGCCCCGGAGGGTTTTTTTCAATTTCCCACCCAAAAACCAAAAACCGACCGTCGGTTTGGATGACCGAGGGTCTGTTTCGGCAAGAAAACGACTGCTCTTAATTGACAAGTATTTGGTCCATATTAAGGAATCTTGAAAATCGAGAATTGTTATGGTGGTACTTGTGGTCAAGTGACTTCTGTAGGAAAGTTATGGGTGTACGCTCATAATAGAGACTGGCGAGCTACGAACTACTTGAGGAATCAGCCCATCGCCGATTTCAGTGAGGGATTCTGAGCTGATTCGAGCCACTAAGTCAACTCATTATATTTCGGTAGACCATCTCGAAGTGTTTACGCGAAGCACCTGGTGACAAAAATTCCGCACCGAATCTGATGTATCAGACATCCTTCTGATTTTTCAGACAACTTATCAGACACATAGCGGTGTTCACACGCCCTCTCAGTGGCACAAACTTTGCTCATAGTGAAGAACGATCCAGATATTGATACTGTGAGAGGGCTTATCGTGATCAAAAACGTAAACAAAAAATTATTTCTGCTTATTCTGATTGCGCAGGTACTCAGCTTTTGGATTACCCTTCAGGGTATCAAGAGCAACTTCCTGCCAAACCCATATCTCGCCATCCCTTTTGCCGTTCTTATTCAAGGATCTACACTTGCTGCGCTTTTACTGTTTAAATCAATTCGAGATAACTTGTTCTCTGTTGCAACTCTCTGCATTCTTGCCATGTACCTTCTTGGAGTTTCTGTATCTATTTCAACCATGTATCTACGCATTTACGATTCTCAAAACGGTGATGACCACCTACGAGAAGAATACGCTATGACCGTGGCGGCAATCGATCAAAAGTTCCAGCAATTGGACAAGAGCATGGAGGTCGAATTAGCCACAAAGAGAGCGGCGCTAAAAGAAGCTGAAAAATTAGCGTTGGCCGAACGTACAGATGGGATCACTTCAGGCAAAGGCGGTGGAAGAGGAGATGCATGGCGTCTCTTGGAGCAAGAGGTAGCACGAACTCGTGGCCAGCTTGAAGCCGTGGAGGATGCCCAGAAACCGTATCGCCGGCAATTAGCTGCTCTGAAAAAAAAGCTGGGTGAGCGCCAAGTACCATTCGGTGTATTAAAGAAATCAAAACCTCCCGAACTTCAAAAAATTATAGACGACCTGAAGGATCAGTTCTCACCTTCGGCCTTTGCCACTATGGGCCCTTACAACACTGATGCCATATCCTTTGTAGATCGTGGGCTCGAAGGCGATGGAACCGGTATGGGGCGAGCATTTGGTGCTCTATTCGGCAGCAGTCAGCAATCACCCCAAGCACGTATGAGTGCCATTCTGCAACTTTTCATTTCCTCATTAATCGAAATGTTGGCACTGGTTTTAAGTATTGCTCGCTCGGTCGTCAATGACGACAATACTTGGAGTACAAAAACGGCTTTCAACTTAGCGAACAATATCCAAAAACAGAAACGCGAACTTAGCACGATTGATGACCCAGATTTAAAACGAACTATGCAAGAGAAAATTGATTCGTCCAAGATTGAATTTAAACACAGCGTCAATAAAGTGATTCATAATCAAAACGTGGTCGATATTGAAAAATCTTTAGAAACCTATGCTCATCGTTGGCTGGAATATTTTGGCAAGAACAAGAATGTCAACCACATCAAGAATGCCATTCGCTATTCGACTACTCTCAAGCGCGTTGTTTTGCAAGAGAAAAACGATGCCGCCCTTCTCCACTTCCTTACGACCAATGATATCGTAATCCGATTGGAAGAAACAGGTCAAGAAGTCTTTGGGTTGACCGACCGGGGCGACCATACCTATCAGCGAATGATAGAGATTGCGACTCCCTGTTCCATTGTCGGCAAACTCTGGAACAAGTTACGCGCCGACCCGCTATTGGCCCAGCAAGATTACATTAACATTCTGGGAGGCAAGTGACGGCTATTGGACTAAGTACTCCAAACGAAAGCAAGTAATGCAAAACAACAAGTGATGCAACAACTAGATGAAAGAGGTTGTAAAAATCGAACATGTAGAGAAGTGATTAGGCAGAGAGTGGAAATGAATGAAACCACCAGGCCTACGCTTCCCTTTTGAGTGAACCTCTGTTTCGTTGCTCGGGCGATCGATTTGTGGGGAGAGCGTTTTACGCTATGTCACGGACCGTTCGCATTGTGATAGGGTAGCTGTTAATGATTGTCCGAGCCAAGATGTTGCGATGTCGGGCAAATCATTTAGACCTGGTGGGATTTCGAATCAGCTTCGCGAGCGTTTTGGAGGTCACATGCCGGTTTGCTGGATCATTGCAGGTCCCAATGGGGCGGGCAAGACTACTTTTGCGATGAAATATTTACCCCGTGTGGCCCAATGTACGCATTTCATCAATGCCGATTTGATTGCTGCCGGTTTGTCGCCTTTGGCGCCTGAGCGGGAGCTTGTCACCGCCAGCCGCTTACTTCTTCGTGAGATCGATGCTCGGATTACCGCTTGTCAGGATTTTGCTTTTGAAACGACACTCGCCGGTCGTGGCTATCTCAGGTTGATCAAGCGCCTGAAGGCTGCCGGTTGGCAAGTAGAACTTCTTTACCTTGCTCTTCCCAGCCTGGAGATGTCCCGGTTCCGTGTAGCAGAGCGGGTGGCTCACGGAGGTCATCATATTTCGGAGGGTGATTTAAAACGCCGCTTTCCCAGAAGCCTTGATAACTTATTGACCAAATTCAGCTATGCTGTTGACCACTGCGCCTGTTTCATGAACAATGGAGATAGCCCAGTTCCTATTTTTGAACAGCGGGGTGAACATCGGACAGTTGTCCACGAAATCTACTTTCAGCAACTTTTACATGAGGCGGGCAAATGAGCGTAACTTATAAGAACGAGCCATCGGAAAAAACCAAGATCATCCTGGCTGCTCTTCAAGACGCCGTGACCTCAGAACTGGAGAGAAAGCGAAAGCTCGGCCACTATGCGGTGCTGTGGGATGGAGAAAAACCGATTTTTGTTGGCGATGACGCGCCTGAAAATCAGAGTTGAGTTGACTCAAGTGGTCCGGATGATCAACAAAGAAAAAATGCCCGAAAACTGAAGGGCCATCTCACCAGTTTCCTGTCGTGGGTACCACCAGGGGTACCACCTTTTGTGTCTCTATTATGCGTTTGTTGGCTCTATTTTGCGCTCTTCGTAAACAATTACTCTAGAATCGCACCAAGCAAAAGTGCTCCTATTAAAGTGCTTACGTAGTGATCCAGAAGCAGCTCTCGCGAACAGCCCAAGATCTTGTAAACCGAGGGTCACTCGTTCGAGTTGGGTTGAGGGCAACGGATAGGCTAAAAAGCAAATTATTCGGCTCTCAATTCCAACGACTTGCAGCACTACATTTTGTCATATAGCTACAGGCAAAGCCCATGGCGTGATCTTCCATCTTACCATGGAATCAGCTGCTTACATCTCTTGTGACCCTCGGTTTCCCTCGGTTTCGATATCCTCCGGCTTATTATCTCCGGTGGTCACCATGCCCAATGCCACGGGCCGCGTGCATTGTGGTTAGGGGACATAATATGAGGACGTCTAAATGGAGGTTGCCATGACAAGCAAATCCTGGAGATTCCCTAATTCAATTACTCCCCAAATGGATAGAGACAGCGGCGTGCATCATGAGGGAAGCCGCTTTCCCGGATGTCCCCTGATGTCCGGCCCTTCTTGACGCCCGGAGATGTGGGGCGGTATCTTGAAGTACTCGCGCCGCGTTTGGGTAAGAAGCCGGATTTCCGGCGGTATATCACTGGAGCATGGCGTGAGCTGGGAAAACTCGAAAGTCCTGACGCTGCTTAAGGGTTTTCTCCCTGCCTTTTCTCCCTAGATGAACGAAAGAGGTTTTGGATCAATGAATACCGGCAACGATAGCTTGACAATCCCTGAGTTTCCAAAAAAGTGCATCACCCGACTCTCGAATCTGGAAATCGCCGAGACGCGCCCCGGTCCACTGATCGGTTCCGTTGCGTCACTCCTTGCTTACCTTGAAAAGAACCAGGTACCCGCCGCCGGTAAGCATGGCCATTTTCCAGGCAAGCAACTCGCCGATATGAATGCGTGCCTACCCGAGCCGTTACCGGTATCTTTGAAGAGGCCGCGTATGCGTTCTTATCCCAATCTGGAGGCACTTTGGTTGTTGCTGCGTATCACCGGACTCATGCACATTTCGGGAACCAAAAAACCGGTATTGCAAGTGAACGCAACAAAGGCCGAAGCATGGCGTACCATGTCGGATGAAAATCGTTATGCAGTCCTGTTGGAAGCTTGGATCATACGCGGTTTTCCAACTCTGGTTGAGGGTAGAAATCCCTCATTCAGGGAAGACCCTCTTGAGTTGTGGATAAGAGCTTATAGACAGATTAATTGGCGCGGCAGGCAGGGCGCCGCGGCTCAGGAAATTGCCTCTGAAGTTTCACGATACCTGGGTCCATCGATCCTGGGTTGCCTTTACCTATTCGGGTTTATTAGCATAAGCTTCACTGAACCGGACCCCAAAGGGAGCTGGTTTGTTGATAAAATCAAGCCAAGCCCTATCGGCGAGGCCTTTCTTAAGGTTTTCGATCAGGTTTTCGAGGAAAATGAAGGCCTTTTAGCGGCTACCATATTTGAAGAACTACCCCTTGGTATCCTGAGATCCACACTTGAGCCTGTTTTTCCCAATTGGCCGTTGCTCCTACCGGAAGATGAGGCCACCTTTCAGACGGGCACCATGATTCTAAAAGTTTCATTGGGACGCGCCCGGCGCTGTCTGGCTGTTCCGACGACCATGACTTTCGAAGATCTTGCATCAGGAATACTCCGTTCCGTGGATTTCGACGCCGACCACCTCTACCAGTTCGAAATCGGCTTACCAACAGGTCGCATGCTCCATATCAATCATTCATACATGGAGGATCCGCCTTGGGCCGGCGAGGTTCAATTGGGAGAAACGGCGTTGCAGCCAGGCGATCGTTTTCGCTTTGAATATGATTTTGGTGACCAATGGCTTTTCGAGATCCTGGTGGAGGCAATAGAGGATCGGACGACGACCGCCATCGAGTTTCTCCAAGCCCGAGGCGCCGCGCCACGGCAGTATGCGTATCCGGACGATGAATATGACTGATTCGAGATACCTGTCCCTACATACCTTGGTTCCGGAACCGTGCGTGGGATGTGCGTGTGCTCACTGCAACCGATGTCCCGGCGAAATTTATTTCGGTATCTCACCCAAAGCCCGACCATCGGTTTGGATGACCGAGGGGCTACCTCAGGCTCTGGGAAAGCGGTACCACTGCTCAATGGTTGGCATATTGTGCTATGGTACATTTTGTAGTTGATCCTACCCTACGGAGGCTCCTGTGGCGGGCAAATCATTTAGGCCGGACGAGATCCCCTATTTCAGTTACGATCGTGAACTGACGACGGCATCCATCATCGATCACCTCCGGCAACCGGGATCGCCAAAGTGGATCGAAACCGCGGCCTGGATCATGAGAGAAGCCACCTTCCCGGATGTCTGGTCCTTTTTGACACCTGAAGATGTGGACCGGCATCTTGAAGCACTCGCACCGCGGTTGGGCAAAAAGCAGGATTTTTGGCGGTATATCATTGGAGCATGGCGTGAGTTGGGAAAACTCGAAAGTACTGACGCCGCTTAAGCGGGATTTCCTGAAATTATTCTTCGAGCAGGAGACCGACTTTTTTCTTAGCGGTGGGTCAGCGCTTGGTGTTTTCTACCTGGACCACCGGCGTTCCTATGATTTAGATTTCTTCTCGATGCAGGAAGTTCATTGGCAGACCTTGAAAACCCTCGTACAAAAGGTCGCCGCCGGCATCGGAGCAACACTGGAAACGCTGAGTGCGTCGCCCTACTTCCAGCGAATGAAGTTAACCAGGGGCGACGAAACCGAAATTCTTGATTTCGTTATCGTCTTGGTACCCCAGGTTTTTCCCGAGAAGCATCGCTTTGGAAAGATCGTCGTTGATCCCTTGGTTGAGATAGGCATCAACAAAATCTGTACCCTGGTTCATCGATCAGAACTCAAAGACTTAATCGACCTGTACTTCTTACAACGCGACGCTGACTTCGACATCATCGGCAATTGGGAGCAGGCGTGCACCAAAGAAGCCGGGCTGGAACCGGCCATGGTTTCCTACCTGCTTTCGCAAATCGATGTTGAAGAAATACCGCACTACCTTGAGAAGGAGCTAACAATTGGGCAACTGCGAGCCTTCATCGATGAGCTCCGCAAAGAGCTTGCGGATATGGCTTCTCCTTGAATTATGAGTCTTGACCCGAATGGTCAGGTATGGGCCCGTATGGGCCCCCGTATGCGTGTAAACGTCCATCAATGATAATGCTTTTCCTCATATGCTTTGTCATGTAAACACTTCAATTTGGCATCCTCAAATCCATAGACCCTCTGAGTGATACATTTTTTCATCACGATCGATTTCGATCTCATGCCTTTGAAGCTGTAGCAATCTCGAATACTAAGGATCGCCCATAATGGGACAAGCCCGGCTTTTTCAGCTGCGTCTAAAAACGAATCCTTCTTTATGAGAAGTGGGGAGGACTCAATCGATGTCACCCCCTTCGCAGGGTGATATGCGATAACCTCATTTTCTGAGTTTGTGAATTCAAAGGCATTACCGGACCACCTTAAGTTGAGAAGGTCGCAAACCATGGGGCCAGGCAGGCAGGCCGAAATACCTGCATCTTCAAGAAGATATCTGCACACCGTCTGATACGAGGGGAGCCCGACACCATCCAACCAGCCGCTACGTCTACGACAATCTCTAACAATCTCTTCCATTGAGGATGACCAAGGGTACTCTCCAAGAGACCGATCAAAGAAATCGGGGATATCTCCATAGTGCCCATAAAATTCGTGATCTTTAATTACTCTTAGGAAAGTTGCTTTATCCTCGTTTTTGATTAACCAACATCGGATTTCAGCCTCCATCCTCAGTTTTCCATCAACTCGCTCATTCTGGGACCCAGAAAGTTGCTCGGTCCATTTGTAATAATTGTGCAGATTAAGCCAATCAACTTGGGAGTCGTCTGTATGTTCGATTAGAGGAGAGAAACTTTCCGGATTAGCCTCTACCCAGGCAGTTCGGTCGAGGCGAAGGGTTGAGTCCGCAAATGGATCTGGATAAGGGACCCAACGCACGATGTCATCGTACTTATCGAAGTCGTCCATGTCATTGTGATCCACTAGGGAGTTGGCAGGGTCTTTAAGGGGTTGAGATGGATCAAAGTCCCTGACAGATAGTTGCCACGGTCCTTTGTAGGTTGGAAATTCGTCACCCCACTCTGGGGTCATGTGATAACGATCAGAGATATAACCAAGCAGTTCATGAAGACCGATCCACTGATACTTCTTACTGACTCGCTCAGTTTTTCTTGCCTCTTCATCAGAACGCATCCGGCCAGCAGCTAACCCTCGCTCGTGTTTCTCGAAGCGGGCCGCTGTCCAACCGAGTTGCTTCACTCTATTTAAAATAAATCTCCTTGCCCTCATCCCGCTGAAATAATTGTACCTATTCTTCCTATCTGGTTGTTGCTTCAATGTCCTCTTGGAAAAGTGACGGACATTCATGTCCATTTCATAGCGGCCAAAATCGCCATACCAGCCTGATGATTCAGGCTGCAAAGAGCTTTTTATTGTCGACCACCCCTCTTGATTCTCTATACGTTCCGCTTCTTTCTCCGAAATAATTCGAGGCCATTTAGACCGGAAGGGAGGTTTACAGCGCACCAACTGCACCTGTTTAGGAAGTTCGAAGTAGAAATTCACGTATTCAATGATGAGTTGTGCATACCCACGTTGCAGGATGTGAGGAGGCACGGAGCCCGCGAACATATGCTCATAAACCGTTAGCGCAAGGGTTTTCAGCTTATTCTCATCCGCACTACGTAGTGTCGCGCCACAGGCAGCACCATAGACGCGCTCCACGATGTAGGGGTCATTGCATTGGTGAAATTCTCGAATAAGCTCAGATGCGATCGATATGTCCTTCATCAAAATACGTGTTAGCGCCAAGCTCGCCCGGGTCCTGAGGAAACGGTCGTTGCTACTCAACAGCCAGGTTAGAAATAGGGCTGTGAGGCGGGCCTGCTCCGTTGAAATACAATCTAGTGGAACCGAAAAGGCCCAACGAAGAGCTTGGTCGGCAGGGTTCCTTTCGTCCCCCCAGCGATTTGAAAAAAGCAACGTCCATGTCAGCTCACGTTTCCAAAGAGGGAGATCCTTGAGTTTTTCATGTAGATATTCCGCATTGAAGGGATGACCCGGAATAGCCATAAGTTTAATAAATCCGGTAAGGTATTCCACAAGATCAAGACTACCCAGATACTCTTGTGTTTTAGGCGTGATTGTTTTCATGGATCGCCAGGGAAGGGAATTGAGGAGATCGGAAAAGAGGAAGAGAGAAATCTTCTCTTCTCGGAATAAACTGAGTAACTCCACCCCAAACCGTTCCGGGATGAGAATTGCCAACATTGCAAGCAAGCCACGATGCTCTTCCTCCGCCATGTAATCCTGACACCATTTATCAGGAAGGCCTTTTTTATGCCAGTCTTCTCGCAAGGCTTCGTAAGAAGAGTAGGCAGCCAAAATTTTTGAAGCGATAAAGTAATCTGAAAATCGTTCATAGGGAAACCGAATTTCTTTGACAGGCTCAGGATGATCAGGCGACGGTGGCCAGATTTGTCGATAGCCCTCATAAATCAGTTGGTTTGAAAGTAGCTGAACATACAGGGATTTACTTTCACCTCCCCCTTCAAACAGGCTGTCGATCTCCGGTCGAATATCGTCATGGAGAACAGGTGATCCCTTATTTTCCCAAATTCTTTCCGCCAGTAGATCAAGTGCTTGTTGCACTATATAGGCGGGGCAATCAATCGCCTCCTGAATTAGATCTTGACATTTTTTGATTCGCCTTTTGAGCATTTTGCTGAAACTCATGGAGCCTGAAGGCACTTTTGCGTTTTCATACGTCTCGCAAAATGTCTTCAGAAAGAGGGGATTTGTAAATTCCTTGAAGAGCGGCGGGAAATGATCGGTACTTACGTTATAACCCTTGAAATAGGTGACAACAGCATCAAATAGAGACTCCGGTTCGAAACCGTCGTGGTTAATTTTTGCCCAAGCATCATTATTCCCTCGGAGCGCGGAAGGAAGGGTAAAGTAAGAGAAATCATCGCGGCAGCTTGCCAGAAGGCGAATGTTTTCATATTGCTTGATCCTGTCAGCGAAACTCAATAGATGGCTCTTCCAAAGCTTCCTTTCACTAGTTTCATTTAAGGCGTCTATGGCCAGGATAGCAGGATGATTCGCATCACCAGAGTCATTTAGAGCGGATAGGAATGTATCAACTCTCTGCTCTCCCCATCCAAGAATGGGCACAAGTTGGGTGATTGGTGCTGCATTGCTTGTGAACTGTTCGCCTACGACAAGCAAGGCTGTTTGCCCGCGCTTCAAAGCATTCTCAACAGCGGTGGCCAGGAGATGACTTTTACCTGAGCCAGCAGGACCTTCCAGCAGGGCTAAGGATTTGTCGTAAGCAAAAAACCTGTCAAGAAACCCGTAGGCATCGTCGATAGCCCCATAGACATTGTTCAGATTTCTCATTTGAGAGTCAAAGGGGTTGTCGCTGAAGTCGTCGGGCTCTTTATCCCCCAATGCCTCATTTTGTAGTGTCTGGTATCGTTGGTAAGCTTTGTCGGTGGCATGCCGAATTGCTTGGAGCGTTGTTTTGACTTGCTCCAAGGGTGGTAATCTTTGACTTTCATGCAGAATCGTTCGCAATGGCTTCAGGTTCTTGACTATTTCGTCCTTTTCCTGGCTCGCTTCATCATTCTGGTCTTTCTCAACCCCTTCAAATGTCTGGTCGACTACCTCACGGAGGACTCGCCGAAATCTGGCTTTAAATCCATCCTTAAGAAAGAATGAATCCAATATCCTTTCTGAATCTGTTTTGACATGATGCTCCGGTGTATAGCGAGTATCGAGTTGACCCCTGGCAATACGGAATTTTGTTTCAAGCCAATTCTGAGTAATCGGACTCTCTTTGGTTTTACCCTGATTCAATGTGAGTCCTGCTCGTTGAAGCCAGCCAGATACGGGTTCGAAATGCTGGGCGCAAATACGATTGAACATTGCATAATCATCGCGGAGTTCTCCAATCACTCCGACCAGATCAAGACTATCTTTGAGAAACACGCCACCACCGGACATGCCGCCAATTCTTTCTTTCGCCGGTCGCCCCGTGTTGTCACTCAAGGCTTCCTTGGTGCTTAGTACTTGCAAATGCGTATCGAGCCGATCATAAAAGGTGGCTTCCAGGCTATGTACGGCATTGGCATGTCTTGTCCCGGCATTGAAGTTTGGGAATCCATAAAACAGGTACTCCCCGGAAGGATCCCAATGGTTGCAAAGGTTGACAGGTGTGATGGTCGTAAGATCCAATCCATGATTTTCGGGGAGGCGCAAAATAGCAATGTCTGCTTCAGGCGCTTCCTCTGGGATGAGGATTTTGTCTGGATGATCACTTATGATCACTTGCCCAATGGGGTTGGCAAGATGGTCGAAAAAGAAGATGGTTAACTCAAGCCCATCCAATTCCGGGAGTTTCTGTTCGTTGATCTCATCGGGGCTTTGTAAACAATGTAGTGCGGTAAGCACCAGCAATCGATCATCAGAGGTTCTCACAAGGACACCGCTGCCTTGTCCATTTCGGTTCGTCTCGATTCTGACAGCTAGTCTCTTCAATGATTGCCGGTATTGACTCATTCAAGCTCCGCATCGATATAGTGATTACCTCTAGCCGGAAAACGGGTTTGAATCGCGTGCTGCGCCAGGTCTTCTTGGGTGAGGATGGAACGAAGATCCGAATTGTCATAATTAAAGGTGAAGGTTACGTCCTTATCCGCCGGAGCGTGGTTCATGATTAGGGCTAGGGTTTCTTTGTCGGGATGGCCGGAACCCATAGTGCTGATCAGGAATTGCCTACATTTTAGAAGAGATAGCAGGTCTGGACTCACATTCCGTTGACTGCCGTGATGGGCTAATTTGACACAGTCTACTTCAAGCGGATTTCCAGAATGGTAACCTAAAGCCGTGAGTGAATCAGCAACGGTTGAAGCCCAGGCATCCCCTAGGAACAGCACTTTCTTGCCCTCCGCCTCGAAAAGGAACGCAATGCTTGCACCATTAAACGGGGACTTGTCCTGTTTCGAAGGATCGTAAGGCTCTGCCATCAGTTCCAATAATGGTCTATTCGTTCTTTGACCTCGGGACAATTTACTCGATACGGCTTTCTTTGTTTTCGCATGCTCCTGAAATGCTGTCAGGCGTTCCTGGGAAGGGGAAAGCAGAGTAAATTCGGCACCACAGATCTCATGAGTTGTTGGGGCGATTAGTTCCTTATCCCAGGGAATATTTGTGTTTAGTAAAAACTTCTCCAGGTCAACTCCCTGCCTGGCGCTGACTTTAGTACTCTGTTTCTGGTTAACACGGTTCGCGTACCCAGTTGTGTTGATCCAAAAGTGCCGAACCAGGTTGGGATGGGTAGCATAGCCTTCTGAGCCATTGAACCAGGCCAGAATTCCGCCAATATGATCATCATCTGTATGGGTCACTATCCAAAGATCAACGTTCTCACTTGCTGCTACCAACCCATCTAATTCGGGCTTTACGGACTGAAAGTATGCCTTTGGGGTGCCGCTGTCGATGAAGATGTTTTTCTTATTGCCATCATCATCAGTGAAAGTGACTAGAATCGCGTCACCTTGAAACGCTTGGAGCATACGGATGCGCATGGCACCTCCATTTATCAAGACACTTTTCTAACCTGATGACTCGAATATGTCAAGAGGAGAAGAGGGTGGTCAAAAATCAAGAAAAGTGCCTGACTAACTCATCAAGGGGGATATCAGTGCGGTTACTGATGACACTATATCCGTTACCAAGATAAGTCCGTCCAAGAATCATCGCTCGCCCCCTTGTCCTTGACCACTGCGCCTGTTTCATGAACAATGGAGAAAGCTCCGTATTGGTTTTCGAGCAACGGGGTGAGCATCGGGAAATCATCCATGAAACCTATTTTCAGCACTTGGTCCGGGAGGCAGCGTTGTGAGCGTCACTTACAAAAAAGAACCTTCCGAAAAAGCCAAAGTGATCTTGGCCTCGCTTCAAGGCCGTGGCCGCTGAACTGGAGAAGAAACGGCGGCTTGGTCATTATGCTGTCCCATGGGATGGTGAAAAACCCATTTTTGTTGGCGATGACGCGCCGACCAATGAGACCTGATCCAGTACAAAGATCTCAGCAATGAAGGTTTCACGCGGCAGCCTTCAACGCCGATTCCACGACCCGCTGACAGGCGTGTTGCATGCTATGATGAACCGGGCTTGAACATGCAACTGCTCTTGAGGTGACCGCCATGGATGTGGAACTGGTATTGGAAGAAGAGATCGGCAATCCCCATTTCTTCGTGGGCAGAAAGCAGGAATTGGACTTCTTCCTGGCATGGGCAGACCGGACCAAACAGAAAATGAGTAAGTCAATTGCGGTGTTGGCCCGGCGGCGCAAGGGCAAGACCGCATTGCTTCAGCGGCTTTTCAACATCATCTACACCCGCAACGATCCTCAGATAATCCCATTTTATTTCCGCGTTCCCGAGGGAAAAAGCACCCTGTTGAAGTTTTCGGATCTGTTCTACCGGAGACTGCTGAGTTCCTATTTCGGTTTCAAGACCCGGAACCCCAAATTCATCAACAACTCTTTGGAAATGCCGGAATTGAAGGAACTGGCTGTCGGGGATGACATCATTTTAAAAGATATTCAGAGCATGGAATACCAAATGGGCAAGGAGAACCAGGAGGCCTGTTGGTACCATGCCCGCTATGCGGGAGAACGAATTTCCATCCTGAAAGACGAACGGATCATCCAAATCCTGGACGAGTTTCAATACCTTGACAAGTTCACCTACTACAGCGTTGATTCCACCGAGCCCATGAGATTGACCGGTTTCTACCAACACATCGGTTCCAGCAAGATCTCGCCCCAGATCATTGCGGGCAGCTATATCGGTTGGCTCTCGCGTATTATCGACAAGATGGTGGACCGCTACCGGTCTTACTACCTGGAAAGCCTGAACGAAGAAGACGCGTTGGCGGCCGTGTACAACTATGCCCGTATCTACAAACAACCGGTGACCGATGAAAGCGCGGTCTGGTTGGCCGAAGCCTGTGACCGGGACCCCTATGCCATTTCCCTGATGTTCGAAAGCGAAGCTCACCCCAAGGACCTCACCAGCATCGAAGGTGTGCGCAAGGTGCTGGATTACGAAACCGATATTCCCAAGGGGCAAATGGCCAAACTTTGGTTCGAGTACCTGGCCACGGTGATCGAACGCACCAACGACGTGAACGCCAAGCGCATCGTGCTTTACCTGGCCAAATACGGGACCGAGGAACGCAACCGCGAACAAATCACGCAAGACCTGGGACTGGAGCTTACCGACCGGGAACTGGACAACCTGATGCAAAAACTGGTCGCCGCCGACATCCTGGCCCAGGGTAAAACCCGGTGGGCATTCCACGGTCTGGGTGATCCGGTTTTTGAAATGGTTTTCCGCAAAGCCTATGAACCGGAAATCGCCCGGGTCGATCTATCGGTTGTCCGCAAGAACCTGGCCGCCGAGTTGGACCAACGGACAAAAGATCTGGCCTCGGAAAAGGGCCGCGTGGCCCGTTACAAGGGTTTGGTGGCCGAATACCGCCTGCGCCACCACCTGACCATGGCCGGTCAGAAACGGCGCCGCCTGGGCGATCTGGCCCGGCATGCCGATGAGCCGGACCGGCGCCTCGCCCCCTTCGCCACGGTGCAGAAGCACAGCTTCCACCCGGACGACGAGCAGATCATCGAGGTCGATCTCTACGCCCAATCACCGGAAGGCCCGGATCTGGTGATCGAGGTCAAGGACTGGGCGGGTAAGGTCAACAAGGACCAGGTCCTGGCCTTCATCGACACCAAAAAACAACTCCAGGCCGGCCTGTCGGGGAACACACTTTATTTGTTCTACAGCGAGCAACCCATCGCCGAGGTGAACATCGAACGCCTCAAAGAAGCAGATATCCTCTACGCGGACCACACCACCTTCAACTGGTAGCCCGTGTCCGGTGTAGTGTGATTCAAGGCACGCTTGAACCGGTCTCCTTTATAAGGGCTTGTAACGCTTGCTACATTCCTTGGTGATCAAAAGACCCGGCAACTCGGGCACGCTGAATTTCGTCCCGGTCGATTTCATAACCGTTTTCATCCACAAGAGTGGTACTCCAACTTGTTCCTATCGGGAATACGAGCTGCGACCGAGACCATGGGTCTTCCCAACCCGGCGCATTGCCTACGATTATTTCCAAAGGTAAGGCGCGTTCCGCGGCGATTTTTTCAAGGGTGTGCAACTCGCCGCCAAAGCTACCGGACCAGGGAGCGCGTATGCGTTCATCGAGAAATCCCCATCGCAGGCGAACCGAACCATGCAGGCGACCATATTCGTAGAATGCATAGAGCGCTTTGACGTTTGCCTCCAAGCGTCTTCGAAGCCTGGTGTATTGCCCGTGAGCGAGATATGAGGCAAGCTTATTTTTGTCTCCCAACGGCCGGCTGATGTTGCATGTATTCTGGATAAGAAGCTCAGTGGTAATTTTCAGCTTCCGGCCTTGTTTATTGATCTGCTTTGTCTTTTGGGGAGGGCCGAGCTCGGCAAGCGCAACGTTCTCGAAATCGAAACCCAGTGTCGTCAGTAAAGGACGAATATCCATCCCACCAATGATATCGAAATTTGCGAGGAGTGCGGCAACCGCTTCCAGTTCCTCTCCGATAAATGTACTGAGCTCATGATTATCCACATCGAGGAGCGCCAGTGATTCGGGGCGTTTCTCCGGGAAAGCATAGAGAAAAGCCCTCCGCTTCTTCGCCGATGCCAGGACTTCGGCAACCTTTCTTCGTTCCGCTGCCCTGTAATGGGCTTTGAAGATCGCGGGATCGGTTTGCTTGGATGCGGCCTCTCTAACAGAGCCGATTTTTTCCCGAACGGCTTTCCGAACAGGGATCATCTCAGTTCCTCTTTGTGTGTCAATGGTTAAGCGGCCGTCGGGAAGAATATCGACCGGAGATACGCGAGTCCTGAATTTGGCCGGGTCCATATCCAATGAACTCCACTTCGTTTGCGCTGTGACGAAAGCAAGGATTTCTTGTGGATACATTGGCCGCCCGTGCGCCTCCAGCACCGCCAGGGTAAGGCGTTTAGAAGACCACTGTGATAAATTTGCGCCCTTCCAAGCTTCATCCAACTCCGCGATTGAAAGAGGTACCTCGATACCCGGCAGGGGCGCCGGCTCCGGTTTTACAATGCTCAATTTCGGCGCTTTGGGCGGCCTCAGGCCAAGCCGAAACATCCAGAGATCCGCATCCTTATCATGAGGATCGATGCTGTAGTAGTCATCCGTTCGGTAAATAGGTGGTCTGCCCGGTCGACATCGTTTGAGTGATTGTAGTGCGCGAGTTGCGGGTGCAACGGCCGCTTGCTCAAATCGCACGGCAACCTCGTCCAAGGTCATGGGTGCACCTTTCTCCAGTAAAGCCACCATAAGCATTGTGAAACTATTCGCATTCTTATGATGTTTGACCTGCTCAAGGCTGGGAGTATTAATATTGAGCGCATCACACCAGGCGTTTGTCATGGAACCCGTTCCTATCGCAACTGTCTTTGAATGTAATGAGTAACCACGTTATTCACCCCGATCATGCTCCGAATCCCTTAAAAGAACCCGGACATGACTCAAAAAGATCATTCCCGGCATTCTCTCCTGAATCGTTGGCTTTGCGCAACACAGATCTCGCCGAGTCGTAGAGATCTCTCCCTATGAAGCCGGCCGGTGAAAGAGGTGTATTCGGTTCGTTGTCCCAATAGCCCCAAGCCGAGTGAATTGGTGCTCAACGGTTCAACGATATAGGCCGGGAGGTCTCCTGACTTCGTCCACGATGGTGGAATGACCAAGGATTACGATGTGCTTGAGGACCAACCCTCGCCGACCATCGGTTTGGATGACGGAGGGTCTGCCGCCCGGCTTTGGGGAAGCGGTACCCTGCTTAATGGTCAGTATATTATGATGGTACATTTTGTGACTGATCCTACGGAGGCTCCTGTGGTGGGCAAATCATTTAGACCGGACGAGATTCCCTATTTCAGTTACGATCGTGAATTGACGACGGCATCCATCATCGACCGTCTTCAGCAACCAGGATCGTCTAAATGAATCGAGACCGCGGCCTGGATCATGAGAGAAGCCACCTTCTCCGATGTCCGGTCCTTTTTGACACCCGAAGATGTGGGCCGACATCTTGAAGCACTCGCTCCGCGTTTGGGTAAGAAGCAGGATTTCCGGCGCTATATTATTGGAGCATGGCGTGATAATCAAAGGTTCGAGACTCGCCCTACATGGTGTGTTTTAGTTGGAGATAGATCAGGGTTTTGACCATTTCCTCGTCCATCTTGTACATCAGGTTTTCAAACAGGCTCTTGCTTTTCACTTTGTACTCGAGAAACGCGTCTTTCGGGCGGACGACAACCTGATCTTTGAGTAGCTCCATGTTAAGAATATGATCTTTCCACTGTTGGTCCATCGTGTATAACATGACGAACCGCTCATGCTCGGCCGCTATATCGGGAGTTAATCCAAGAACCTCCCATTTGCGGGTATATTCCCGCCGGGTGACGGCCCTGATTTCCCGGCGCAGGATCTCGGAATCCAGGGGCTGCATTTCTCGCACCATCTCAGTCGGTTTGAATTTGAATTGGGCTTCCAGATAGCTGAAGAGCTGCTTTTTGTGTCTTTGCTCGGGGTGCTTGACAGCTTCGAAGTTTTTCAATTCCAAATCGATCAGAGACTCCATGCTCCGGAACAAATAGGTGCGTGGATCGTTACGCAACAGCAGGTCCCGGCGCAAACGATAAAAGCTAAGGCGGTGTTCATTCATGACATTGTCATATTCAAGCAGGAGTTTGCGCATCCGGAAGCCGCGCTGTTCCAAGGGTTTTTGGGCTCGTTCCACCGCGCGGTTCACCTTTTTACCCATGATGGGTTCGTCGTCTTTGTCATGACCCGGCGATTTACCCTTGAAACGCTCTGAGTCGAAAAAGCGCATGCTCTTGTCTTCCAGGGAGAGGTAGAAACAGCTTTTGCCCGGGTCACCTTGACGACCGGATCGACACCGCAGCCGGTTGTCGAGGCGTCGGGATTCGTGCCGTTCGGTGCCGAGGACGTAGAGGCCGCCTACCTCCAACACTTTTTTCTTTTCCTGGTCGCAGGTCTTTTTGTGCCTGGCCAAAAGCAGTTCATAATCCGCCTCGGGTTTAAGCCTGTGTTCCGCGATAGCCGGAGCTTCCGGATTACCACCCGGCAAGATGTCGGTACCGAGGCCCGCCATATTGGAGGCAATGGTAAGGGCGCCCAGACGGCCCGCCCGGGCCATGACTTCCGCTTCGGACTCGTGGGATTCGGCGTTCAAGACCACGTGTTTGATCCCTCGTTTGCGGAAATAGGCGGATAACTCCTCACCGGTCTCGCCGTCAACGGTACCCACCAGCATAGGACGACCCTTGCGGTGCTGAGCTTCGATTTCATCAACAATGGCGTCGATTTTGGCTTTACGGGTCTTGAAAACGAGATCATCGGCGTCTTCCCGGATCATGGGCCGATTGGTGGGAATCACCACTACTTCCAGCTTGTAGATGTCGAGGAATTCCGCGGCTTCGGTTTTCGCGGTACCGGTCATACCGCTCAATTTCTCGAACATTTTGAAGAAGTGCGTAAAGATGATCGAGGCCATTGTCTCGCTCACATTCTCGATCTTGACACCTTCCTTGGCTTCAAGGGCCTCGTGCAACCCGTCGGAATAGCGGCGGCCTTGCAATGCCCGGCCCGAAATCGCTTCGATAATATCGATCCGGTTGTCTCTCAACAGGTAATCCACATCCCGTTTGAATAGTTTGTGAGCTATGAGGCTTTGCTTAAGGTAGTGCAGCATCGCGATATTGGTGGAATCGTATAAGTTGGGCAGATCGAGTATGGATTCCATGCGCCTTATGCCCTCTTCGGTGAACAGGGCCTCGGGCTTTTCACTGTCGACGATGTAGTGGACTTCCTGCTCCAGTTTCAGGATCACGGCATTGGCCTCGTGGTACCTATCGGTTCTTTCATCGGTAGGCCTGGAAATAATGACCGGGGTCCGGGCCTCGTCGATGAGTACCGCATCCACCTCGTCCACGACGGCATAGATGAGATCCCGTTGCACCAGGTCTTGCGCATTGTGCTTCAGGTTATCTCGTAGGTAATCGAAGCCGAACTCGTAGGCATTGCCATAGGTGATATCACAGTTGTATGCTTCGCGGCGCTCCTTGTCTTTGATGCCGTTAATGATGGTCCCCACGGTCATACCCAGGAAGCGGTAGATCTTGCCCATCGACTCGGCGTCCCGTTTGGCCAGGTAGTCGTTGATGGTGACCAGCCAGGCCCCTTTGCCGTTGAGGGCATTAAGGTAAAGAGGCATGGCGGCAGTCAGGGTTTTGCCCTCACCGGTCGCCATTTCCGCGATGCAACCGTTGTGCAGCACGATACCGCCGAGCACCTGGTTTGTGAAGGGCCACAAACCCAAGACGCGCCGCGATGCCTCCCGAACCGCGGCAAAGGCCTCCGGCAAGAGATCATCCATGCTCTCACCTTCTTCCAGGCGCCGCTTGTATTCTTTGGTCTTACCACGCAAATGCTCATCGGAGAGTTGCCGCATTGCGGGTTTCCAGTCCTCTACCGCTCCGGCCCGGGGAAGGAGTTTTTTTAATGCTCGTTCGTTTTTGCTGCCAAAAAGCATTTGTGTAATTCCAGCAAGCATCAGTGCCCTTTCTCACCTCTGATAAAAAAACGAACCACCACTTGTTCCTACATCATAATGGGTCCCTTCACTTTTTACGAGGGGCTTTCTCCCCCGGACGGTTTCAGCGATGTGCACGCCACTCGACAACTTCATGTGACTCACCGGTGCGACAGTGCTTTCAAATACCCGGCCGATGCATTCCGGACCAAAGTGGTTCATCTCTATATGCTGAATGCTTTTCAAGAAAATCCCGGCTGTTAACCCTGGTAACCGGGGTGAAGGAGGCAAATGGAAACCATCGGCGACGGCCAAATGCCGACTTCCGGAGTCCGGGTTTATTCTCGATGATCGAAAACCGCGGACGATTGAGTGACACCGCATTAGGAACCCACTAACCGGAGAGCCGTATGCGGGGGAGCCGCATGTACGGTTCGGAGAGAGGTGCGGCGTTGCGTCCCTACCCCCATCCAGGGCTCACTTCATGGAGTCACGGCTTTGACCTGAATAGCGGTATATCCCGATGGGAAGGAAACGTTTGCTATCCAGGTGGCTTGAGTCATTGTTCCACTATCGAAAGCAGCCTCGGCGATTATCGCTTGTCCACGCCGTGACACCAGGCGGACGGTTACCACGGCATCGACGGCCAATCCCCTGCTTTCGATCACGATATCGACGGGACTGTCTTCCCCGATCTGTACATCCGCACCCGGTAAATCCATATTGGCGCGCGGGTCCGGCGGGGCATCGATACCCGCGATGGAAACGATGCGCAAGGTCGGGCTGCCGGCTTGGGGCCATATCAAAGGCGGGTCATCCGGCTCGCTGACGGAAGCACCCGGCTGACTTTGAAGGGTCCCTTCAATAACATTGGCTTCAACCCGTATCCTTCCCATGCCCCCGCCATTGCCGCCGGAAGCATCGAGTAGACCGGCGCCGTTGACCTCATCGGCCACCAATCGGACGGCCCCGCCGCTACTTGCCTTCAGGTTCAGCCTTCCTCTTGCCAGGATTTGCCCATTCACCGTGATGGTTCCCCGGGCCGCGATCAAGATAGCGCCTCCGCCTCCTTCACCGATATAGGGGCCGGAACCCGCAATGAAATGGGCCCCCGCGCCGGAGCCGCCGATCAAGGGAACGATTTGCGTGTTTCCATAGGTTGCCGTGTTGCCGATTCCTTCCGTACCATAACTCGCGTTACCCGCGAGCGCGCCGCCGCCGGGCCCAAAACCCGGCCCCGGTTCAAAGGTATGATGGTTCATATAACCGCCGCGGAATCCCCCCGGGCCCGGCTCACCAAAGGTTTGTGGATTTGGGTTGGCAAGGGTGACCGGAAATGCATTGAGATCAACGACCCCGTCAATCACGACATCGCCGCTGACCAACCAAACCACGGGGGCTCTGGACGCATGGTTGGAAAAACTGACCGTCACTTCCTCTGGAATCATCACCGAATCGTAGCGGAAGACCACCGCCCATTTTGCGGCATCGTAGGTTCCTCGGCCCGGACTGGTATTCGTTGCATTCCAGGCATTGGTAGCCGCATCATCGAGGTCGATGGTGATATCCGCGGTCGGTTCCAGGGCGCCGTCGGACCCATCCGCACCGTCGATGACCAGTTGTGCCGGGCTGTCGATACAAATACTTCCCATCAGTAATAAAAAGACCCACTGGACCGGTTTCATGACCTACTCCTTCTTCCGTTTTCGAATCCCGGGGGATTCCTGGTTTTCTATGCTCACTTCGCGCGACCGGGCCGTTCCTCTCGGAGAGCCCGAGTTGAATAAGGTCACCTCACGTGAGAGGCTGTGCGTGCTGTCGGAGCGGCCCGTATTGAACACGGAAATCTCCCGAGAGAGACTGTCCGTACTGTCGGGGCGGCCTGTATTGAACACTGAAATCTCCCGTGACATGACTTGCTGCCGTACTTGAAGATTCAGGGGGGAGGTGAGGGTCGTGTTCCCCGCGGCGTCGGAAACCTCGATGGTCAACGAATAAGAGCCGGGGGTTTGAGGGAGTTGGATCACCCAGCGGTTTCCGGCCAGGCGGTACGCGGTTACCTCGACCCCATCGATAAAGAAGCGAACCGAAACGATGCCCACATTATCGACCGGGTCAAAGGTGATGATCACCTCATTGCCGGTGAACAGGGGTTGCGTTTCAGGATGATCGAGCAGTGTCACGGCGGGCGGCTCCGTATCCGGTATCACGGTGACACTGATCGGCGCCAGTTCGGTGAAGTTTCCCCCGGTATCACTGGCCCGCGCCCCCAGGGTGACCAGGGATGCGCCGGAGGTTGGGGCGGTCCAAGCCAGTTCAAAGGGAAAGCTGCCGTCGGTAGCTACATCGATGCCGTCGACGGTGAAAGTGACATTGCGAGGCTGCACATCGTCCGTGATCGAGGCGGTTACGGTGAGACATTGTCCCTCGGCAACGGTCGTGCCGGGTATGGACAGGGATAACGATCCCGTGGGCGGTTGACCCGCGATGTCCACGGGCTGATAGTTGACTACATGCATGCCGTTATGGTGATCGGCCACGTAACACAGCCCGTTGTAAAGCGTTACCGCACGGGCAATGCCGGGGGTCCGGAATTCGGCGAGAAAATTCTGGTCGCCGATCAGCGCGGGGTCACGGGTGTCATACAGGGAGAGGTGTTGTGAACCGTCGAACAATGGGGAGTTGGGGCCGACGGCAGCCAGACCCAGACCGGCGCCGTTCTGAACAATCTGCTTCCAGCCGAATTGGGGTGTTTCCGCGAGTGTAATCAGCCTCGGATCGGCGGGGTCTGACACATCGAAGGTATTGGGACCCCGGCGGTGGACCAGCCAGGCGATCCCATTCCCCACGAAGATTCGTCCTCTGCCATGATTGCTGTTGATATTTCCGGGGGCGCCTATAGAACCGGCCGGGCTGAAATACTTGCCATGCAACAGCAAGATGTGGAGGGATTGGTTTCCATAAACGTACAGCTTGCCGGCTTCCAGGGCGATGTCTTCAATACGGCCGCCCATATGACGCTGCTGTAGGATCTCACCGCTGGAAAGAGCAACCGAACTGAGCCACCCGTCGACGCTCCCGGTGAAGGCCAGGTCCCCGGCAGCCGCGACCGCCTGGACATGGCTCCCCAGCCTTTGGAAACCCACCTGACGAACAATGGCGGCGGCGGGTGGATCGGTAATATCGATCACAGCCAGGCCGTGATCACCGTCCGCCACGGCGGCCAGATTGCCCGACCCGGCCACGGCCGAAGCCCGTCCGGGTGTATCGACCCGAGCAATGACCAACGGCTCCATACGATTGAATACATTGAAGACAACAATGCCCTCCTCGCTGTCGGCGGCGATCACCACGTCATTGTGAGCGTGGATGTCGATAGTGGTTCCCCGTGTATCGGCGGTGCCGATGATGCCGGTCCGCGATGCTGCCGGTTCCAGACCGAGATCAATAGCAGCGCCGTCATCGATGCCGTCGCCGTCGGTATCGGTATTACCGGGGTCGGTACCCAACACAAATTCGATATCGTCACTGAGGGTATCGCCGTCCGTGTCGGGCCGGGTGGGCAGCCCCAGGGCAACCTTGGGAATAGTGAAGGCCGAGCCGGACGGGCCGGTACGGAACTCGACGAAGCCGATGAGGCGGCCTTGGGGTTGAAAGATCCAGTGGCGGTAGTGGGTGTTGGGAGCGAGGATGATGCCGTTGAGAGGGAAGCCTTGGGCGGGCATGGTGCCTCGGTTGGTGATTTGGTTTGTGGTTAGGTTTTCTATGGCGAAGGAAAGACTTCGATCATGTTGACCACCGAAAAAGAAGGGAGAGAAAAAAAATATCGATATAAATACTGTGCTTTTGTAATAAACAGGGTACCATTTAGAACATCTCTTACTTTTTGACTTGAGTTTGATAGAAGTCATTGATCGTTACCTTTGAAGTGATCTTGTGTGGTTCCTGTTTTTAATGCTGCTTGCACTCGTGATACTTCCTGTAGCATTCTCTTCTTCCTTCCATCAACATCAGTTCCCCAATGAATTTTTCAAAAAGATATTTGGCCCATACAAGTGAGTACATCTCTCCAGATATTAGATCAATAGATCTCTTACATGCAAATTGACGAAATCCAGTATCAAAAAGGCGTTCACATAAAGAGTATCCATTTTCAATCATATTCTGAGTGATAGACTCACCAGACTCTCTATTTACCTCTGCATCTCTCAGGTAACGGCCAATATTCTCTAGGCAACGATTAAGAGAGTCGGTACAATTTATGCAACTGTAGCCAAATGGATCTAGAGATGAGAGTGGGTTGCTATTTACAAATGAAAACGAATTGCCAATATTGTTTCTATCATACCATGTTCCCAACATATCAGGTGTTGTAAACCTACCTAGTGATGGGCTCATATACCTTGATCTATAATAGTAAAATCTTGTATCAAGATCGTATCTCCGGCCGCTAAATAGATAAGGGTTTATTGAAGTATGGCTTGAGATGGTTATTGAGTTAGGTAAGAATAGTTGTCCGTAGTCGCTATACTCGAATCTTGACTCTAAATCTTTATTGGATAAAGTAAGTACTGTGCTGTAGTTATTATCGGCATATAAGTAAATTGCTGACGATGCTTCTTTGATGTTTAGAGGTTCGTCAATATATAATCCATAAGCAAAAGATTTGTGGGGAAGTTTGTTTGGGTTTTCTTCTTCAATAACTTGCCTAGAGGAGTAATAGAAATTTACTTCTTCGCTAGTTGAATCAGTATTGGTTTTTATTGTAATTCGGCGACCCAATGCATCATAAGCATATTCTTGACCATGTCCATTCTCATTGCGAGTAAATTCAACCATTAGATTATTGTAATTGTAGATTGTGTCTCGCTGTTCTGGGAGCCCTGAATTTGTTCTTTTTAAGTTTCCATTAGCGTCATAAATTAGTGCCTTGACTGAGGTTGCTGTATACTGATTCATCTGAAAATCTCCAGGCTCAGGCAGCGTCGCATCCATCGTATACTCTCCGGGTTGATCGCCCCCGGTCACCCGAATCCGATTTCCCACCCCATCCAATTCATAGGTAATCGTATCGACCGGCCCGCCGGGCGGGTACTTATCCGAACGGATCAGCCGGTTGACGGAATCATAGTGATAATCATGGGTCAGTTGCGGGCCGCCCACCCGGATATCCTGGCGCCGCGTTTTGTTGTTCATGGCGTCCCAGGTATAGACCCGGTCATCCAACACACTGTCATCGGCGATTCGGGTATGGCGGGTTCGGATGATGCGTTTCACACCGAAATCGCCCGGAGGATTGGGGACGCCGGTGATGCCGTCGTAGGTCCACTCGCTGCGGGTGCCGTTGCCGTATTCCCGGCGTTCTACCCGCTCGGGTCCGATATAGTAGTAGGTGGCGATCATGCCATTTTCATCACTGATGGTCTTCTTGCGCTCCAGGGCGTCGTAGGTGGTGGTAATGGTTCTTCCACTCGGGTAGATGCATTGAATTTTGTTGCCCACGCCGTCGAAAACGGAGTTGGTGGCGCGACCGTTCAACACCTCCCTTGTCACCCGCGACAAGGAATCATAGGCCCGAGTAACCAGGGAGTCGTCGTCTTCGGCGGCGACCAGGCGTGACAGACCGTCGTAACTGTAATTTTCAAAGGTGGTGTCGTCAGAAACCCCGGGCCCCGGCACAATATCCTTGCGGATCAGTCGGTCCAGCTCATCGAATGACGCGGTAACCACATTGCCGTTGGCGTCGGTTTTCCGGACCGCGTTGTGATGGGCGTCGTAGCTCGTGGTGTGGACCGTTCCGTCCGCATAGGTTGTGGCAATTTTGCGGTTCAGTCCATCATAGGTGTAGGCCGTGGTGTTGCCGTTGTCGTCCGTTTGCCCGGTCAGGCGCGAACTGTCGTCCCAGGTTTGACTGGTGGTAATGGTTCCCGTGAGATTGCCGGAACCGTCGCCGCTATCGGTCATCTGGCGAATGGTGCGTATTTGACGGTTCAACCCGTCGTATTCATGACGGATCACGTTACCTCGGGCATCGATTTGAAGGGTCAAATTGTCGCGGGAATCGTAGCCGCGACGGTTGACGTTGCCGATGTTGTCCGTGGTTGACGCCAGGCGGTTCAAACCATCGTAGCCGAAGGTGGTGGCGAAATGTTGGTCCGGGCTGCCCAGGTCCGATTTTTCCAACTCATCGATTCGCGTCACATTGCCATTGGGGTCATAGGTGAACGTTATGGTATTGTTCGCTGCATCGGTGACGACATGCTTGCGGTTTGCCGTATCGTAGGCGGTGGTGGACTGGTGACCGTTATCGTTGACGGTCCGGACGATTTGGGAATCATCGTTCCAGACGAATTGGGTAACCACCAGACCGTCTCCATAGGTTTCGCCACTTTCCGTGTCGAAGAAGGCCGTTTCCCGGCGGATCAACCGGTTCATCGCGTCATAAACCCGTGAATTGTCCGAAAGTAATCGGTTGCCCGCGTCACCCGGCACATCGATCAACTCACCGAGTACCCGTTCTCTAATAACGTTGTGATTGGCGTCATATTGGAATTGGGTTTGGTTCCCCATCGGATCCAGGCTTACGATACGGCGATTGTAGCCGTCATAGGTATAGTGATGGGTATGGGGGCCTGCTTCCAAACCCTCGATACGCCGGATCAGGTTGCCGTTGCTGTCGTAGTCGTATTGCACGGTCGCCTGATCAGGGCTTCCCGGGGCACGGATTTCCTGGAAAACCAGGTCGCGCTCGTCATACCGCACTTCCAGCACGTTTTCCGGTTGACGCCCGGCAACGGCTTCTCCATAGCGCGTCAGGATACGATTGCGTTTGCCGTCATACGCATAGGTTTCCACGACCACTTTATGGTCCGACACTTCCTCGGTTTTACGGACCGGATAGTTCAGCATATCGTATTCAAAGGTGGTCGTAAAATGAGTGTTGGGTTGTAGGTTGCCCGATTCATCGAGGTTGGCGGTGTCCCGGCGGATCATGTTGTCGTTGGCGTCGTAAAATGAATCCACGGTGTACCGGATTCCCGAACCGGGCGTTACCTCTTGCGATGTGGTTCGGACAATCTGGTCCAGTTGATTGACATGATAGGTTATATCGTTACCTCGGGGATCGGTCTTACGGGTCGGGTTGCCAACGGCATCGTAGGCAAACCGGGTGGTCAGGGCCAGGTGATCCGCGTCGATGATTTCTTCTTTCAAATAGCCGGATTGGGGACCCGAGTCATAATAGGTCAGCCGGTCAACCCGGCGCCGGCCGCTGCCGTCGTCCGGCAGGGTCCGCTGAATTATTTGGCCGCGTTCGTTGTATCGGTACTCGGTCACCACCGTTTCAATGCGGTCGGTCCGGGACAACAGGTTGCCGTTCTCATCGTAGGTGTTGACGGTTTCGTTGCCACGCCCGTCGGTGTGACGGGTCACGAAATTGAACCCGCAAGCACCGCAGCCGAAGTCGGTATCGTATTCAAACTGTTCCTCGATAACCTGCTGATCGCCGGCCGGTGTATGCCCGCCCGGTGATCGGCGGATCATCACCAC
>JASJCB010000188.1 GCA_030066195.1 Acidobacteriota bacterium
CATCCTCAGTTCACCGGGACTTGGGTATATCCGCCAATGGCTGATGGAGAAAACGCAGATCCTCGCTAGCATTGACCTGCACGAGGACACATTCCAGCCGCGTAACGGTACATTCACCTCCGTCTTGTTCCTCCGCAAGAAAACAGAGGAGGAAATCGCTAGGCAGGAGCGTACCCGCAAGATGGCGGACTATCCCATCTTTATGGCGATGGTAGACCGAGTAGGTCACGACAAGCGGGGTAACCCACTTTTCAAACGGGACAAACAGGGTAACGAAATCCTAGTGCCCGATATCGAAGTCATCAAGCTGGGCGAGACGGCGGATGGCTCGCGTACAGCGAAAACGGAATCAAAGAAGAAAGTTCTGGATGACCAGACTCAGCTTGTGCCAGAAGTCTTCGCGAAGTGGCGCAAGGCGGAGGGAATTACATGGTAAACCCATTTGCCAAAATCTTGACACTACCATCTGAAGTGATCGAACTTCCAGATGAAGAATTACGCTGGTGTAGTGTCAGCCTCCAGGAAGTCATTCAGAGGGAATCGCGCCTTAAGGCAGCCGTGTTCGACATCGAAGGCCGTCACGCGAGAGAATTGCTTGAAGAATGCAAGTTCACGTTAACGTTTGTTACCGGCGATCAGGGATTAGCTACTAGGGCCTTCCATCTACCAAGATTCAAAAGAGTTTGGGTCGAACACTCCGAATATCCGATCTATCAGCCGGGCCAGATCAATGAAATCAATCCTAATCCTTCAGGTTACCTATCTTCAATCACGAAAACGAATATTGAAGAACTCCGAGTATCAAAAGGACAGGTTCTCATGACTTGCTCGGGGCGTTCCGGCAGCATAGGCCGCACGACGTATGTATCAGACACTTTACACGGCAGAATCTTTAGCCATGATCTAATTCGCATAGAGTGTTCCGAAGCGGATACCGCAGGTTATCTTTACGCGTTTCTCAGCACGAATACAGGCCGGGCGCTTGTCAAATCGAACGAATACGGGGCCATGATCCCGCACATCGAGCCCTCGCATCTTGAAACAGTTCCTGTGCCTAATCCACCGTCTATCCTCAAGAAGCTCATTCATGATCTTATTATACAATCCTATTCCTTGCGGGACGAATCGAACGCCATGCTCGAAGAGGCGGAACGACTTCTTTACGATTCGCTTAAACTGCCACCGCTTTCAAAATTGTTCCCGCAAGCCTTTGATCAGACTGTTGGCTTTCGCAATTTTTCGGTTAACATCTCTCAACTTTCGGGACGCCTCGACGCCTCCTTTCACGTCCCGATCATCGACGCCATTATGCATCGACTCAAGAAGGAAGCCGCCGAGATCACCACTATCGGTGATTCTCGAATTTCAGATCGGGTCTTCCTTCCAGGCCGATTCGCGAGAATCTATGTACAGGAAGGGCAAGGCGCTGTGTATTTTACTGGAAAGCACATGCTTGAATTGGACCCCGAAGCAAAGCGGCATTTGGCCTTTGCGAAACATGCTGAAAGGATCAGAAATCAACTTTCAATTGAGGAGAACATGTTGCTTATTTCATGCAGTGGTAACTTAGGTAAAGTTGTGCTTTGTCCAAGGCACTGGGATGGATGGGTGATGACGCATGATATAATACGTTTCGTCCCGACAAAGCGAGAGATGGCTGGCTTTCTCGTGGTATATCTCAATACTGATTATGGGCAAGAGTTAATCAAACGGAACTCCTATGGCGCTGTTGTGCCACACATCGACCATCACCACTTCAGTCAAGTACCCGTTCCGCTCCTGAAGGATTTGTCGGTACAGGCGGAGATCAGCCGCCTTGCGCTTGAGGCCAACGCGAAGCGAACCGAAGCTTACCACGCGGAGCAAAAGGCTATCCGCATCACGAACGAAGAAGTGATTAACGCAACTAAGCCATAAGATATTTCGCTGTCAAGATATGCCACTTTCTTCCCTGTGCTTATACCCCACACCGCCGGGGATAAACATCCGTAGAGACCGGTCGGCTTTTCGCGGGCTCGCGTTTGGCGACTTGACGCCAGACCGCAACTAGCTTTATCTTGTAGATGACTTTTTATAATGGAATTGACGGGAAGCGGGGTTTGCAAACTCCCTTCCCGTCCTTTGTTTTGGTCAAGGGCGGAAGGCCAGGCGCTTCTGCATCAAAATGACGGTCATCAGGTTCACCGGGAAATGCTGACGCTTGGCTTGGGTAGTCGGCGTTCGCCAACGCCTTGCCTTTTCCCCGCATTTACTTGACCCTTAGAGCACGTGCCGGCAAGCTTGAATAAGGCGGGAGGGAGCGCGGATTCGGCGAACCGCGCACGATGGGTCTCTCTCGCCTCTGGCATGTTCCCCGCCTGGACTTTCATATTTAAATCGAGCGTATTCCGGTTTGGAATCCGCATATAGGGATACATGCACCTATTGACGACAAGTCGTCATCAACCAAATACGCGCCCTTGTGGCGAGATAAACGGGAGTTTAGAGAATGAAAAAACTACTGATAATCGCGGCCTTACTATGCATAGCCATACCCGCAACCACGCAAAAGAAAGGCCCCGTGTTTACTCAAGAGTGGACACTAGAAGAAACCTGTATCGGTCTCACCGGCTCATGCATTCCACCTGTGGTACTTCGGTCAACAGAGGGCAACTAAAAAACCTTGATTAAACGGGTGTCAGGGTCGTAAACGTAGACCCTGGCACCATCACTACCGCCCACTATTTGACCTGATTTGTACCAGCCGTCTATAGTTGTACGCTTTGTTATTTCCATTTCCCTGAACCAATAAATAGTGGTTTTTCGATCTGGCGTTTGTACAGCTACAAACTCACCATTTCTAGAGTCTCCATAATAAACTATTCTTGTAAACCTTTCAAGGTGAGTGCCGAGGGGCACATCACGTTTCCATCTCCCTGGGTATTCTATCCAGGGAACCGGGATCTTTTTTGTGCCTTCAAACTTACGATTAGCAAAAATGAAAATAATTGGGTCGAGTGGTGTAACAAAGTTGACACCCTCGTCGGTTTCTACCGGCCAAAGTCCTTTATAGTCTGCGTCCATCGTCATGTTCAAAGGTTCAGGGTCAAACCATTCATCAGCCTTACTTGAAAATAACCTACCCCTACGACTCGACAAAGGTATTAACTGATTTTTACCGGGAGCCCAAGTATCAGACGATTTATAAAGCTGTCCTTTGATTTCCAGGAACCACCATGACAACGTTTCGAAGGATTGAACTGTCTTTTGAAAAGGGTCTGTAACGTCTAAACCATAAGCCCGATCCGCTGGTGCTATCCATGTCACAACGTAACCACCTGGAATAGGGTGCATTGCCCAAGTTTGCTTGTTATCTCTTTCGATCTTGTGAAGTAACTTTCCATGAGCGTTCCAGTGGTATGCTTCCCCTGTCGCTGTGTACATGAAATGCCCATATTTATTTGCGTTATACCTTACTATCTTTCCTTCTGGCTCCGGCGATAAATTTAATGTTTGGGCAATCATAAATAATATAAGCATTTATTGATCCTCATAAATAAAAACTCGTTCCTTTCTTTCACTGGGAAACCAGGGTAGGCCGTCCTTAAACATAGGTTCAAGGTAAACAGGAGTTTTGTTGATGAATATCCTTGGCCTGTTCTTCCACCAGTCAACTTTTGTTACAATGCCCCTAGAATTACTTTTTTGAAATGGGTCTTTCAGCACTACTTTGATATGATCACCCGGTTTTATTATTGCATTAGAGAAAGAAACCGACTCCTCGTCGAAGTTGACTTTTAACGCATCCCATTTATCAACCTGGATCACCGGTGAATTCCTCAACAGAACCGCAATCTGATCACGGCCAATCCCGCGCGGAGGGTTCCGGTACATCTCCCGGAGTGCTTCCCAATCCTGGGCGAGGGCGTATTGCTCCGCTTGGTAGCGCGGATCCGCTTCTATTTGATAATACCCAAACAGGCTCACGCTCAGTAAGGCAACCGTTGCCGCGTAGACGTGCCAACGTCGGCGACGGGGTTTTTCAAGGCGCTTTTCGAGCAGCCGAAGCAGCTGGTAAGGAAGCAGCCGTTTGCCTGGGTCTTTGCGGGTTGCCTTGCGCCAAAACCACCACTCGGTTAGTTCCACGTAGGCGAATCGAGGCCCCTGGTAAGCGAGGGTGTACAGAATCGCACAGAGATAAAAGGAAACCCATCGGGTTATCTTGTCTTTGCCTCTACGCGGCCGGAACCGGTATAACCATCCCTCTATGGCGGTTTCTCTCAGGCGACCCATACACAGCAGGCATCTGCCCAACATACCAAGCATCCAAACATCAGTCCACGGGCCGGGTGGTGAGTCTCCATGGTAGAAACCATTTGCCCCCGCACTACCGCCTATGGATACATCGATCAGGACGCCGCGAACGGCGCCGTGTTCATCTCGCGTTGCAATGGCGTTGCCCCCGTGTAAGTCACCATGCCAGGACAGGGCAACCAGGCCCTTGCACCAATCCCTTATCAGGTGCACCGTCTCTTGCTCTGGGAATGGGGAATCTTCAAACAGAGTATCGGCCGGAACGCCGTCTACCTTTTCCATGAAGACATGATGCTCTGTGTCGAACAGCAAGCGCACGACGTTGGGATGTTGTAACCATGCAGTTTTCCCCCACTGCAAGAGACCGGCTGATTTTCGTTTCATGACAATCGTCCGGGAAAGCCCGTGATCCCATAGCAGGTAGACGCCGGGGCTCAACCTCTCGCGGATCTCATACCCTGGCGGTATCATGTTCTTTTCGAGATCCTGTAAAGCCTTTTCGGTGATCTTCCGGCCTACATGGCCAATCAAAGCAGTAAGCTTCTCTACATCGGTTAAGTCCCTGTTTCCCTCTATTGCTGCAAAAGGGCTTTGCGCAAGCCCTTGTTCTTCTGCCTGCTCCCATGCTTGCTCTATCGTCGCCGGGAAGCACTCAGGGCAAAGCTCTAGATAGCATTGATACAGGGCCTTGAATGCGCCGATATCCTTGCCGTCTTCCGGATCGAGATTGATACGCCAGCCAACCCCGCCGGTACCAAGCCAGTCCCGTTTAAGGATGCTTTCACGGGGCCAGAACTTTCCCTTGTGAGTCTGGGTCCATTTACAAAGGCTATGAAGGATCTCCAGACGTTCAAAGAGCGGCTTGCTGCACGCCTCATCCCACGCCAAAACAAACTCGCAAACATCCGGGTAATGCTCCATCGGTACGGTTTTGAGTCCATGAGTGCGGCGATTCAGCCGGAATAAGTTACCGATCCGCCTGAACTCGGCGTCATAACTTGCGTCGCCGTCTACTTTGGCAACGTTTTTGTATAATGCACTGACAGCCACTTTAACCGGTTTAAGAAAACGGCGCAAGCAACTGGAAAGCATCACTTGATCCCCGCATCAGGGATGCGCAGAAAACAACAACGCGCGAGATTTGAGCAAGCACGGCTTAACAAAGCGGGAGAAAGCATCAAGAGGCAAAGCATAGAAATCAATCCCAGTAAATAAGGCAGAGGATGTGCCCAAAGTCAAGAGACAACGATTTTAGCATGATGCGATACACGATGCAAAGCGTGAAACTTGTCGCGCCACGAACACCACGCTCCCGAGCACCAGAGCCATTCGGGGACACCCCGCAACGTCCCGGACACCGGAGCCGGGACACCGGAGCCGGACACTGCACCCACAACACCAGAGCCGGAACACCGGAATGGAGGGGGAAGTCTCCCCCTGGCTCCAAAGCAAGCTTTTCCGCCACCCCCTCTGCGGGGACACCCCGCAACGCCCCGGACACCAGAGCCGAAACACCGGAGCCAGACACCGGAGCCTGAACACCGGAGCCATCCCATTTAGGTGGTGGTCGGTATGGCCAGATCATAGATAAGGGTTGGCACCGAGGTAGAGGATGAACAGCGGGGAGCATCCTTTCTGTTTGTGCTCCAGCCGCACGGGCTGCGAGAAACTGCGTTTCTCTTTTTTACTGGAACTGCCTGGGCCATGATTAAAACCAACCGGCTTATTCGATCAGCCATAAGCCCCCGCTTCATAGCCATAAAGAATCAAGAGAATAACCGTAAACACAACAATTTAAATAATATAGTGTTCCACGTGGAACAATTTTTGCGTATAATTTAGTGAAACTTTTCCTTGTGAATTCCGTATAATATGGTATAATACCTTAAGTCAAAGGGGACTACAGATGAGCATCAAAACGGAAGAGCACAAAGCCCTAAAGCCGGTAACCATCAAAGTTGATCCCAAGCTGAACGCTGAGATCACACATGCCTTGGCCGACGCGGACACGCTCGGCCTTGCTAAGTTTGCCGGTTTGGCTGAGTTCTACCGTCAAGCATGGCAAGCCTATATCGACGGCATGCCGCTTACCCGCCCGGAAAAGCGCCGCCGCACGGCGCGTCTTCATGTTCGTATGACCCACGCTCAAGTTGACCACTGGAACACCCTGCCACCCCGCAAGCGTTCGCAAGTCATTGAGCGTGCCGCGAGAACCTACCTTAAAACCCGTGTCGTGCGCCGGATCGACTACGCGAAGACCAAAAGCGTCCGCGCTGAGGTGGTGTGACGTGAAAAACTTTTTTCTTTCGCTTACGTACACGGATTTAAGTCATGATAAGAGAGCTGCTTATCTAATTTTTCTCACTCTTTTTCAGGTGCGCGCATGGGTCGCGCATCGCGAACACGCAGCGTCTAATAAGCTCGAATTAAGAGACTTATGGTTTAGGAATCACAAACCCGAGAACGGAACCACCCGAACGGGTCGCAACCGGTCCTGTTCCCGGGATTGGAGCCACCTTCGCGACTGCCGGGTAGTCCCACTCCCGGGCAAAGGACGCTCTTGGATCGATCCAAGGGTCATTTTTCGAGAAAAAGTGATGAAATCCGGCCGGTTCTTGGATAAAACAATCAAAAAGGGTGTTTTTCTGCTAAAAGTAACGGGTCCATCCAAATGAACGGATTTATCGTGAGCAAACCTGAAGACCGGCGGAACCATATCTCACCCGACATCCTGAAGTCCGGGACCAGCGCCAGGTGCGGTTTTTTTCCGTTGCCCGGTTGCACTGGTTCCGGTTCTTACTTTGCCAATCAATGACGAGCAGGCACGGCACCGGGTATAAGCACGCGCAACGAGCATGTACGGTCAACAAAATTCAAGGTGGGCCTCAGGAACTGATCGACCGTTACATGGGGAGTATTTCTCATCTCAAGCCGGGAACCCAAACCAATCGCTTAAGTGTCATCCGGCAATTTTGCCTTTACCTTTGCCAATACCAGCCCAAAAGCTATGTGCCCGAAAGAAGAGGGCGGCTGGCAACTCCACCAGTTTTTCAGCCCTATATATTAACCTTGAAAGAGGTCCGGTTATTGCTCGATCAAGCTCGCAAGCTTGGGTCGCCTACTTCGCCGCGATGGTCAAGTCTAGCAACGCTTTTCGGCCTTCTCTTTGCCTCGGGTTTACGGATAGGAGAGGCCCTTGCCTTCCCGAGAAGAACAAAATATTTTTCGCTCAACCGGCTTTTTATGCACTTTAAGGTGTCGTCCGATTGTTTTATGCGCCGGCTTACCTTGATTTTTCGGGCGAGGATTGACTCGGTGTCGGATACTTAGGTGACAACCTGCAAATTCCCTCGATTCTGACGACACCCGATCCAAGCCGACCCAAGCCTTTGATTGACTTCCCCGGGAACCAGTGAAATAATCGCTAGCTTAAAATTGCATGGGGAGTAGGTTCCATGGCCCAAAAAGACAGTGCACAACAAACCGGTAACCTGATGAAGGACCTCACCGCGCTCTGCAAGAACCGCGGTTTCGTTTTCCAAAGCAGCGAAATTTACGGCGGCTTGAAGAGCGCTTATGACTACGGTCCCCTGGGCGCCGAATTGAAGCGCAACATTATGAATGAATGGTGGCGCGCCATGGTCACCGAGCGCGAGGATGTAGTGGGCCTGGACGCCTCGATCATGATGCATCCCAAGGTCTGGGAAGCATCCGGTCACCTGGCCGGTTTCTCCGACCCCCTGGTGGATTGCCTGATCTCCAAAGAACGCTTCCGGGCGGACAAGGCGCCCACGCCCGGCCCCGGCGACGCCCTGCCGCTGACCTGCGCCGACAAAGGCCAGGCAAAGACCTATCAACAATTGATTCAGGAACGGTTCGAGATCACCCTGGGACGAGAGGGCAAAACCCTGCACGGCCTGAAGGTGATCGACGAGAAAAGCTTCGGCTTCTTTCCCAAGGGCGAATCCGAACCCGCCGCCTCCTTCCCCTATGCGGGTTACGTCTCCCCCACCGTGGGCTGCCCCTTCCTCAGCGACGAGCGCAAATTCAACCTGATGTTCCGCACCAATATGGGCGCCGTGGACCCCATCGGCGATTTTGTCAGCGCGATCCACGGCAAAGACCTGGATAAGGCCGAGATGACCAGACTGGTTGAGGAAATGGTCAAGGAAAGCGCCGTCTACCTGCGCCCCGAGACCGCGCAGGCCATGTTCGTGCAGTTCCTCAACATCCAACGCAGCATGTCCATGAAAGTGCCCTTCGGCATTGCCCAGATGGGTAAATCCTTCCGCAACGAAATCACCGTGGAGCACTTCATCTTCCGTTCCTGCGAGTTCGAGCAGATGGAAATGGAATTCTTCGTGGAGCCCGGTACCCAACGCGAATGGCTGGACTATTGGAAGGACGAGCGCCTGAACTGGTACAGGCGTTTCGTCAACAGTCCCGAAAAGCTGCGCCTGCGGCAACACGAGCCCTGCGAGTTGGCTCACTACGCCGATAACTGCTACGACGTGGAATACGAATACCCCTGGGGCTGGGACGAACTGGAGGGCGTGGCCAGCCGCACGGATTACGACCTGAGGAAACACGCCGAGTACTCGGGTCAATCGCTGACCTACCTGGACCCCAACAAGCCCGACCCGGAAAAGGGCAAGCCGCCCTGGAAATACACGCCCTACGTCATCGAACCGGCGGCCGGCGCCACCCGTACGGTGCTCATGATCCTGTTGGACGCCTACCGCTACGAGGAAAAACCCCGCGAGAGCGCCAAGGGCGGTATCGAAAAGCGCCGTTACCTGAAGCTGCACCCGCGCCTGGCCCCTTTCAAGGTCGCCGTGCTGCCGCTGGTCAAGAAGGAAGGCATGCCGGAAAAAGCCAGGGAACTGGTGAAGCAGTTCCAAAAGGACGGCATCAATGCACGATACGACGAGCAACACGCCATCGGCAAACGCTACGCCCGCCACGACGAGATCGGCACCCCCTACTGCCTGACGGTAGACGGCCAAACCCTGGAGGACGGCACGGTCACCATCCGCGACCGAGACACCACGGACCAGGAACGAATCGATTTCGACAAGGCGCTGGACATAGTCAAACGCCGCCTGGCCGAATAAAACCCCCTGGGCGCGCACGCATCCTGCGTGCATCCCAACCGAGATTCGCGCCACGCGAAGCGAGGTAAAAACCCTGGGCGCGCACGCTTCCAGCGTGCCTCCCAACCGAGATTCGCGCCACGCGAAGCGAGGTGGATCAATCCTTCGAGTTTCAGAAATCTCTTTAAGAGCAAACCCACTACAAGGAGCAAAGAAGTCAACCAGCAAAACCCCGGCGATATCGAGGTACTCTACCTGGACAATCACCTGATGGTCATCCACAAACCGGCGGGCCTGCTGTCCCAATCGGACGAAACAGGCGACCCGGACATTCTGACCTGGGGAAAGGCATATCTGGCCCGAAAATTCAACAAACCCGGCAATGTCTTCCTGGGCCTGATGCACCGCCTGGACCGTCCCGTATCCGGCGCCATGGTGTTAGCGCGAACCTCCAAGGCAGCCGCGCGACTGACCGCTCAGTTCAAGAATCGCACGGTAGAAAAACGCTACCTGGCCGTGGTCGAGGGCAGCTTGAAAGGCTCGGGCAATTTCCAGGATCACCTGCTGAAGGACGGGCGCAAGGTAAGAGTCGTCCCGGCAAGCCACCCCAAGGGCAAAGAGGCCCGACTCTCCTGGAGGTCCCTTGCTTGTGACGGGAAAACCACGCTGGTAGAAGTAGAACTGCATACCGGTCGGCCGCACCAGATCCGCATCCAATTCGCCTCCCGAGGCCACACACTGGTCGGCGACCTGCGCTACGATGCACAAACCACCTTCGACGGCAAAAACCTGGCCTTGCACAGCTACCTGCTGGGCATCGAACATCCCACCAAAAAGGAACCCATGAAATGGCTGGTCAGCCCGCCGGAAACATGGAAGGGTTTTCACGATAAGGCTTTGGATGATTTGTTTGGGTTGTTTTAGCGATAAAGGATCGGTAATATGATTTCATTCCTTTTGTTCTATGTGTGCTCCATGGAATCGCCTTTCATTCCACAAACGGATATCTATGTAAGCCTGGCCGGTTTCCACTTCGCCGTTGCAGCTGACCAGACGAGCTTCATTCTGGACAGGCAGGAAAAGAGAATCCTCCGCTTCGACGCCGACGGCAAGCCCTTACCGGCCATCGGTGGAGAAGGAAGCGGGCCCGGCGAATTCCTTTCAGTCGACCAACTGGACTTGACCGACGAGGGCTTGTTTGTCAGTGATGTAATGCGTCGAAAGATCTCCCAATTCACCTTGGGCGGTAAATTCCTTGACAGAGTGTCCGCGCCGTTCTCTTGTTTCAATTTAATAACCCCGGCACGGCGGGTGGATAACGGTTGGATCTTTGTCACTCGTAAAAGCAAGGCTTTAGTCCAGGCGAATCACGACTTTTCCGAAATGAGCCTTATCGCCGGTGAAGCCGATTTGGAAAACCTGGATCCAAGAAGAGGTCTCGATTACCTCCGAAAATCACGGGAAGAGAAATTCAACCCAACCTATCCGCGTATCCTTTTTGCCCGCTCAGCGGAGGGCCTGATTGTTTATTCTCAGCCCTGGAAGGGTTTCCGCATTGTAGTTTATGACCCTAAGACGCGACAGCAAATCAGGGTTATCGAGCGACCGTTTGAACCGGTACCGGTACCTCGGGCTTGGGCAGAAGCAGCATTTGAAAAACGGCATGAATCTTTGAAGAAACGCTATCCTAATGCTACATTAACCCTGGACATGCCCGCTCATTTCCCCGCTATCATGAACCTATCTATCGATTATGCAGACCGCCTGGCCATCCGAACGGCACGGCAATTCCTGGGGAAAGGTATTTCGTCTGATTTATACGATCTGTATGGAAATCCACTGGGGAAGGCGTCAGCGCCGGTCATAGAAAACCGTGTATTGGGTTGTCGGGAGAACTGGTGTTACATCGCCGGCCGCAACGACGATGAACTACAGGTTTGGCGCGTCCGAAAGAACGGCGTGGAAGCTTTTCTTAAAGCGGTGCCATAACTGCCGTCTTACCCAAAGACTCTTGAAAAGTACCCTTACAGCCACGTCGGTGATATCGATGACTTTTTCTTTCGAGGAAGAGTTCGGATGGAGGCAACGATCTTATCAAAGCCGTCCGGATCATAGAGATTGGCCCAATGGAGGTGTTCAAACTTATATGGTCCTTTACAGTCGTCGATTTTAACCAGCAAGAGAAAAATGCGGTTCTCGGGCGTCTCTTCCATAATGCTGAGTGCTAGCTTGAGCTCCTTTTGAACAAACCCCTCCTTTTCCACCGAGGCGCGAGAGAGGAAGACGAGAGACGCTTTGAGGGCTTTGGGGATCTCGACTCGCAGTTTTGGCCGATCAACAGGTTTATACTATCTATTCAAGTACGGATATTCAGCATTTCAAGTTTATTACGAACTTGGAGGACGACGGCTTTGTCTTCATGGACCTTTTCTTGCGATTACTCATGAAAAACTAATTGGTGCTGAGAGTAATTTCCTTTATACTGTGATTTGACCACCTCAAAAGAACAATGTCTCAAGCCTCTTTATCAAGGATGAGAGTATATCTCCGACGCAAGCCTCTAGTTACAGGGCTTCAGTGATCGACGAGCTTTTTTCAAAGAACAACTTTGCAAAGCGAGGAACCAATGTCACCACAGTACACTCACCAGCAACAAGTTTTCTGCCTGAATTTTCTCTCCAATATCGCATCAAACCATAAAGCTTCGCAAACAGAACTGCAAGCATATGCAACTTGCGCCGTCAACGCCGTGCTTAGCGATTCCGGTATCCAAAACCTGATCGGAGAATGGAAGGTCGTCTGGGGTCCCGTCGTTTATCAAGCCCCCCTTTCCAATGTATCCGACAACGCTATGTTTGTGGCGCGTAGCGAAGCAACCGGCGAATACGTCGTGGCAATTTCCGGGACCAACCCAATTTCGTGGTTTGGTTGGCTTATTGAAGACTTCAAGTTGCGGCCACCGCAGGAATGGCCTTTTGCCTTTCCGCTTGATCCGTCCATTAAAATCAGCTTCGGCACATCGGTGGGCATTCAGATCCTCCAGCACCAGATGGCTGACAAGGGCCACACGTTCACCGACTTTATGACGGCAACATTTGGGAATGAGACGAAACCTCGAAAGGTTACGTTCTCGGGTCACTCGTTAGGCGGCGCCTTATCTCCCACGCTTGCTCTGGCCTACCGCGATCAGCAGGGTCAGGAAGGTAGTTGGGACCCCAAGGGGTTGGCCGAAGTGCACACCTTGTTCACCGCGGGACCGACGCCAGGCAACAACGCTTTCGCTAAGCGCTTTAACACCCGGATGAACGGCAAAGCCAACCGGATCTGGAACAGCATCGACATCGTCCCTCACGCCTGGCAGGTCAACCAACTTCAACAAACTCCCTACTTCTACGAGCCTCACATCGAACCCAATCCCATGATTCACGGTGTGGTGAACCTCGCTATCGCCAACAGTCAGCGTGCAGGCGAGGATGGTTGCGTAATGACCCAACTGCTCCCCGACGTGAAACCGTTCAAGGGCGAATTCAATCCAGATCTTCCCAGTATTCAACAAATTCTTCTGCTTGAAGCGGTCAACCACCTGATCGACCATCTCGGCAAGAAGTGGGGTTGGTCGGAAGCCGAGATCAAACTCGCCAAGATGATCGCGGATCGAATCATCAAGGGCGGTCGGACCCAGAATGTCGAAGAGCGGGTGACAGCCGTCGGGCACGAACTAGTCGCAGAGAGCAATCTCTCTCTGGAGGACTTGGAGAATTTCCTCAAGAACCTGGCGGGATTGCTCAACTACTTGATGCAAGCAGGTTACCAGCACGTTGGAGCCTACATCGAGCACATCGGCGTCACCGAATATTACAAACTTTCCCAAACCGTGGCCGCCCAATGCTGCCCATCGCCCTCCTAGACCGAGGAATAAGCGCGTTTCAAAGCGTGAGCTCCTGAACACCGCAACCAGCCGTCGTCGTCAAGGCGAACCGGCGGCTGGTCTTGCCGACTTTCATCCTTCCCACCGGATTTACTACCGAACGAATCGACGACTGGTCTTTGCCAGTTTTAAAAATCTCTTACATTGCATCTGATTATTAGCATCCGCGACCATCGGGATTCTGACGGTCTTCCTGATGGTGGGAGAAGCTCAAGGGAGAAGCTCAAGGACTGGGTGTTAAGAGCTTGTTTTGCTTGACTTGCAGCCCATGCCCGGTTTGACCGGCGATTGATAGACCCCTGACTGAGGGGAAACTGGCGTGCCGGCCACGGCTTGGGACGGATTTGGGGCCGGTTGCCGTGGTTTTGGCGGGGGAGAAGCTCAAGGACCGGGTGCTATCACCGAAGCAGACGAGGCATTCCACCACGAGAGGGTCAAACAAGCAGGAGCACAAAACCTGGTGCAGCTTAAGTTCTCGGGCTAAAGCCGGAAGAAAGGGTAACGGTTTTCGATATTGGTACAGGAGAACGCAAAGAACACCAAGATTCTTCAGAGCCGCGGCCTTGCACCCGATAAATCCTCTGGCGAACCCGGACGATAATTGCTAAACTGCCGACAGGGCAGGTATCCCAAGTCTTTTATCTACTGAGCGGTTATGAGAATCAGCCAGTTGGCTTTAGCTAAAGTAGGTCCCTTCAAAAGCAACCTCGTCGCGTTCCCCGAGCGGGTGGATTCCGAGAAGGCTGAGCTCCACATTTTTACCGGGCCTAATGGTTGTGGTAAGTCGACACTGCTTTATGCTTTGGCCGCTCTTTTGGGAGATATGGATGCCGTGAGAAATCGATTCTGGCAGGATGTTAACCGGTCATCCTTTCAGGAAGATGCATATCTTCGCGGCAATTTTGCAGAAGCCGATACGGATTGGGTGAATATCGAACCAAAGGATTTAGATCCTTCGATTATTGTCCATGGGCCAACTGGTAGCGTCAATATCTATAGGCCAACTAGAGAAGTTACAGCCCGCGTAATTCAACCTGGCACCAATAAGAGCGTTACCTTTGCAGGCTTCGCCTATTCCGGCGGACGCGGCCTGACCAGTCACCAACTGAAAGCCATCAGCGAATTGGAAAGTGATCCCCTGGCCGGTGCACTCTCCTTCAAAAATGTAGAGCGCTCTGATGACTTGATCCAATGGATAGCCACCACCAAGGCAAAAGCCGCGCTGGAAACAGTCGGTGATAATCCCGATGCGGCGGCCCATTTCACCGATGCTCTGGAACGCCTCGATCGGGCGCTTTCCGATATCATCGGCTCGCCCGTTCGCTTTGTCTTGCAAACCAGGCCGCTTCATCTACGCATTGAATTGGAGGGCAAGCTGTTGGAGTTGAATGTGCTACCCGATGGGTTGAAATCCATCATCAGTTGGTTGGGCGATCTGCTGATGCGGCTCGATCGTCTGGACTGGGCCAATGACCTCGATGTACTCAGCCAGAACTTCATGTTGTTGCTGGATGAGATCGATATCCATCTGCACCCCAGTTGGCAACGCAAGGTGTTACCCGTGGTGCGCAGGCTTTTTCCCAATGCCCAGATCTTCTGCTCCACGCATTCTCCCTTTGTTGTCAACTCAATCGACAATGCCTGGGTGTATGCCATCGATTTAGAAAACGGACTGGCGAAAACCAGGAAAGCCGTTTTATCCCAGGAAGCTCGCAGTTATGCCAAAGTGTTGTCCGAAATCTTCGGCGTAAAACAGCGCTTCGGCCCCGAGGTGGAAAAACGCATCGACGCCTTTTACGATTTGCGCACCAGGTTATTGGGCGGCGAGATAGACGCCCTGGATGCCTTCGTGGCTCTGGGCAAGGAACTGGCAGAAACCACGCTTGAAGTACGCAATATCGTAATCCCTGAAATCCGGCAAATCGAGAAGGCGCTGAGAAGGGAAACCGGCCTATGATGCCCATTCAGCGGGAAGCCGAGCCGGAGATTTCAGCGGAAATGTCGGCAGTCTGGACGCGGCGCTATTTAGACAGGTTGAATTCCTATGAAGCAAAGCTAACCAGTTGGTCCGCGGAGAAGCAGGGTAAACGACCCAAGAAACCAAAATTCTCCTGGCCGCGACATAAGTCCAAGCCACTGAACCAACATCTGATGCCGGTTCTGTTGTTCATGACCCGGAACCATTGCTCCTATTGCGACGGCTTTCCCATGGGTGTCATGACCACACGCACCATCGATCATTTCAAACCCAAGGAAGCCTTTCCGGAAGAGGCCTATTCCTGGTCCAACCTGTTTGCCTGTTGTAACGCTTGTCAGGATGCCAAGGGAACGCAAACCAGCCCGAGTCTACTCAAGCCGGATGATGTGGACTATGCCTTTTCCCGCTACTTCCTCTTCAACTATCGCACGGGCGAGATCGAAATCAATCCCTTTGCCACACAGGGGGAACAGACTCGCGCCAGGATCACATTGGACATTCTTGACTTGAACAATGCAGGCGTAGACCTGCCGGGTGCGCGGCAAAGGGCCTATGAAAACCACGACCCTGACCGGCCCCGGCCTATTGAAGAACGGCCATACCGGTTTATGTTTTCACTGGAAACCGGGTAATCGGCAAAACCCATGAAGAACTGATCGGAGACACGAGCCGTGTGATTTCATCTCGCGGCGAAATGGACGGCTTGCAGCCGGCGGGAAGCGGGCTTGTCGCACCGTAGCTTGCGAAAACGGACGCTCCCGGGAATACCTCATAGTTCGGCCTTGCTTCGCTGACCACGGGTCAAAACACCAGGGTAATCCCCAGGTTCAACCTTCTCGGGTCCTGAGGCGTATCCGGGAATGTGTCGTTGCCGCCGAACGATACGTTGGTGTGATCATTATCCAGCAGGTTGTCTATCTTTAACCAGGTGCTCAGGTCCAAATGACCCTGCCGAAAGAGTGATTTGTAACGGACAAATAGATCAGCCAGGAAGAAGGGATCGTTGCTCTCCGGGGTCCTGCTCTCCGGGGTCCTGCTCCCCGAGGGGTCGTCGTCTGTGAAGCAGAAATCGTTGCTCTCCTGGGTGTCGTCGTCTTCGGTGAGGGTGGAATGATAGGTCCTGCCGCGATGGATCAGGCCGATGGATGCTTCCAGTTTTTCGTAGCGCGCCTCCGCGCCCGCCTTCCAGGTGTTCTCGGCCATATAAGGCAGCGTCTTGCCGTTCAGGTCACCCGTGACATGGGTCCAGGCCAACCGCGTATGCAAGCGTACCTCACCGACATCGAAAAGGCCGGTCAACCAGATGGAGCCGCCCTTGCTGTTCAACGCGCCCGTGTTTTTGGGGGTTTGCAGTATATCGATCGGGACGTCCAGGAAAGAGAGCTCTTCTTTTTGTGCATCGCTCAAGTCTCCTTCGGGCCGCCGGCAGACCACATTCTCTACCTTATCGGTGACCTTGGTGTCGAAATAGTCCGCTGAAATCCCCAGTTGATCGTTGAGGAAATAACTGACGGCAAACTCCCATGAGCTGAGTTCCTCGGGCGCAAGCATGGGATTGGGCTTGTTCCAGAAGGTCATCCTCAAGCCCACGATTTCTTCTTGAACCTCTGTTTCAACCCCTTCGGCGTTTGCGCCGACAATGGTGCCGAACTGTTGGTAGGTCACGAAGGGAGAGGGCGCCTGAAACGAGCGGCCGTACATCAGTTTGACGGTCATGCGTTCCAAAGGTGTCACTACCAGGGCCGTTCTGGGATTGAAGGCCGACCCGTAGCGAGAGTTCTCGTCATAGCGCGCGCCCGCGGTCAGGTTGCCCCAACGACCCAGGTCTTGTTGCAACTGCAGGTAGGCGCCCAGGTTGTTATAACGAAGATTGTAAAAGCGGTGCTCCAGCCTTAGATCGTTGCCGTCCCTGTCCTTAATGTCCGTACCCAAATAGAAGTGGGCCTGACCCTCTCCGGGTTGACCCGAGGTAAACGGCGCGGCCAGGTCCCCGGTTTTGGGAAGCGCGGTAACGTTTTCGTAACTGACGCCCATGATCAGACTGGAACCGGTTCGGATATTCCACTGGAAGCGTTCCTCCAGTTTGAACGTCTGGTTGCGACCGTATTTGAAGCCCTGTTCATAGCTGGTAAACAGGTTGACAAAACTGGAATTGGGTCGCGTTTCATAGGTGCCCTGCCACATGCTGGAAAGCAAGCCCCAGTTTTTGCCCGAGATTTGATGCTTGGCGTAAATGGTTTGCAGTCGGTTTTCGAAGATCGAGTCCTCGGTGTAAAGCGCAAACTCCGGCTGAGCATGGACCGAAGTACTGTGGGCCTCGGTGGTCAGTGCATAGCCCGCTTCAAAATCACCGCTGCTTATATTGATATGCGTGAAGCTGGAATCGGTGGGCGACGCGTAGGGCTTGCGCAATTCCTCGGGAACAAAAATCAGGTCGGTTTCATCGTCGGGTGAGCCCCGCATCACGCCCTCGGGCAGATAACGTTCATGGTACCAACTGTAACGGTCCGGGAATTCCTCGGCAAAGTTGGGTTCGTCCGATTCGTAGTAACGACCGGTCACGTGGATTTCCATGGGTCCTAACTGGTGACGCGCATTCAGGCCGATGTCTTGGGTCCCGAAATCACCGAAACCGACATCGATCATATTACCCATGCCTTCCTGACCGTGTGGCGTGATGATATTGACGATCCCACCGAAGGCATCGGCGCCGTACAGCGCGGACGCCGGGCCCAGGATGACCTCGACGCGTTCCACTCCGAGCAATGGATAGTTCTGGTCGATCACATGCGGAGTGCCGGTGGGCGAATTGAAGCGGAAACCGTTCAGCAGGATGATGAACTTCTCATTACCGGAAACGCCGCGAAAGGTGTAATAGTCGCGGAATTCGGCCACGGATTTTCGCTGGATCTCGATTTCGGGGATATCCTCCAGAAGCTCCGACAGATTGCGGTAACCCCGGGCCCCGATGGTCTCCTTGTCCACAACATGAATGGTGGCGGGCGCCTGGGCCGCATTTTCCTCGACCATGGATACCGAAATTACCTTGGCCTGATTACGCAGGGCATAGAGATTGGCTCGATTGGCAAACGCCTGTTTGATTTCGCGCACCCATTCCCGGAATATGGGTTTGTCCTCGGCCCGGCTGGTAAAATCCGGGAACTGGGCCATCAGCGTTTCCAGGTAATTGCGCGCACCCTGCAAGTTGTCCATGGCAAGGGTCGCACGGGCTAACAAGGCAAGCGCGGCGCGCTTTTGATCGTCGTTGAACTTGTCGGGATAACAGGCGTCTTCGAGCAACGTGGGCGCTACCTTCTCGAAACGCCCCATTTCGTAATGCTTTTCAGCCTCGCGAAGATGGTCCGCGCAGATATCTTCCTGGCCGACAGCTAAACTGGTATAAAGTAGTACCGAAAGATAAAAACAGGTTGACTTAAGCATGTATTCCTCTTGGATGATGCAGTGGAATGTTGTTAAAATAAAAAAGTTAACCCTGTAGCCTCCAATTATCGTACACTTGGTTTTCTATTGTAAGAGGAAACTAGCAGATACAGCCAAAAAACCTAATCCGATATCCAAGCGGGAGACGTATGTCAGCGCCCAATAAAATATTTATCAGTTATGCGCACATCGACAACGAGGTTCTGGGATCAGGACAGGAGGGTTGGATCTCCGCTTTTCACAAAGCGCTGGAGGTGCGGATGGCCCAGTTGATGGGTGTGCGTCCCAACATCTGGCGCGACCCGAAATTACAAGGCAACGACTATTTCGGAGACGAAATCATCGATCAGTTCGACGATGTTGCCGCCTTTCTTTGTATCTTGTCGCCGCGCTATATGACTTCCGAGTGGTGCCTCCGCGAGCTACAAACCTTTTATAACAGCGCCCAAAAGCACGGCGGCTTGCGCATCGGCAACAAGGGCCGCATCTTCAAGATTATCAAGACCCGCGTGCCTTTCGAAAAGCACCCCGACGAGATCAAGGATCTCCTGGGCTACGAGTTCTACAAAATAGACGCCGAGACAGGCAGGGCTCGGGAGCTGTCCCAAATAGCCGGACCCGAACTGGAACGATTCTACTGGTCCAAACTGGACGACGTGGCTTATGATCTGGCGGCCCTGGTGGAAGAAGCCCAAACAAAACTGGGCAAAAAGGAAAAGGAGCCGGATCACCCGAGTGTCATGGGCACCATCCCGGAGTCGACCAAGGTCGTCTACCTTGCTTCCACCAGTTACGACCTGCGCGAGGAGCGCGATGCGGTGCGTCGCGATTTATTACAACACGGCGTAGCGGTTCTGCCGGAACAACCGCCCCCGCTGATCATCGATGAGTTGACGGAAAAGGTGACGGTCGACTTGGAACGGGCGCAACTGTCGGTGCACATGTTGGGCCGCAACTACGGCGTCATTCCGGAGGGCGCCACGCGTTCGATCGTGGTGTTGGAAAACGAGTTGGCCCTGGAACGAGAACAAACGGACGGTTTTGCCCACGTGGTTTGGGTTCCGCCCGACCTGGAAGTGGAGGACGAGCGCCAGCGCTCCTTCCGACGCTTTCTGGAAACCGACGCCCGGGTTCAATCGCGCCTGGACCTGCTGCAAACCTCGCTCGAAGATTTCAAGGAAGTCATCCACCAGAAGCTCAAACCCAAGAAGGAAGAAGAAACCACGCTGGAAAGCTCCGACGACGTGGCCATGATCTACCTGGTTCACGACATCTGCGACCAGGAGGCCGTGGAAGCCGTGGACGACTATCTCTTCAACCAGGGCTACGAGGTGGTGTTGCCGGTCTTCGAGGGCGAGGAAGAAGAGATCAGGCTGGACCACCAGGAAAACCTGAAGACCTGTGACGGCGTGCTCATCTACTTCGGTCAGGCAGGGGAACTGTGGTTGCGGGCCAAACTGCGCGAGTTGCAGAAGATCGCGGGCTACGGTCGCACCGAACCCTTGCGTGCGCGCGGCATCCTGGTGGGCGGCCCGCACGATCGCAAGAAGGACCGCATCCGCAGCCGTGAGGCCGTGGTCGCAAAATGTATGGACGGCTTCGATCCGTCCCAATTGAAAGCTTTCCTGGACCAGTTGAAGGAGGGATCGTGAGCGCCCCAATGCAGAATCCCTTTCCCGGACTCCGTAGCTTCGAGCCCAACGAGGAGCACCTCTTCTTCGGCCGCGAGCGTCAAATCGACGAATTACTGAAACGCTTGCGTCAAAAACGGTTCCTGGCCGTGGTCGGTTCGTCGGGCAGCGGTAAGTCCTCGCTGGTGCGCAGCGGCATGATTCCGGCCTTGCACGGCGGTTACATGGCCGGCGCCGGCTCCTTCTGGCGCATTGCCCTGATGCGTCCGGGCGAGGACCCCATCGGCAATCTGGCCCATGCCTTGTCCAACCCCATGACCATCGAGGAAGACGACGACCTGTTCGGCCCGGATGAGGATGAAGAAGACGAGACCGCAACCGACGAGGAGACCTCGCGCATCAACCTGGCCATGATGACCTCCACCCTGCAACGCGGCTCGCGGGGCTTGGTGGAAACAACCGCCTACCTGGACCTGGAACAGGACGAGAACCTGCTGATCATCGTCGATCAGTTCGAAGAGTTGTTCCGCTTCAAAAGAGAAAGCGCCCGCACCGGTTCGGGAGACCAGGCCGCGGCATTCGTCAAGCTGCTGCTCAACGCAACCGGCCAGAGTGAACTGCCGATCTACGTGACCCTGACCATGCGGAGCGACTTCCTGGAGAACTGTACGGAATTCTACGGCCTGCCGGAAGCCATCAACCAGGGCCAATACCTGGTGCCGCGCATGACCCGCGACCAGCGCCGCGCGGCCATCACCGGACCCATTGCCGTCAGCGGCGCCGAAATCTCGCCGCGCCTGCTCTCCCGCCTGCTCAACGACGTGGGCGACAACCCCGACCAACTGCCCATTCTCCAGCACGCGCTCATGCGAACCTGGGGTTATTGGCACCAGGACCACGGCGACAATGAGCCCATCGACCTCAGGCACTATGAGGCGATGGGCACCATGACCGAAGCGCTGTCCATCCACGCCGAGGAAGCGTTCCAGGAACAGCGAACCCCCACCAACAAGAAATGCGCTGAGAAGGTGTTCAAGGCGCTCACCGAAAAAGGTCTTGACGGACGCGGCATTCGCCGGCCCACCACCTTGGGCAATGTCTGCGCGGTAACGGAACTGCACGAGGGCGCCGTCATGCTGGTGGTGGAACGCTTCCGCCTGCCGGGCCGAAGTTTCCTGATGCCGCCGGCCGGGGTTGCCTTGGAACGGGACACTATTTTAGATATCAGTCACGAATCGCTGATGCGCGTTTGGACCCGGCTTACCAACTGGGTAGAGGAAGAAAGCCTGTCGGCCGCGCTCTACACCAAGTTGGCCCGCGAGGCCGGACAATTCCAGGAGGGCACCGCGGGCCTGTGGCGCGATCCCGAACTACAATTGGCCCTGCGCTGGCGCGACCAGGAACAACCCAACCTGGCTTGGGCGCGTCGCTACGACCCCTCCTTCGAGCGCGCCATGTTGTTTCTGGACCGCAGTCGCGAGGAACGGGATAACGATATCGCGGCCCGTGAGATGCAACAGCGCCGGCAACTGAGGCGCAGCCGCCTGCTGGCGGCCTTATTCGGCTTCATGACGGTGCTGCTCCTGGTCGCGGCCTTATTCGGCATCAACCAGTCGATGGAGACCCGTAAGGAGAAAGAAGCCGCAATAGAAGCAGAGAAGATTGCAGTTGAACAAAAGAGGGTGGCCGACCAGGAGAGAGAAAGAGCGGAAGGCCTTTTCGAAAAAGCCAAAAACGAAGCCGAGAGAGCGAAAATTGCACAACAAAAGGCCGAAGAAGCGGAAGCAGAAGCACAGGTCCAGAAGCAAAATGTCGAGGCAACCAACAAGGAACTGGCCGCCAATCAAAAACAGCTGCAAAATACCATGGCTGACCTGAGCAGAAGCGAAAAAGCGGCCAAAAAGAGCGCCGACGATGCCCTGAAGGCAAAAATAGAAGCCGAAATTAAACAAAAGGAAGCTCAGGAAGCCGAGGGGAAAGCTCTCAAAGCACAAAAGGAGGCCGAAAGGTCGGCGGAGGAAACCAGGGGCCTTCTGTTGAAGGAAGCCGTCCGCACCCTGGCCGGCCATGCCCAACGCCTGCTGAACGAGAATAACCCCCAACAGGCGGCGCAGGTTGCCGTGCATACCTACGCCATGCTTCATTACCAACCCCAACTGCGGGGCATCCCGGAGCTTCAAGCGGCCATTCGCAAGACGCACACCAAGACAAAAGCAAGCAGACGCGACCGCTTTCCGGGCCATAATGACGCCATTCGCCGGAGTGTAAGAAGCAACGATGGTAAAACCCTCATCTACATCACCGAGGACGGCGGCCTGTACGGTATTGACCTGACCGACGCCGATTCCGAGCCCCGGGTTTTAGTGAAACCCGCTACCGGCAATCAGTTCCGGGCTTTGGCCGCCTCCGGGGACGGGCGTCGATTGACAGTCGGTACCGTGACCGGCGCCCTTCTCGACTTCAGCACCGAAGGCTCCCCGTTAACCAGGGCGCCGGTGCAGCGCCACACGGCCTCCATCACCTCCCTGGCCTATCATCCCGACGGCCGGTTGTTCTCCGCGGCCCTGGACCGGCAGGTTCACGGCGGCGACGGGAACGGCAATACCTTTACCTTGATCGGCCTGCTGCAACAACCTCGCGCTGTCGCTTTTTCCTCGGACGGCGGGCAACTGGCCCTGGCCGCGGATGACGGACTTTTTCTTACCTCCGCTTTCGATCGGCAGTTACCCTTGGACCAATGGCGTCGTCTCTCCTCCGATATGTTCAAATCGATTACCTTTTCTCCCGACAATACCAAACTTGCCGCGGGACGAAATGACGGGCAAATCGAAATCCACCATATGAACAACGACGCCGCGCCCTGGCTCTTGCAAAGCCCGTCGACCGCCCCCGTCAACGACCTGGCTTTCGATGACCTCGGCGGAATGTTGGCCTCTGCCGGGTCAGACAAACTTGTACTGCTTTGGCATATTCACAATGCCGATGAGAACAGCGAGCTCAAACCCATCCAATTGGCCGGGCATTTCTCCTGGGTTTGGTCCCTTGCCTTCAGTCCCGACGGCAGATATTTGTATTCCGGCGGCGCCGACCGGGAGCTTCGTCGATGGGTGGTCAGCACCTATCAATTGGTTTCCGACCTGTGCGCCGCACTCAATCGGCAGTGGGGGCCGCAAGACTGGGAAGAGATGCTTCGCGCCAATATCCAAGCCGACTCCCGGGAAACCCTGCGAAGCGGCGCACGCGATATGCTGGGTTTTGCCAAACCCTGTACGGATGAGGATTAGCGGGGTGCCGGCATGAAGTTGGGCAAGCTGTTACGCGCCTTCAATGTGAAACGCGGGGAAGGTCAATCCGTCGCCTGGCTATTGCTTTTCTCGGTTTTCCTGGGCATGTTCATCGCTTGCTGGCTTACCGTCTCCAACGCCGCTTTTCTGGAATCATGGGGCAGCGGCGCCCTACCTTATGCCTATGTCGTCGCCGGTCTACTGGGCCTGGTCATCATGCGGTTCTTCGCCCGCTGGGAAAAAAGACTGCCCTTCAAAAGCCTGCTCACGTATTCCCTGCTGGGAAACCTGGTCATGGTCTTCTTCTTTTGCATTGCCTCCCTGCTTGGGGTCAGCAAGGCCCTGGCTTTTGTACTGCTCATCTTTACGGGGCCGGTGCTGGGCATGGTCGGCCTGGCCTTTTGGGGCATCGCGGGGCGCATGTTCGACCTGCAACAGGGAAAACGCCTCTTCGGCTTGATCAGTTCGGGCGAGGTCGCCTCCAACATCGTCGCCTTCTTCGTCATCGCCCGCCTGCCCAAGGATTATCAAGATCCCCCGGACTTACTGGCCCTGGCCGCGATCGGCCTGGCCGGTACCCTGGTCACCGCTCTTCTCATCGTCAAACGCTTCAACCTTAAAGAGACCGAATCGGAGGATCAGGATATTCTGGGCGACGAAGGCCCTGTCGCCGAGGAGGCCGCATCGCCGAAACCAATGCAAGAACCTCGAAACTATTTACTATTGGTTTCGACCGCGGCCTTCCTGGCCGTTTTCGTTCAATACTGCCTGGACTTTGCCCTGCTTACAGAAGTCAACCGCAAAATATCCGTGGGCGGCACGGCCGCCTTCCTGGCCGTTTTCTTCGGCTTCCTCAGTTTTGCCGAATTATTGGTCAAATTCCTACTGTCCGGTCGATTGCTGAAGCAATTCGGCATGCTGATGGGCCTGGGTTGCGTCCCGGCCGTGCTCTTGCTGTTCATGGTTTTTGCCTTGCCGGGCGCCGGCGGCAGCGAGGCGGAAATGGTTTCCGGCGGCGTGGCCGATTCGGTGGGCGCCGTCGGCGGCGCTCTCGCCAGAGCCTCCGGTGAAACCTTCACCCCCAGCCTGTTTTTTTCCATCATCCTCGCCGCTAAAATCGCCGAACACGTGCTGCGTTTTGCCATTTTTGAAACCAGTTTCAAAATTCTCTTTCAACCCCTACCCAAGCAGATGCAATTTACCGCCCAAACGCGGGTGGAGGGTTTGGTTCGCCAGGGCGGTATCAGCGCCACCGGACTCTTTCTGGTGGTTTTGGACCTGTTCTATAAAGAGGGCCTGGTCGCCACGGTATGCGCCG
>JASJCB010000189.1 GCA_030066195.1 Acidobacteriota bacterium
GTTGCTTCCTTGCTGCTGCGCTTCTTCGATCCGATTGAGGGCTCAATCCGCATCGACGGCGTAGATATCCGCGATCTGTCTCCCGCTGATCTCAGGTCACGCATCTCGCTGGTTTCCCAAGACACCTATCTTTTCTATGGGACCGTGGCCGACAACCTGCGTCTGGCTCGGCCGGATGCATCTCAGGAAGCGCTGGCGGCGGCGGCGGCAGCGGCCAATGCCCACGATTTCATCTCCGCGCTGCCCCAAGGTTACGAAACCATCATCGGCGAGCGTGGTCAAAAGCTCTCCGGGGGCGAGCGCCAGCGCCTGGCTATCGCACGCGCCCTGCTGAAAGACGCGCCCATCCTGGTCCTGGACGAAGCCACCGCCTCGGTGGACGCGGCCAATGAGGAAGAGATCCGCGCCGCTCTGGCCCTGGCCGCACAAGCCCGCACCACCCTGATCATTGCCCATCGCCTCAACACGGTCGCGGATGCCGACACCATCGTGGTGTTGGACAAGGGTCGGATCGTCGAAAGCGGACGACATGCGGGTCTGGTGGCGGAGGGCGGCGCCTATGCCCGCCTGGTGGCCGCCCAGGAAGGCCGCGCATGAATCGAGGCGGATGGAAGGCCCTCTTGGGCATGCTGAAAGACCACAAACCCGTGTTTGTGTTCACCGTCCTGGCCGGCATCGCCAACCTGGGCGCGGGCATCGCGAGCGCGGGCGCGGGCGCCTGGATCGTGGGCAAGGTAGCCGTGGGCGCGGATACAGCCGCAATCTCTCCCATGCTGTGGCTGCTGGGCGGGTTGGTGATCGCCGCCGCCGTCTTTACCTGGGTCGAGTCCTGGTTGGCCCACGACCTGGCCTATCGCGTGCTGGCCACCATCCGCAACAAGGTCTATGCCGCACTGGCCAGGGTGGCTCCGGGCGGCATCGAGGACAACCGATCGGGCGATATGGTCTCCGCTGCCATGGCCGATGTGGAATCGCTGGAATGGTTCTATGCCCATACCGTCGGCTCGGTGGTCACCTGTACCCTGGTTCCGGCGACGGTTCTGGTCGTCTTGGGCTTTATGCATCCCCTTTTGCCCGTCTTATTGTTACCGCTGCTTGGCGCCGTCGCCGTGATGCCGGGCCTGCTGCGCAAGCGGGCCGCCGCGCAAGGCAAGGAGATGCGCGCCAAACTGGGCGAGGTCAACGCGGAGGTAGTCGACGCGGTGCAGGGCTTGCGCGAACTGGCTGTTTTCAATGCTGAAGAACGCATGCGCGGCAACCTGGCCGAGCATGGCAAAAAACTGGTGGGTCTGCAACTGCGCTACGGTCTGCGCGCCGGATTGGAAAGCAGCGTCTCGCGGGGCTTCACCGCCCTGGGCATGCTGGCCGTGCTGGCCGCCGCGGCCAACCTTGTCGCCACGGGCGTCATGGATGCCTCGCTTTACCCGGTTACCGTCATCCTGGCCGGGGCCGTCTTCGGGCCGGTGGCAAGTCTCAGCGGAATCGCCGGGCAGTTCGGCTCTATCGGCGCGGCGGCCGACAGGGTTTTCGACCTGATTCATCGAGATCCTGCCGTTACTTCGCCCAACGCTCGCAAGCGTCCCGAACCGAAGGATGCTCATGTCCGTTTCCACGATGTTACCTTTCAATACGATCGCGCTTCGGTCTCTGCCGTGGATGACATCTCCCTGGAAATCCGTCCGGGGGAGACCGTGGCCCTGGCCGGTCACTCCGGCGCCGGGAAATCCACCTGCGCCCGTCTCCTGATGCGGTTCTACGATCCCGGGCGTGGCGATATCTCCATCGGCGGCTACAGTCTGAAAGCCTTCCCGCTTGAGCAATTGCGCGACATGATTGCCCTGGTGCCGCAGGACATCTACCTGTTCGACATGTCCCTGGCCGATAACATCCGCCTGGGTCGACCTGACGCCGATGATCGCGAGGTGGAGGGCGCCGCTCGCCTGGCCATGGCGCACGATTTTATCGCGGCGCTGCCAGACGGTTATCAAACCCGGGCCGGTGAACGCGGGCTGCGCCTTAGCGGCGGACAGCGGCAACGCATCGCCATTGCCCGCGCCTTCCTGACCAATGCGCCCATTCTGGTCATGGACGAGGCGGTCAGCAACCTGGACAGTGAAAACGAGCGCGCCCTGCAACAGGCCGTGGCGCGCCTGAGCCAGAACCGGACGACCCTGGTGATTGCCCATAGGCTGTCCACCATTGAGAGCGCCGATCGCGTGGTGGTACTGGAAAACGGCCGCGTGGTCGAGCAAGGCCCGCCTGCAAAACTGTTGACCGCCGGCGGACCTCTGGCCGCCCTGGTAGACGCCCAGACCCGCGGTCGCTTGAAGGAGCAACCATGACCACCCTGACCCAAAGAGAAAGATACTGCCCCTATGCCCGGCATGTGGATCTGCGTCCCCTCGGCGAATCAAAGACCCTGCTGTTGACACCGGGCGGCGACGCCTACGAGGTGGAGAGCGATCCCGAAACCATCGGCAGCTTGTTGGCACGCTGCAACGGGACGCGTACCCTGGAAGAAATATCAGCCGGTATGGAAGATCCGAAAGGGATGCGGGAAATCCTGGATGTACTGTGCGCCGAGGGATGTCTGTCGGAGCAAGCCGAGGATGAATCGATCCTAAAGCAGTGGAACCTCGTCCTGACCGGCGATGCCGATATGGCCGCCCGAGCGTTGCGGTTTTGCGGGGCTTGGGGCTCGGTGCTTCATCACGACGACATGGATCTCGATACCCCCGCGCACCCGGAACGGACCGTGGTGCTGCACCTGTCGCCCTACATCGACGGCTACCGATTGGTGGACCTGGGCCGTCAATGCGCCGAGGCCGGCTGCCGCTGGACCCAGTTCCACGTGGACATGGGCAAAGGCTATCTGGGACCCTTCGTGGTTCCCGGCCGTACCTCGGACTACGAGGACCTGGTGGGACGCCGCCGTTGTTCCGGCGACGATGTGGAAGGCGCGCAACTGCGTCGTCCGCTGCTGCCTGAAGAAGGTGCACCCCGTGCGCCCGCCCTGCCGAATGACGCCGCGCTGGATTGGATGCTGGCAGTTTTGTTCCACCAGATCGAGCAAGCCGTGAGGCAACGCCCCTGTCGCCTCTACAGCACCGAACTGGAGGCGGACCCCGAATCCCTCACCTTAACGCCGCACCACATCCTGCCGCTACCCACGCGGGCTCCCCAATCCTGGCTGACTTCCCCCGCGACGCCTTATGATATGGTGGTGGACCGGCGCACCGGCATCGTCCTCAGTCAACACGCCGTGGAGCATCACGAATCGGTGCCGACCTCGCTGACCACGGTGCGTTCGCACTGCACGGACCTGTCGCGCATCTACCCCTGGGGCAACGACCTGTTCACCGGCGGCTCGGCCTTCAACGATCCGGCCTCCGCACGCGGCGCTTCCCTGGGCGAGGCGCTGGAACGCTACTGCGGCAACTGCCTGCCCGGCGTGCACATGGTCAAGGGCTCTTACGAAAGCCTGACCGCGAGCGGACGCCGCGCCCTGGACCCCGAAAGCCTGATTCTGCATTCCAGGAAGATGCTGTCACAACGCGGTTGTCCCTTCGTCCCCTTCACCCGCGACCTGGAGGTCTACTGGGTGGAAGGCCGCTCGCTAACCCGTGACGAACCTTGCCTCTTACCGCTGCCGCTGGTCTACGCCAACTGGATGGGCGGCGACCTGAAACAGCCGATCACCAACTACCTCTATACGCCGGGCATGGCGGCCGGCGAGAACCTGGAACGGGCGCTGGTCGGCGCGGTGCGGGAACTGGTGGAGCGCGATATCACCATGGCATGGTGGCTGAACGCCCATCCCCTGCCGTCCGTCAAACCCACACCGGCTCTGGCGGCATTGTGGCGGGGCGTACCCGAGCGCGAACACCAACGCGTGCGTTATATTCACCTGGACAACCCCTTCAACATCCCGGTGATGGTCGCCGTGGTGGAGAACACGCTTCACCAATTCCTGAACATCGGCTTCGGCTGCCGGCCCGACCCGGAAACCGCCGCTCGTAAAGCTCTGACCGAGGCGTTGACCCTCCAGGAAGGCAGTCGCGACCTAAACCAACCCGACAGCACCCTGCGCCGCTCTACCGAAGAGTGGGGCCTACTGAACACCACCTATCGTCCCTGGAGCGCCGACCGCCGTTATATGGATGTCTACCGTGATGATTTCCGCGACCTGGACGACCTGATGCTGCAACAGCAGTTCTTCCTGGACCCTCGGGCGATCGAGCGCGTTCGCCCCATTGTGGACACGCCGGAAACCCGAACCTTTGCCGATCTGCCCGTCCTGGCCGAGGATCGCCTGCAAACCTACCGCGATCCCATCGAGTCCACGGGTTTTGAAATTCTCTATGCCGACATCACTTCACCCGACGTGGCCCTGACCGGTTACAAGGTGGTTCGCGCGATCATTCCCGGTCTCATCCCCAACATGCCCGCCGCTTTTCCTGCTGTCGGCGGTTCCCGTGTCTTCGACCTGCCCGTGCAAATGGGCTGGCGCCGGGAACCCTTGACGGAAGAAGAACTGAACTATTTTCCAATGCCTCACGCGTGAGGCAGATGCTCTTGGAGGTTACTTTGAAAATCTACTGGATGCCGCTTTTCTTACTTGCATGGCCCGTCCTTGCCTTAACCGAACCCGCTGAAACCGAGGCGGAAGGGGATGCCGCCGAGTTGGCGGAAGTCATGGTGGTTACCGCCACCCGCGAGGAACGGAAGCTGGAAGACCTGCCGGTCAGCGCCACGGTTGTTGACCAACAATTACTGAAGGAAAAAGCCGCCATTGTCGCCGGTGAGGAACTGGTGGGCGTGCCCGGCGTGTTCTTCAGACGCCAGGGCGCCGGCGCGGGCGATATGGTGGTGAATATCCGGGGTTTGACCGGGGTTCATGGCAACGACACCTTCCTGGCTTTGTTGGACGGCATTCCCTTTGTTTCCGCCCATGAAGAAGTGCTGCTTTCTGAAATCCCCATCGGCGCGGTCGAACGGGTGGAAGTCATCAACGGTCCCGTCTCCGCCTTGTACGGTCGCGGCGCGCTCTCCGGCGCCATCAACTACATCACCCGGGAACCCTCCGGGCAACAGGAGATTTCACTGGACCTGCAAGGCGGCAGCTACGGTTATGTGCGACCGCATCTCAGCGCGAGCATTCCCGCCGGCGAAACCCATAGCCTGTTGGTAGACGCCTACTTCGAACAGGGCGACGGTTGGCGCGACAACACCGAACGCGAGTCCGCCAACATCCTGATTAAGGACGAAATCGTGCTTTCGCCCTCCTCGCGCCTGACCGCTTACGCCAACTACTACCAGAACACCCAGGGCGCCGGCGGACAAATCCCATTGGGCTCCGACGGGCAGGTTTTGGAAACGGCCGGCGGACGCACCGGTTTCATCGGCTACGAGCCCAACGAGTACGACCGTTCTACCTTCCTCGCCGCCCTGCGCCACAACGTGACCTTCGGCGACAACCTGGAGTTGGAAACCACGCTGCACTATCGCAATATCGCTGACAACAACGTATTGAACTTCTTCGATCCTTTCGGCTTCGATCCCGAAAACAACATCTTGCGGGTCAACGGGTTCGAGAACGACCGCGACACGGATGTACTTTTCTTCGAGCCGCGCCTCACCTGGCGGAGTGAGCAGCACACCCTCACCGCCGGCATCAACCTGGAGCGCGTCGAACTGAAAGAAACAGACTGGTGGACCGGCCAGAACGGTTTTAACTTCGATACCTTCGAATTCTACTTCTACGAAATCAATATCGACTACACCACCGGCGAAATCCTCAACCGCGACCATCCCTTCTGGGTAGACCGCAACGAGACCTATCGCGGCGACAGCACCAACGATTTCACGGCGCTGTACTTCCAGGACGAGTGGCAGGTGGGCGAAAACACAACGGTCACGCTGGGCCTCCGCTACGATGTCTTTGAACGCGATGCCCAAATCGACAGCGATGTAGATTTCGACGGCGTCATCGACGAGAACCCTCTCATTACCGATAAAGAAGAACATCTCAGCCCCAAGGCAGCGATTCACCATCACTTCAGCGATGCCTTCAGCGCCTATGTGACCTACGGCGAGGGTTTCAATTCCAACTTCGGCGCGGTCTGGCAGTGGGACCCGGGTCTCTATGAGCGCGGCGACGACGTGAAGCCTTCTACCGTCAGCAGCACCGAACTGGGTTTCAAAGGTCGCGGTGACCGTTTTGTCTACAGCCTCTCCGTCTACAACATGGTGCAGAAGGATCGCCTGGTGTTTGTCTCCAATCCCAACGGCTTCGGCCCGCCCAGGGCATCCACGGCGGACGAGTTCGAAAGCAGCGGCCTGGAATTGGACACAACCTTCAAGCTGAGCCCTGATTGGCAGGCCCACTTCTCCTACGCCTATATCGACGCCGAATGGAACGCCTACACCGTGGGCGGCACGGACTACACCGGCAATCAACCCGTCGGCGTGCCCGAAAACATGATCACGCTGGGGCTGCGCGGCCAGGTGACCGAACGAATGAAACTATGGGGCGCTTACTATAAGTACGACGACTACTTCGTGACCTTGGACAACGACGTTTCCGGCGGCGGCTATGATATGGTTGACTTGGGCGCGGGTCTGGATCTACCGGGTATCGGCGGAAACCTGACCCTGGTAGGCAAAAACCTGCTGGATGAAGACTACTACACCCTCTTCGGCTCCAACGTCCCCTACAACGCCACACCGGGCCTGCCCGCCCATTTCCTGCTCACCCTGGGCTTCGATTTTTAAGGAGGCGACATGCTGCAAGCGATAGGCCTGACCAAATCCTACGGCGATCATACCGCGCTCAAACCGCTTGACCTGGAGATCGGAGTCGGCGAGATCTTCTGCCTGCTGGGCGCCAACGGCGCGGGTAAAACCACTACCATCAATCTCTTTCTGGACTTCATCCGGCCCAGCGGCGGCGAGGCCCGCATCGACGGCAAAAAGGTGGCGGACAATCCGCGTGAAACCCGCCGTGTGACCGCCTACATTCCCGAACGGGTCTCCCTTTACGAGAACCTGACCGGCCTGGAGAACCTGGCCTATTTCAGCGAACTGGCCGGCGTGTCCCGCTCCCGAAAGGACTATCTGGACCTGCTGGAAGGTGCGGGCCTGAAACCGGACTTCGCCGACAAACCGGTCTCCGGTTACTCCAAAGGCATGCGCCAGAAGGTGGCCGTCGCCACGGCTCTGGCCAGGGATGCCAAGGTCATGCTGCTGGATGAACCGACCTCGGGCTTGGACCCCAAGGCGGCGGGCGAACTGTCCGCCGGCTTGATGCGGTTGAAGGAGCGGGGCGTCACCGTGCTGATGGCCACCCACGACCTCTTCCGAGCCCGCGAAACCGGTACTCGTGTGGGCATTATGAAACATGGCTCGCTGGTAGCGGACCTGGCCACCGAAGGCATCAGCGCCTCGGACCTGGAAACCGTCTACCTGGACCACATGCACGATTGAGGGAGGCCGCATGATTGCAACCGTAATCCGTAAGGAATGGAAACAAGCGGCCCGCGACGGTCGTTTTCGTCTGGCCGCCGCACTGCTGGTGCTGCTGGCCGCATCGACCGCCGTCATCGGCTACCTGGATTTTCGGGCCGATATGAACGCTGCCGTTGAAGGCAACCGGCAGGCCCGCGCTCACTGGCTGGACCAGGAAGCCAAGAACCCGCACAGCGCCGCCCACTACGGCATCCATGTCTTCAAGGAGCCCAACGCGGCCTCGCTGTTCGATCCCGGCGTGCTGCCCTACACCGGCCTTTCGGTCTTCGCCGAGGCCCACAACAAAAACGACGCCGACTTCCAACCCGTGCGCGACCGCACCTCCCTGGCCCGGTTCGGCAACCTGACCCCTGCCTTCTTTCTCACCTGGCTCGCTCCGCTGGTCATCATCCTGATGCACTTCGGCAGCATTGCCCGGGAGCGGGAACACGGCATGCTGCGCCAGGTGGCGGTGACGGGCGTTTCCTCACGGTCCTGGCTGTTGGGCAAATGGACGGCTGCCTGGATTCTGCCCGTGGTCTGTCTGATCGCCGCCATGGGGCCCGCGCCGGTTCTGGCCGCCGGCAAGGGCGTGGAGCCCGTGCTGTGGGGCGTCTCTGCCCTGGGTTACCTGCTTTACCTGGGCAGTATCGTCAATGTGACCATGCTGGTCAGCGCGTATACCAGCAAAGCCTCCACGGCCCTGTTGGTTCTGCTGAGCGTTTGGATGCTCGGCTCCCTGGCTTTACCCCGGTTGGCGGCCAATACGGCTGAATACCTCCATCCCACCCCGGATCGGGAAGCCTTCAAATCGACCATGAAAGACGCGAGCAGAAAGGATGTTTCCGAACAAATGGCAACTCTGAAACAGGACACTCTGGCCCGTTACGGCGCGGAGAGTCTGGAAGACCTGCCGGTGAATTACGATGCCGTGCGCATGCAGACCGGCGAGGAAATCGCCGATCGCGTCTTCGACCAACATTACGAAGATCTCTACGCCAATCATCTGCGCCAGAACAACGTTTTCCGTGGGTTTTCCGTCTTCTGGCCGCTGATCCCCGCACGTTTCCTCTCCATGGGTCTGGCCCGCACGGATACCCTCGCCCATCAATATTTCAACGAGGAAGCCGAGCGTTACCGGCGTCAGTTCGTCAAGATTCTGAACGACGATATGATGCTGAACTCCAAAACCGGCGACTGGGGCTATCAGGCCGCTGTCGATACCTGGGCAAAAATTCCCCCGTTCGAGCACGTCCCCCGCAAAGCCGAAACGGTTTTGGCGCAATCTCTCCCCGACCTGGGCATCCTGGCCGTTTGGTTTGCGATCAGCGCAGGCCTGCTGTTCGGACGACTGCCTCGTGATCTGCAATGGAGCCGCGCATGAATACAAAACTCATCGCCCTTGAACTGAAGATGCTCACCCGAGGCGTTGCTTTTCGCGCCGCGCTGCTCACCCTGGCCGTGTTATTGGCGTTCTCGGCCCAGCACCAACGCGGGGTAGTCAACGAGGAAGAAGTCCGTGTCCAGGAAGCCCTGGCCGAAGCCGAGCGCAAGAAGGCGGATTCTGCCGACCTTCTGGTCCAAGTGGAAAACGGCGAAAAATCCTTCAACAGTCTGTGGGATGATCCGCGCGGTTATTTCACCTGGCACCGAAACCTCACTCGCTACCCGGCATCGGACCTGAACCTGCTCGCCTCCGGCCAACGCGACCTGCACGCGCCCGTCAACGCGGTCGGCATTTTCAAACCGCCGGCGGTTGCGGGTAAGGACATCGACAATCCGGTGCCGCACCTCTTCGGCGCCTTCGATCCCGCCTTCGTGCTGGTCTTTCTGCTGCCGTTGTTCATCATTGCCTTTTCCTACGGCCTGATCGCCAGGGAAGTGGAAAACGGTACGCTTTCCCTGCTCCTGGCGCAAAGCGGCAGCCCTTTCGGCATCCTGGCTTTGAAAACCCTGCCGCGTTTCGCCGTGCTCACCGGTGCGGCACTGGTCTTCACTCTCGGCGCGCTGATGCTCGCCGGCGTCAACCTTTTGGCAAACCTGCCCGCCATGCTGTGGCTGAGTACGTTGATTGCCGCTTACAGCCTGTTCTGGTTCCTGGCCGCTTTGGGCGCCAACCTGATCTTCCGTTCCTCGGCGGCCAACGCCATGGCCCTGGCTTCTATTTGGGTGGTGGTGACCATCTTCCTGCCTGCGGCTGTCAGCACGCTGTCCGATCGGTTGTTTCCCATGCCCTCACGTATCGAAATGGTCAACGCCGTGCGCGCCGCCGGTAAGGACGCGGACCGACGCGCACAAAAAATCATGGCGCGCTTCTACCATGACCATCCCGAACTGAACCGCGAGGAGACGACCCCAAACGAAGCTCACCAAAGATTCTTCGACTATTACCGCAAAAGCCTGAGCGTGGGCCTGGAAGCCGAGGGCGCGGTCAAACCCACGCTGGACTTGTTTACCGAGCGGCAACAAAAACAACAGAACCTGGAGGATGTACTTTCCTTCCTCTCCCCCTCGGCACTGACCGCGGCCTCGCTGGAAGAACTGGCGGGCAGCGCGCCCCGGCAATACCAGGGCTACGCGCAAGCTCTGAGCGATTTCAGCACCGAGTGGCGCTCTCACTTCCGCCGCAAGGCCTTTGCGGGTGAACTGATTGAGACCAGGGATCTGGCCGAATTCCCAACCTTCAGCTATAATCCCGCTGATGTATCGAACGCTTACCCGCTTCGCCTGGCCGTGCTGCTGCTGATCGATGCGGCTTTGTGCTTCGCCGTCTTTGCACGAGTGCGCGGACGAGGCGTCTATCGTTTACTGGCATAGGAGACCAACGACATGCTTTTGTTATGGCTGACTATCTTGCTCGGCGTCGATGGCGCCGCACCCACCCCGGACGGCGTGATCGGCGATGAAAACCTTGTCCTGGGCGCGGGCACAAGCGTGGCCGTGGATGACGGGGGCAACATGTTTGTAATGGACCCGGCTTCGTACCGGGTCCGCGTCTTCACCCCCGATCTTGTGGAAAAACGCGCTTTCGGACAACGCGGCAAGGGCCCGGGCGAGTTCGAGGAGCCCAAGGTCATCACGCGAACCCCGGCCGGCGACCTGGCCGTCTTCGACCCCAGCCTGAAACGCCTGACGGTTTTCAACCCCAAGGGCGAATTGGTGCGCACCGCCAGGCTGGATGCAACCTCGGTCGCCGTCTATCATCCGGCGGTGCTGCGTGAGCAACGTACCGCCTTCCTTAGTGCCCGTTCCCACGCGGGGAAACCCGTCTACGACCTGTCCATCTTCGATCGAGAGACCAAACCGGTATCGAACCTGATCCGTATCCAGGTAGAGCCGCTGGATTGGACCAAGTCCTCGCAACCGGGTTTCTGGGTCACCTTCCTGAAAAATGAATTCGAACTGATCGGCGCCGGCATGCCGGTCATGTGTTCCCTGGACGACAACACGCTGGTCTACGCGCGCACCAACCGCTATCAACTCATCCTGGCCGACGCGGACGGAACAACGCGGGAACGCATCACCCGGGACCTGAAGCCGAAAGCCCTGACAGAAGCCCTCAAGCTGTCGGCCTTCGAGAACATCTGGAACAGGCTGACGGCGGACCCGTACCTCTTCAACCAGATGCCCCGCAAGGTCTTCGAAAGAGCGGCAGCGCAAGCCGAAACCCCGCCGGCTCTGCCGGTCATCCACGCCATTACCCCGCTGGGCGGTGGTTTCGCGGTCCTGGCCAACTACAACGGCATCAAAAACCAGGGCCGACTGGACTTGTTCGACCGCAACGGAAGCCACTTGAAAATGCTGACCTACAACGGTCCGGCAGACTTCCTGACCGGAACCGAAAGCCACCTGTACAGCGTAGGCAGCAATGAAGAAGACCTGATCACGGTCAACCGCTACCGGTTGGAATAGGTAGCGGTGAACAGGCGCGGGCATGGATTGCGTCAAGCAGGAACCAAAGACAATCGAGTTCTGAAAAAGCCCGCTTATCGGTATGGCTCGGGTCTGTTCGCGCCGGACAAGTAAGTTCGAAAAACAAGTCATTACTTAGGTGGGGACGGTTTATGCTGCCCTTTCCGCCGAGAGTTAACCTTCGGACCGGCGCCGTTGAAATGTGAAAAAAAGCAGAAAAGCGCTTGACCTCCAGGTGAGTGCTCACTAGCTTAAGGCGATGTGAGCCCTTCGCTTCGACAAATTGCCGCTACCGAAGGAATCATCGACCGCATGAGGTGTCCGCATGAAACCCGCTGCTTTTCTATTGCTTACTACCTTTGTCTTTGCCTTCGCCCAAACCCCCGAGGAGGAAGGCCTTCGCATCGCCAGGCTGCTGGATGAATTCAACAACGGCTTCGTCAGTGAATACGCCGAACTGGAAATGACCCTGATCAACGCGCACGGCGACAAAACCGTTCGCAAGATGATCAACGAAGCCCGCGAACAAAAGAATGACGGCGACCGCTCCATCGCTTCCTTCCTCTGGCCCGCCGATGTCAAGGGCACCCGCCTGCTGACCTGGTCCCGCAAGGACGGCGACGACGACCAGTGGTTGTACCTGCCCTCCTTGAAACGCGTCAAGCGTATCTCCTCCCGCGGTAAATCCGGCGCTTTCATGGGCTCCGAATTCTCCTACGAGGACCTGGGCAGCCAGGAAGTAGAGGAATACAAGCACAAATTCCTGGAAGAAAAAGAAATGGACGGCCGCAAGGCGTGGGTCCTGGAACGAATCCCCGTCAGCCGGAAGAGCGGTTACAGCAAAGAGATTGCCTTCTTCGATCAAGAGTACATGCAGCCCCTGCGCATTGAATACTTCGACCGTAAAGGCGAGCTTCTGAAGATCGCCACCTTCACCGACTACAAGCCCTACGGCAAATGGTTTCGCGTGGGCCACATCTTAATGGACAACGTACAAACCAGGAAGAAGTCTACGCTGGTGTTTTCCAAACGCGAGTTGGGCCGCGAGTTCGACAGCGAGCACTTTTCCTCGGACAGCCTTATCGATTAAACGGCACGGGGTCTATCAATGAAATGCCTCCTATGTGCATTACTCTGCGCCCTGCCCGCGTCAGCCGGTGAATGGAAGAGCAAGGGCGAGATCACCGTGGAAACCAGGCTGTTCACGGATGACGATATCGACGCCACGGTGGACCAGGCGCTCGGCTTGTTCTCCCGCTTGGAAGCCCGCTACAAAAAAGGTCCCTGGCGCATCAACCTTCGCGGTTTCGCCCGCACCGATCATGAGGACGATACCCGCGACCTGGCCGCTTTGGAAGAAGCCTACCTGGGCTACCGCAAAAGCGGCTGGGAACTGCGCCTGGGTTTCCAAATGCTGAACTGGACGGCCACCGAGGCGTTCCATCCCGCCGACATCATCAACAGCCGCAACCTGGACAGCAATATCGAGAACCCTGAAAAGCTGGGCGAGTTGATGCTGTCGGTGCGCCGTCGACTGGGCCAGGGCGGTTTGACCCTGTACTACCTGCCACGCTATGAGGAACCCAACCTGCCGGGACCAAGTTCACGACTCAGCTTCGCGCCGACCGGTTTTACCATCACGGACCCCATTTGGTTGGAAGACGACGGCGAACAGGCTGACGACAGCTACGGCAACCAATGGGGCCTTCGCTTCAACCAAACCATCGGCGACGCCGATATCAGCGTGTTCTACCTGGACCACCTGGATCGGCAACAGCCGCGTTTCCTGGCTGATGAGGTCAACGCCACGATTACGCCCGTCTACCTGCGCGTGGAGAATCTCGGTATCACCTGGCTGCATATCCTGGGTGATTGGGTGCTGAAGCTGGAAGCGGCTCACAAGGATTTCCAGGATCAAACCGGGCCCTTCCCCATCGATCAAATCGATCACACCCAGGCGGCTTTCGGGATCGATTACGGTTGGACGACCCGTTCCGGCGGCGACGCAACCCTGCTGCTCGAAGGCCAGGCCATTCTGAACACGACGGAAGCGGAACGCGCCGGACTGAGCCCCTTTCAACGCGACTTGTTGTTCGGCATGCGCTACGCATTCAACGACGTCATGAGCCGCGAGTTGCTGATCACCCTGATTACCGATACAGAGCGCGATCAGGAAATCCTTTTCAACCTGGATTACCAACAGCGCCTTACAGACACCTGGCAGGTGCGCGCCGGTGTCCGTTGGATCGATGCGCCGCCCAAGGATGTGCAGCCGGTGGGGCTGGAATTCCTGGACGAGGCCAATCAGGTCTTTGTAAACCTGAGTCGTTTTTTCTGATATCCTCGGAGGAGATCCAAAGGAGATGAGCCTATGAGCCCATACGATCGGAACAGCCTTTCGCGCCGGTTCGCCCACTTCCTGGTCAACCGCCCTTTGATTTCTTTTGCTTTTGCCTTTGTCCTGATGGGTATCTTGATCCCCGGCATCCAGTATGTTCAAGCCGACTTTTCCTATCGCATCTGGTTCCGGGAGTCGGACAGCCTGCTGAAGAAGTTCGATGCCTTCGAGCGGCGCTTCGGCAACGATGAAAACGTGGCCGTGATTGTGCACAGCCCCTCCGGGATCTTCGACAAGGAATCGGTGACCCTGGTCCAGGAACTCACGGAGGCCATGTGGCTGGTCCCCGAAATCATCCGCGTCGATTCCCTTGCCAATTACAACTGGACCCACGCCGAAGGGGACGACCTGATCGTGGAACCCCTGCTGGACGCGGACCTGGAGTGGGACGAGGAATTGTTGGCCGCACGCAAGAAGGTGGCGACCGAACACGAGATCATCCCCGGCTATCTGCTGAGCCCCGATGCGCGTACCGCCGTGATTTATGCCGAACTGAAGCCGGCCATCGGCGGCACCCCGGATTTCGAGACCGTGGTTGAAGGTTCTCGCGAGGTCGTCAAAAAGTTCGAGGGCCGGGGCGACCATATCTTCCACATCACCGGCGGCGCTCCCGTCACGCATACCTTCAAAGAAGTCACCCAGGCCGATTTAACGGTGATGGTGCCCATATTGTTCGCGGCCCTTCTGACTTTCCTCTTCATCTGCTTCCGCCGTTTGTCCGGCATGTTACTGCCCACCATGGTCATCTTTTGCAGCATCACCATGACCATGGGTTTTGCCGGTTGGACCGGTATTCCCTTCAATAACCTGACCTCCGTGGTGCCCCACATCCTGATTGCCATCAGCGTGGCCGATGCGGTGCACATCCTGGTCACCTTCTTCCAGTTCCGCCGGGCCGGTATCGAGCGCAAGGAAGCCGCTCGCAAAACGCTGATCAAGAACCTGAAGCCCACGCTGCTTACCTCGGTATCTACCTCGATCGGCTTCTTCAGTTTTCTCTCTGCCAAACTGATTCCCATCGTTACCATGGGTCTGTTGGCCGGCACCGGCACCTTTATCGCCTGGCTGATCACCATTTTCCTGCTGGCTCCTATGATGGCCTACCTGCCCATCGAGGTGAAGAAATCCGATACTCAGTCCAATTACAATCACGCGCATCCCCTGGCCGTGCGTTACACCGGTTGGCTGGCAACCTATCGCATGCCGGTGATTGCTTTGTTCGCCGTTCTGGTGGTTTCCGCCGCATATATTGCCGTGAGCAACGAGGTCAACGCCAACCCGTTCAAATACTTTGCAGAGGACGTGCCCACCCGTGTCGCCAATGAATTCGCCGAGAAGGAAGTCGGCGGCATGTTGGGTATCGAACTGGTGTTGGACAGCGGCGTGGAAGGCGGCGCCAAAGACTCCGCCTGGCTTCATCGGGTTGACGCCTTTCAATCCTGGGTGGGCGAGCAGGAACACATTACCAAAACCATCGCGATTACCGATATCGTCAAACAGGTGAATCGCTCCCTGAACGGCGACAAGCAGGAACATTACATCATTCCCGGTGAAGACCAGGGCAACCTGATCGCTGAGGAAATCTTCCTGTACACCATGAGTCTGCCGCAGGGCATGGACATCACCAACCGGATCTCCCTGGACGAGCGCTATATTCGCCTGACCGCCATGTGCGACCTGCACGACAGCAAGGAAAGCCTCATCTTCATGGACCAACTGGAGAAAAAAGCTGAAGAAATGGGGCTGACCGCCTGGGTCACCGGCAAGATGCCGCTGTACCACCAGATGAACCCGTATGTGGTGGACGCTTTCGTGACGTCCATCAGCCTCGCCCTGGTGCTGGTCTCCTTTTTGATGCTGTTGGTGTTTCGCGACTGGAAAATCGGCCTGCTCTCCATGATCCCCAACACGGTGCCGCTGGTTTTCGGCGGAGCTTTGATGACCCTGCTCAACAAGCCCCTGGATATAGGCACCGTTCTGGTGACTTCTACCTGTCTGGGTATTGCGGTGGATGACACCATCCACTTCCTGAGCAACTACCTCCTTTGGCGCCGCCAGGGGGCTTCGCGAGAATTGGCGGTGGCTCATGTGATCACGCATACGGGACCGGCCCTGTTCGTCACGACCCTGGTGCTGGTCGTCGGTTTCTCGACCTTTGCGTTTTCGTCTTTCGTGCCCAATATCAACTTCGGCATCATGACGGCGATCGTTCTGTCCAGCGCATTGATCACCGACGCCACGCTTTTACCCGCGCTGTTGTTGCGGCGCACGGCGGAAGATACGGTATCGGTAACCGACACGGACGCGGTTCCCGCCTGAAGATTACAGGGGCCGATCTGTCCAGGCCGGCTCCTCAACCTTCCAGCAGACGCGTCAATACCTCGCCGGTCAGACGGTGGGGCGGGCGGTTCTCGCTTGGGTTGGGGATGCGCCACACCGATCCCCTCGCGGCAGCCTTGCATACCAGTTGGCTGTAAGTGGTAACGATGAATTGGATGTTGGGGAAACGACTGCAAAGCCAGGGTCCGATGGTCTGTTGACGTGAAGGCGGGAGATTGGCCTCGATATGGTCGATCAGCACCACGCCGGGCAAGGCAACCAGGGTTCGCCCCTCGTGAACGCTGAAAACATTCTCAGGCCCGAAGGCGCCGGCCAGTTGGCGAACGATCTCGAAAAGCATTGCCAGCAGGGAAGCCGGACCCGCGCTGAGTTGCGTCAGGGTGACCGGCCGACCGTTGTCTGCGAAAAAGACCCCTTCCTCGTCAATGCGCGCCAGTTGGACTCCTTCGGGCAACAGGCCGGTGCCGTTGATGATGCCGCTGAAATAATCTACCAGCTTTCCTTCCTCATAGCCCTGGTACTTCAGTTGCGGCAATTCCTCCAACCAGTCGATGGTATCGGTAAAGGCAACCCCGCCGTCGAAAAGGGAAAGGTGCCGGAAGAGCGGATTGACCAGTGAGATCTTTCCCATGCGCGCGCTGCCCCCGCTGAACCTTCGAAAGGGCCCGAACGAGGAGGCAAACGGCGTAGCATAGATATAGTCGCGCGGCGACTGCTCGGGCGGGTAGCTGGTTCCGTTCAATGAAACGCCCTCGGCGGATCGCCGTAGCGCCAATTCGTAATGAATGTGTTTCGGCTGTTGCTCCGGAGGCAGGAAGGGATAGGCCGTTTCCACTCGAATAGATCCCTGATTTTCGCCCACGCGCAACCAGCGGGCCCAATCCGGTTGAAGATCCGGCGTATTATGCTCACCCACCATGGCCAGGGCGACGGCTTCCAGAAAAGTGGTTTTCCCTACTCCGTTGTCTCCCAGAATAACGTGCCAGCCAAGCTCTTCCCCGGGCTCCAGTTGCCAATCGAACCGCTGTAGGCTTCTGATGTTATGGATCACTGCCTTACTTATATACATGTCGTAACCTACCGGCCGCCGATGATTTGGAGCATTATAGCACAGGGGCCGAACCCCGCCCGGAATCAACTGAAGTCAAGATCCAGGGGTTCCCAGGAGATGGTTCGATCGGGGTGAACCAGGACAATGTGGTTGGGAGGCACCAGGTCCCAGCCCTCGTCATCGCTCAGGGGTTCGGACGCTACCAGGACCGCGCCGTCCTCCAGATCGGCCGCGACCATCTTGCACACGCCGTCCTCGCACACGTATTGACGACCGGTATGCGAGAACAAACTTGCCGCCGTGTTGTCGAGAGGATCGCTGACATACCTGGTAGCCGCCGCGCTGGTCCCGTCGGTCAGCACCAGGTTCAGATAGGAGATTTCGGTCTCGCCCGCGTTATGTCTCAACATTTCGACAATGCGAATGGCGCCGGCCAGGGCGTCGGCAAGCCTACGGGCGGGGGGATCGACACCCTCCGGGGTCAGGCAATCCAAAGCCAGGGCAAATAAATGCTCCGAATCGGTGCTGCCGAGAATTACCTTGAAACTCTCGTCCGACAAATGATTTTGAATCTCCCGCTTGATCCGCGGGAATCCGCCGATGGAACCGTTGTGCATGAAGGAAAACGGCCCGTAGGAGAAGGGATGGCAGTTCTCCCTGAAAACCGTCAGGCCCGGCGTGGCCGCGCGCACATGAGCCAGGATGCATGAGGAATGCGTGACGCGGGCCAGACTGCGAAGATTCATATTGCTCCAGGCCGGCGAAACCGATTTGAACAAAGCCGGCCGCGGGGTAATATTCGACGCATACCAGGCCAGTCCGAAGCCGTCGCCGTTCAACGGCTCACTGCGCATTTCGGCATGGAAACTCTGGTGAACGATACTGTTGCGCGGCAAGGTGACCAATGTGCTCATCAGAATTTCAGGTCCCAAATACAACACGAAACGACACATGCTTCATCCTCCGCTCGAGATATTCCGATTATGCCATGAGCACCGACGGTTTGTCCCGTCAGAGGAGGATTAAGTAAAGCGAACCAGCTGGGTAACATCCATCACAAGCGCGATGTCCCCGTTGCTCAAGATGGAGAACCCGCTGACCCCGCGCAGGTCGCCGAAGAAATTGGACACTTTTTTGATCACCGCTTGACGTTGCCCGATGATCTCATCCACAAAGATACACCGCGCCTGGCGGCCGTACTCCACGATGATCAGAATGCCGTCTTTCAATTCGGTATGTTCCGCGCGCCAGCCGAAGAACTCGGACAGCCGGACGATGGGTAGCAGCGAGTCGCGGATCAAGATGGTTTCCTCGCCGTCCAGGTTGGTGGTGATGACGTGATCCTTGACCACAAAAGATTCGCGAATACTGAGGAGCGGCACCGTCAAGACCGCATTGCCCACCCGCACCAACATGCCCTCGATGATGGAGAGCGTCAGCGGAATGCGCAGGGTAAAGGTGCTGCCCTTACCCGGCTTACTGCTGATGCCGATGGAGCCCTGCAAATCCTGGATGTTCTTGCGCACCACGTCCATACCCACGCCGCGACCGGAAACCTCCGTCACCTGCGCCGCAGTGGAAAAACCCGGTTGGAAGATCAGGTCGAAGATATCCTCGTCATTGTTGAAGACCTGGCCCGGCGAGATCAGGCCCTTCTCCGTCGCTTTTTGCAGCACGCGTTCCTTGTCGATGCCCTTGCCGTCGTCGGTCACGCGAATCAGGATCTCGCCGCCTTCCTGGGACGCATCGAGAATCACATGACCGGTTTCGGGTTTGCCCGCGGCCAGGCGCTCTTCGATAGTCTCCAAACCGTGGTCCACCGCATTGCGAACAATATGTACGAGGGGGCTGGATAAATTCTCGATCACATTCTTGTCGATCTCGGTATTCTGCCCGCGCTGTTCCACCTCGACCTTTTTTTCCAGCTTCTGGGAGACATCGCGAATCACCCGGGTGAGTTTCTGGAAGGTGCCCATAACCGGTACCATGCGCAGGCTCATTACTAGATCCTGAATCTCGCGGGATATACGGTTCAACACCTGGGCAGCCTTGTGGAAACTCTCGAACTCCTCGCCCGCCACGCTCTCGTGATGGGTTACCATGTTCTCGGCAATCACCAACTCGCCGACCAGGTTGCCCATCAACTCCAACTTGTTGATATCCACGCGAATGGTCTGCCCCAGATCGCCGGATTTGGGCTGAGCTTTGACCGCTTTCTTGCGCTGGTTCTGGATTTTCAAACCCAGCGCCAACTGGTCCTGGTCGAGGGCCTTCATCTCCAGGAGAATTTCGCCCAGCGGCTTCTCCTGTACCGCCAGCGCGGCTTCCAGGTTATCGCCGGTGATCACGCCCAGATTGACCAGGGTGCGGCCCAGCAGCATTTCGCTCTCGCCGGGAAGCCCCTCGTCGCCGGTGATCTCGGCCAGCTCTTCCAAAACGGCGGCCAGCAGGAAACCCTGGTCGGAGGGCTTGCCGGCCTGGTGGGCTTCCAGCATGCGACCCAAGCCGTCGACCACGTGCTGGAAGATACCGATCAGGTTACGGTCTATCCCGCCCTTGGTGGTGATGATGTCCAGTTGTTCGATCAGCTTTTCCGCAACTTCCAGGGGTTCCGGCAAGCCGTTTTGGTCCAACTCATTGCGAACGACCAACAACCTGGTGCGAGCCTCGGCCAGGGTGTCTTTCCGCCTGCCCTCGTGCTCCACACGCTCGATGCCCCATAGCAAGCTGTTGATGGAAGCCAGCCGGTTCACCACCCCGGCCAAACTGCCCGGAGCATCCTCGGCGGGGCCGGTCGTCGGCTCATCGGCGTCGGAGTCGGATTCCGAGGGGAAGGAGGCGATCATCAAACCGGCCAACTGACCCACTTCGACTTCCATGCCGGTGTCCGTCAGTTGATTGTCTACCAGACCGATCAGCTTCACCAGCATGTCCGTGGCCTGGTAGAAGAGATCGATGTGCCGCTGTTCGATTTCCGCCTTGCCCTTGCGGAATAGATCCAGCAGCGATTCCGCCTGGTGGGTCAACTTGCTGATCGATTCGAATTCCAGAAACCCGGCGGCGCCCTTGATGGAGTGGAAGGCCCGGAAAATCTCGTGAAACAAGTCCCGTTCAATGGTGCCCGACGAAATGGTTTTCTCCAATTGCATCAGGCTGGGCTCCAGAGCATCCAGGATGTCACAGGCCTCGGCGACAAAATCGCGTATGATTTCCAGGTTCTCGTTGTTATCGTTATCGATCATGCGTTGATATTACCTTGCCATTATTTTGACGGGATTTACTTTTATTTGCCAGTATTAAATTAAGTCGGGATTTGTCTATCGATAGGGCGGATGTATGCCCATTCTCGCTAAAGCGTCCGCAATCTTGTTGAAGTCGAACGGTTTGACCACATAGCCCTCGCAGCCTTCCTTGAAGGACGCCATAATGTTCTTACCGTCGCTCATGGCGGTCACCATCAGTATCTTGACTTCCTTGTCCTCATCGACAACATGATGGCTTTTTTCCCAATCCCTGATGCGGCGAACGATCTCCTGGCCGGTGATGTCCGGCAGGCGAATATCCACCGTCAGCAGGTCGTAGGGTTCGTTTTCCTCGTGGGCCTGGACGAATGCCGCCATCATCTCCTCACCGTTGACGGCGATATGGCACTCTCCATACCGACTGAGGATCTTTTGTAATTTCACACGTGAGATGAACTCGTCTTCTATGACCAATACCTTCATACAGCTCTCCGTATCATCTAACCCTGATTCCAGTAGAAGCGTAGGTACTCCACCAGGCGCCCGGATTCGCGGGACAACCCCGACACCAGGGCCGGCAATGCATCGGTTTTGCTTTCTTTGGCACAATCCTCCAATTCAGCGGCAATTTGCGCCATGGGTTCCGCACAGATATTGGCGCAGCCGCCCTTCAGGCTGTGGGCTTCCGCGCTCAATGTTTCGTAATCGCAATCGACCAGGGCGTGCTCGATGATATTCAGGCGTTCATTCAGGCCGTCGCAGAATTCGGCGAGCACCCGGCGCACCAGTTCCCGGTCATCCTCGAACTCTTCAATGGCGCGCTGCACGTCGATGGGCGTTGCGCCGACTTGGAACACCTTGTGTTCCGTCTGCACCTCCGGTTCCTTGAGCTTGGGCAGCTTGCTCAGTTTCTCGGCATCGGGGGGCCCGATCCATTTGGCCACCATCTCCAGAAAACGGCGTCGACGGATGGGTTTGGCCAGGAAATCGTCCATACCCACGGCCTGGCAGCGCTCCCTGTGGCGACGGAACACATTGGCCGTCATGGCGATTACCGGGATATCCTCATTGGTTTCCCTGATCTTCCTGGTGGCCTCGAAACCGTCCATAACCGGCATTTGAATATCCATGAGGACCAGGTCGCACGTGTGCCCCTCCAACCAGTCCAGGGCTTCCTTACCGCTGCCGGCGTACTCGCCGCGATAGCCGCCGATCTTCAGGAAACTGAGCGCCACCTTGCGATTGGTGGGGTTGTCGTCCACCACCAACACGCGCCCGCCGTATTCACTGACCTTGCCCGTGCGCGGCCCGATGGGGAAGCTTTCCTCATCGTCGAAGAACTGATCCTCGGTGGGTTTCCCCAGGTTGATGGAGAAGAAAAATGCGGAGCCCTCGCCGGGCGTGCTGGTGAGCCAGATCTGGCCGCCCATCATTTCCACCAGGCCCCGACACAACGCCAGGCCGAGTCCCGTTCCCGTGGTCGGCTGCCCGTCTTGGGAGACCTGGCCGAATTCCTGGAACAGTTTCCGCTGGCCTTCCTCATCGATCCCGATTCCGGTGTCGCGCACGGCGAAGTTCAGGGCGACTTCCTTCTCGGTATCGCCGTCCACATCCACCTCGATGCTGATGACGCCTTTTTCGGTGAATTTGACCGCGTTGCCGACCAGGTTGACCAGGATCTGACGCAGGCGGTTGCCGTCGCCGATCAAGCGGTGGGGAATTTTGGGATCCACGCGCACGGTAACGGCGTTGCCCTTTTGCAGGGCGCGGGTTTCCATGAGATCCCCGACCGCGTTGACGGACTGGTGCACATCGAAGGGCTCGCGGGCAATCACCATGTTGCCGTGTTCCAATTTGGCCAGGTCCAACATGTTGTTGACCAGGTTCATCAACATCTCGCCGCTTTCCTGCAGGATGCCCATCAGGTCCCGCTGGTTGCTGTCAAGCCGGGTTTCCTTGATCAGGTCGACCACGCCCAACACGCTGCTCAAGGTGGTGCGTATTTCATGACTCAAGTTCAACATGAAGTCGGTGTTCATGGCCACCGCTTCCTCGACGGGCGCCTCGGGTTCCGGCTCCTCGGCCGCTTCCGAGCGTTGCGTTTCCTCCCAGACACGGGCCTCGGTTTCCGGGGAGCCGATTTGCGCCGCCCAGTTCAAGGCCAACTGATCCAGCAGGGCGTCCACCATGCGCCGAATCAGGGGCGCATCCACCGGCTTTTGGGCCATTAGCACCAGGTCGGCATTGTCCAATTCAAAAACCGTCTGGCTGATATTCGATTCTTCATCGGGCGTGCACAGCAGCACCACCGGCATGCGAGGCGCGCATCCCCAGATGATGTCTAAAGCGGCCAGGTCCTCGACCGAATCCACGGCCAGGAAGACCAGACGATAGGAACGATCGTTCTTCTCGGCGCGTTTGATGCGGGTTTCCGCCTCGGCCAGGTCGCCGACCGCATCCAAATCATATTCAGGACCGGGCTTACCGGCCTCCGGACCGCCCGGTGTTTGTGCCCGGAAGATTCTGGCGAATCTACTTTGGACAGCCGCATCCGGGTCTACTACAAGCAATTTTCTCTTCATCTGGTTCCCACGGAAAGTCTCGAATCCTCAACTATAGAGTTCGGTAATCCGGGGAATGGCTTGAGCGGAATCACTCACGGAATTCTCATTTAGGGAATGGGTTGCGGATTGAACCCCTTTTCCTCCATCCAAGCCCGATTCATGACCTTACTGGCGTACCTGGAACCGTGATCGCAGAGGAAGGTGACAATATGCTTTCCGCTGTTCTTGTATTGCATCCCCAATTTGTAGGCCGCGGCAAGGTTCAAGGCGGACGAGGTTCCCTGGAAGAGGCCGTCGGCGCGGGCCACGTGGAACAGCATGTCCATCATTTCGGGATCGGTTACGCGCATGGCGTCGTCGATCACGGCGCGGTCGAAGTTCGCCGTCAGGCGCTTGATGCCGATGCCCTCGGTAATGCTGCCGCCGTCGCCGGTCCACGTCCCCTGCTTGACATAGTCGTGAATTCCCGAACCGCTGGGATCGGCCGCGACCACATGGAGGTTCTTGTTGCGCTCCTTCAGGAATGCGCTGGTGCCGCCGATGGTGCCGCCCGTGCCCGCGGCCAGAGTGAGCATGTCCACCTTGCCGTCCAACTGCTCCCAGATTTCGGGGCCGGTGGTGTCGTAGTGGAACTGCGCGTTGGCGGTATTTTCGAACTGGTCCGCCCAAACCGCGCCCGGGGTTTCCTCGGCAATGCGGCGGGCGCGATGATAGAAGTGGTCCTGGTTGGCGAAAGGGCACGGCGGCACGGCGCGCACCTCGGCGCCCAGGGCTTCCAGCATCTGGTATTTTTCGGCGGCCTGATTGTTCGGCATGCTGATGATCACCTTATAGCCGCGCTCACAAGCAAGGGTCGCGATGCCGATCCCGGTATTGCCCGCGGTGCCTTCCACGATGATGCCGCCCGGTTTCAGTTTACCTTCCGCTTCCGCCCGGGCGATGATCCCCTTTGCCGCCCGGTCCTTGATGCTGCCGCCGGGATTGAGAAACTCGGCCTTGCCGTAGATTTCACAGCCCGTCTTCTCGCTGAGTGAATGAATGCGAATAAGCGGCGTATTGCCCACAGAATCCCAAACGCTTCCGGCCTTTTGCACGGCAACCTCCCGTGAAGTAAACGATCAGGCCGTATTCTAGCGCAACCTTCGGGCGGTTTCGGTGAGCAAAAAATATTTTTGCCGGTTCATCCGCCGGGGCAACGGCCGGTTTTCCGCCGGTTTTTGAGGGGCGGCCCGGGCGCCGGGTCCTTCGCGAGTGGATTTTGGTAGGCGGCCGGGGCGACCCAAAATTTTCCACCGGTTGTTGAGGGGCGGCCCGGGCGCCGGGTCCTTCGCGAGTGAATTTTGGTAGGTGGCCGGGGCGACCCCAAATTTTCCAGCGGTTATTGAGACGCGGCCCGGGTGCCGGGTTCTTCCCGAATGAATTTTGGTAGGCGGCCGGGGCGACCCCAAATTTTCCACCGGTTTTTGAGGTGCGGCCCGGGCGCCGGGTCCTTCGCGAGTGAATTTTGGCAGGCTGCCGGGGCGGCCCAAAATTTTCCACCGGTTGTTGAGGCGCGGCCAGGGCGCCGGGTCCTTCGCGAGTGAATTTTGGTAGGCGGCCGGGGCAACCCCAAATTTCCCGCCGGTTTTTGAGGGGCGGCCCGGGCGCCGGGTACTTCGCGAGTGAATTTTGGTAGGCGGCCGGGGCGACCCAAAATTTTCCAGCGATTGTTGAGGCGCGGCCCGGGCGCCGGGTCTTTTGCAAGAGTTTTGACAGGCGCCGATTCGCCTCAAATCACCGAGAGCGTCGAAAAAGAAGCAACCAACCGGGCACGGCGGGTCTGCTGATGATTAAAAAGGACCCTCGCCGCGCTCGGGACATACATTGCAGACCTGAAAAACGGACTCCCCGAGCTCGGGCACAACCT
>JASJCB010000360.1 GCA_030066195.1 Acidobacteriota bacterium
GTATCCGGGAAACCATTCTGGCGAGAGCCCGACAACAACCCTGCCGCGTTGTCCTGCCCGAGGGCGACGACGACCGCGTGGTAACCGCCGCCTACCGCATCAAAGACATGGGGCTGGGCCTGCCCGTCCCCATCGCCATGCCCGCCGCTTTCGAGCAGGTTCGCAAGAAGTTGGGCTTTGCTGAACCGGACTTTCCCGTACACGATCCGCTCGCCGATATGATGCACTACGCCGAAATGCTGGTAGAGCGCCGCAAACACAAGGGTTTGACGCTGGGCATCGCCCGTGACCTGTGTCGGGACCCGTTATTTCGCGGAGCCCTGATGCTGCACGCCGACGAGGCCGATACTTGCGTGGGCGGCGCGGTAAGGACCACCGGCGACACGGTACGCGCGGCCATTCAGGTCATCGGTTCGGGCGGTAAAACGGTTTCGTCGTTCTTCCTCATGTTCCGTGAGGACCACATCATGCTGTATGCCGACTGCGGCGTCATCCCCTTTCCCACCCGCGAGCAATTGGCGGATATCGCCCTTGCTTCTGCCAAAAGCTGGACGCAATTGACGGGTGACGATCCTCACGTGGCCCTGCTCTCCTTCTCCACCCACGGCAGCGCCGGACACGAAAGCATCGATCTGCTGCACGATGCCCTGGAACTGGTGCGACAACAAGACTCCGACCTGAATATCTGCGGCGACCTTCAAGCGGATGCGGCCCTCATCCCGGCCATCGCCGAAAGCAAGGCGCCGGAATCATCGGTTGCGGGCAAGGCCAACGTGTTGATCTTCCCCAATCTGCACGCGGGCAATATCGCCTACAAGCTCACCCAACGCCTGGCCGGTTACACGGCGCTCGGACCGGTGCTGCAAGGTCTGTCCAAACCCATGAACGATCTGTCCCGCGGCTGTTCCGAGGACGACATCCTCCTGGTCGCCGCCATCTCGGCAATCCAAGCCCGTTCTTAGTCAGTATGCCCGCGGGCAACTCTTAGACCCCACCTCGAACAACAAAGATCCCGGGCCAAACTCTTGCTCTCCTAATCGGGCAGCCGGGAAATGCGGCAGAATTCCTTCCCATCCCAAACTGTGTTCCAAGGATTTCTGCCAAGATCCTTGAGTTCCCAAACTGTGTGCCAAGGATTTCTGTCGAGATCCTTGAGTTCCCAAACTGTGTGCCAAGGATTTCTATCAAGATCCTTGATTTCCCAAACTGTGTACCAAGGATTTCTGCTCAATTCTTGGAATTTCCATTTCGTCTATCGAGGATCTCTGCAGAATTTCCGGCGCCGCAATTTTGTGTATGAAAGATTTCGGTTGAATTTTGGTAAAGACAACTACATGAAAACCAAACGGCGTGTTTTCGGTCGGTTTTGGATCGCACCAACCATGATGGTTGCCGCCGGCTCGGTCGTTCAAGCCGGTTCTCAGTGTGCCCGTGGGAATTATTAGACGTACAAGCTTTGTCATACCAGTTGGTTTCACAAAACACTTTGCATCTCCACAAATCTTGCCGTAATATTTTAAGTAGCCGAAATTATAAAACGGCTCTTTTTTTCTTCCCCCGTAAGTCTACTTATTTTTTTGCCGGACCCTTTGGTCTCCTGCGAATGCTCCGTCATTCGAAGAGAATAATTGGGAAGAAGCTTAGGGAGATTTTTTTTGAAACACCTTCGGTTTGCTTGCATGTCGATGTTCGCACTCATTCTATCCGCCGTCAGCCTCGCTCAAGACCCCGCGGTCGTCATCACCCTGGATCAGGGCGCCGCTTTTTATACAAATCCTGAGGTTGCGGTCACCGGTTCCGTCAACCCGATCGATACCGTCCTCACCGCCAACGGTGAGCCGGTCACGGTTAATGCCGACGGCACCTTTTCCCATGCCGTCACCCTGGTGACCGGGCTCAACACCTTACTGTTTCGCGGCGTCAAGGCCGCCCATACCGACGGTACGGCCAAGCTCGACCTGATTCTGGACAACGAACCGCCTGTCCTCAAGATCACCGGTCCGCTCTCCGGCCACAAAACCAACCAGGCAACCATCGACATTCACGGTATCTTGAGTGACGCCCGCGATGACAACCCCACGCTCACGCGAGACGGCAATCCGATCACGCTCGCCGCGGGTCGTTTTACCGAAGCGGCTCTCCCTTTGGTCGCCGGTGAAAATGTCTTTACCTATCAGTTCTCCGACACGGCCGGCAACAGCGATTCCCTTTCCTTTTCCGTCTTTCACAGCACCACGCCGCCCGTCATCACGCCTGTCCACGACAGCCTGATCGCCAGGGGAGAGAGCTACCAGGTCGATGTGACCTTCGAGCCGGTCGAGGACCTGGTCCAAACCTTCGTCTATGTGAACGGCGCCCGGGTTTCCGCGGGCAGCGACGGCAGCTTCAGCGGTACCTTCGTCCACACCGGCAAAAGCCGCTCGATTCCCGTCTCGGCGACCGCGCGCGACGTCTACGGCAACGAGGCGCGTTATGACGGCAGTATTACCGTGGCGCACCGTCACTACGTGGGCGGCCTGGTTTTGGAGGATAACGGCAGTCAACCGGCGGCCGGCGTGACTGTCTACCTGGAAACGCCCTTGGGAACGACCCCCGTGGTGACCGATGCCGGGGGCCGCTACGCCGGTTATGTTCAGGGCCTGCCCCTGACCGTGCGTGTGGACGATCCCGCTTACGTGGCGATTCGCCGCGAGGTGACCTCCCGAGCCGATGCGCACCGCATCCCCGATATCCGTTTAACGGCGCGTGCAACCGCCGCATCCGTCAGTTCGGTGTTCGACCTCGGCGATCAAACGACTGTCACCCTGGCCGGTGGTTTCTCCGGCGCCGCCGCCGTTACCGGCTTCAGCGCCCAGGGCCTGCCGGCTTTGCTGCCGTTGGGTTTTTCGCCGGTTGTGGGTTTCGAGGTGCACGACGCGACGGGCTCGGGCACTGTCGCCTTTGACGCGGCGCGCCTGCCGTTGCTGCCCACGGGCGCCGGCGTGCTGCTGTTGCAACAAAGCGGCGCGGGTTGGACCGTCACCGGTTCGGTCGTCAGCGGCTCGGCCTCGTTGCAGGGCAGCTTTGCGGCCGGCGGTTCCGGTATCTACCTGGCCGCGGTACGCGATCCATGGATCACGGACGCCATGCCGACCGCGGGTACGGTCCTGACGCGTGTCGACGACCGCATCGTGCCGGCCGCTCGTATGGATGCGGCCACCACTTGGCCGACCGAGATCTCCATTATCGAGGACCCCAAAACCACGTATTTCCTGCACGTCAACAGGTACGGCGGGCTGCTCTCGGGGGCTCGGGCCCGGGTCTTTGCGGCGGAACAACACCGCTTGATCGACGGCAACGTCACCACCGAAGACTATACGCTGGATATCTTCTGCTACAACCACGGCGTCGCCCTGCGCCACGCCGACGAGCAAATCGGCGGCGCCCTCGATGTGCGCGCGCGCCGCGCCGTGGAAACCGATCTCACCGAGTACGCGCGCATTTTCTTCGATGCCGCCGAGGGCGACCTTTTCCGTGCCGATCTCTTGGAGGAGGTTCGCCGGGTGCTGGGCAACCTCACCCTGGATTTTACCGGCGCGTTCAGCGCCGCGGCGCCGGCGGCCCGCCTGGAGACCATCGTGGTCGACGACCTGCCGTTGCCGGCCCAAGCCGAGGAGCTCACCGCCTTCACCCTCTGGCTGGGTTCCCCGCTGGACGCCACGCCCCGGTTGAGCCTGATCAGCGGCGCGCATACCGAGGTCATCCTGATCGAGAAGGGCGCGGAAGGCCGCTGGTTCTTCCGCGAACGCTTGACCTTTGACGGAACCGCATGGACCAACGACACCACGCGATCCCTGCTTCGCGAGGGCGGGACCTATGCCCTGGTGTCCCTGGACAACGCCATGACCCTGGTCAGCGGCAGTGTCACCGACGGCGGCAGTCCCGCGTCCGGAGCCCTGTTGGTCAACGCGCACCATCCCTACTACGCGGACTGCGATGCAAGCGGCGCCTATGAAACCTTCGTCTACCGGTTGGACCAGGCCGTGGCGATCGATGCCTTCGAGCCCACGACCCGGCGGGCCGGTACCGTGACCATCGCCTCCACCGACGGCTTGACGACCTTGTTGAACCAGGATATCGGCCTGACCCACCCGGATTTCCGATTGAGCGAGCACGAACCCCATGCTGAACAGCAATACGTGGACCTGCTGCCGCGCATCGTGCTGGATTTCTCCATGCCGGTTACTCGCGATGATGCCGTTTTGCAAGCCGGCATCGCCCTGACTTCTTCCGGCGGGACCGACATCCCCCTCCAGATTCTGGCCGACCTGAACCGGACTCGTTTGAATCTTCTGCCCCTGCGATCGCTGGCGCCTGACACCGAATACACCCTGACGGTCAACACCGGCCTGCAGAGCTTGTACGGCAACCCCTTCAGCGAACCACAGAGCTTCACCTTCCGTTCCCGCGCGGCCGGGGTTCAGGGAGAACTGGACCTGCGCCGGTTCTACCTGGCCTGGGAAAACGAGATCCTCACCATCCGCGCCCCCAAGGACGCCTTTCCCAACCGGACCTGGCTGGCCGTGACCAATGAAGACACGCCCTACTCCTGGGAAGGCACGCTCATCAACACCGTCGATTTCGCGCAGGACATTGTGGGTGTGAAGGGCGACGCGGTCCAGCTGGAAGCCACCTTGCCAGACGGCAGCAAGGCCCGCCATCGCCTGGAAGTGGTCTACCTGGGCGGCAACGATTACCAGATGGGCACGACGCCGTTTTCCATCGACGTCACCCCTACCGCCACCCTGAATGTGAACGAGGTGACGAATGTGGTGGGCGCCACCATTTCCATCAGTGAATACACCGGCGCGGCCAAAGCCGGCCTGGCGCAGACTCCGGGCCTGACCGAGGCGTCCCTGGAAACCATGGAGGCCCTGACCATCGCCACGCCCGACGGCAGCGCCCTGCCGACCTTCGAGGGCGGGGTGACCTTCAAGCTGAACGACCCGGTTGCCGACGGCGATACCTACCACCTGGTCATCATTGCCGACGTGGAAGTACTGACCGATCCCACCAACCCGAATGCCGTGCCCGTGCTGCAACCCGTGCCCCTGATCATGGACTCGATGTTGGTCGTGGACGGACAACTGATGGGCAAGGACGGCCGCATCCGCGGCAAGAGCGATAATTTCGACGGCGGTATCAACTTCCTTCTGCGCTGGAGCGGCATGTACAGCATCTTCCATGACAAGGTCAGGGTCGCTTTGTTCCGGGGCAAAACCGGTCTCATGCCGTTCCAGGTCGAATTTCGCGCGGTTCGCGTGGCGACCGAAAACGGGGAACTCCGCGATCGGATCCGGGACGTCAAGGTGGCCGAAGCCCCATGGCATCAGAGTTATCGGGACATGTTTCAGCAGGTAGGCACCACCTTTACCTTTGTCCCCGGCGCCCCGATCTACAAGGTGGTTCCCGGTTTCCCGCACGCCTACATCTTTCAAGGCATCACCGACAAGACCGGCGCTACGCGGTTCAATACCTTCGGCGGCTTCGAGGCCGGGCGTTCGATCGATCCCCTCACCGGGGAGCCGGCGTTTGTCTCCTCCACGGTCACCAATCAGGGCAATGCGGTGACCTCCGCGATTGCCGAGGTCGTCTTCGATCCCGACAAATACCTCTTTGAAACGATCGGCCCGCAACCGCCCCAGGTCACCGCGCGCTGGGAAGTGGGGACGACGGTAAAGGGAAAATTCAGGCGTAGCGACGCCAAAACCGGTTACTTCGATGCCCGCAGCACCTTCGAGGCGGGCACGGATACAGCACTGCGCATCACGGTAGTGAGTTCCGAGAACATCGATCAGCCGACCTCGTTGGTCACGGTCAGCGGCGCGCCTCAGCCTGTCATTACCTATACGGGCAAAGAGCAAATGGTCTTGGATTTTCCCGCCGGGAGTTTCGTGCAGCCCGGCATGGTGGACCTGACCGTCACGGTGCGCAATCCCTACGGCCAGGCTACCGATATCAAACGTCGCTTTGTGGCCCTTGTCGGTGAAGAACCGCCGCAACATCCGGGCAAACCCTCGGTGTTGGCCTCGTTCCCTGCTGACGGCCAGAAGGGTGTTTTTCTGGACCAGCCCATCGAGATTACCTTCAGTGAACCGGTAACCGGGATCGGCTCCAATACGATCCTTGTGGTGAACGAAGATGGTCCGGTGAAACTGGATTTCTTTGACAAGTTGGGGCAACCGGTCGAGGCGACCCGGCCGGTGACCCGGGTTTTTGTGCGCCCGCAGACCAACCTGCTGTTCAACACGACCTACAACCTGAAGGTAGAGGGCCTGATAGATACCGACGAACCGGAAAAGCAGGTGCTGATCCCCTACGCGGCCGAATTCTCCACCTCGATCATCGAAACCGTGGACTTCCAGAAACATTTTTATCGAGATCCGGTGGCTGTTCACCGGAACCTGGTGTTGGTGCTCAAGCAGACCGACTTACAAAACGGCGCGCGTCTCACCCTGTATGATGCCCGCAATCCCTATCGGAAGATGAAGGAGCTTCAGTCCCAAATGCTCAGCGGGTTTCGCGGCAACCATTTCCAGATGGAGCTCTTCCTACCCGCCGACATTAAAGAGATGGTGCATAGCAGGCAAAACCCGGCCGCCCGGGTGGCGCTCGATGATCTGCCGCAAGGCGCCGTGGTCGCCATTGCCAGGAGCGGTTCCCTCGGAGCTACTTCCGAACTGATGGTCTACCGCTACTGGAACTCCAACTGGGAGCATCTGATCACCCTGCCCCTGGCCGAACCCGGTAACTGCCGATCCTCGGCCAAGCTGGGCCGCTATTTGTTCCTCGGCTTTTTCCACGGGGTGATGGATGCCGGCAGCACCATCACCCGGGGCGGGGTCCGCGTCTACGATATGGCGCGCGTGCTCGAGGGTTACCGGAACTTAGCGTCTGAATACTACTGGAGGGATACCCACGAACGCGGCATGAACCAATTGGGGCTGATCGCGACCTATCCCGTACCCGGAGACAGCTACGACCTGGAAGCCTTCGTGCGCAAAACCGCCGGCGGTTTTGAACCGGCCTTCCTCAACAGTTCCATCCTGCAACCGGCCGTCTTTTCATTCACGGAAGACCTGCAACCCCCCTTCATCGGCATGCCCATGGGCCGGGGATCCGGTTACACGGACATCGACGGCAACGTGATCTACGACAAGCGCATGCTGTTTCGCACGGACTACTATACCGGGGGGTCCTTCGGCGGCATGGCCAACGGGGTG
>JASJCB010000057.1 GCA_030066195.1 Acidobacteriota bacterium
CCGCCTGGAAACCGTGGACATCGACGGTTTCGAGGAGGAAGCTCTTGCACCGACCTTCCGCACGCGATTGGGCTACCAAACCGCGCCCTACCGCAACTGGCACCTGCTGGTAGACTTCGAGGACATCTACGTAATCAGCGATGACGACTACAACGACACCAAAAACGGCAACGTCGCCTATCCGGTGGTCGCCGACACGGACGATACCGAGTTGAACCAGGCCTACCTTGCCTACAAACCCAACAAAAACCGGGCGCTCCACCTCGGACGCCAAAGGCTGGTCCTGGATAACGCGCGTTTCATCGGCAATGTGGGTTGGCGCCAGAATGAGCAGACCTTCGACGGCATGGTCTGGCGAGAATCCTTCACTGAGAAGTCAACCATGACTCTGGCTTATATCGCCAATGTGAACCGCGTTTTCGGCGAAAACCATCCCAATCCTCTCCTCAGCGATTTCCGGACCTCCACCATCCTGGCCAATTACAAGCTTTCGAAGATGCCATTCGGGAACCTGACCCTATTCGGCTATTTCATCGACCTGGATGACCTGCCGAGTGCCTCGCAACGCAGCCTGGGCGTGCGCCTGGACGGCAAGCACAAGGCCGGAGATATGACCTGGCTCTACGAACTGAGTTACGCCAACCAGGCGGACCATGCGGACGGCAGCGATGTGATCGATGCGGATTATATGCGCGTCACGATCGGTCCCCAATGGGCAAACTATACGATTACCCTGAACTACGAGGTATTGGGCGGTGACGGCGACTATGGCTTCAGCACCCCCCTGGCTCCACGGCACGGCTTCAACGGCTGGGCCGATATCTTCCTGAATACGCCGGACACGGGTTTGGTAGACCTCTTTCTACAATTCAATTACGTCCGCGACAAATGGAAGATGATCGCCGCCTGGCATCACTTCGAATCGGACGAGGGCAGCCTGGACTACGGCACGGAACTGGACCTGCTGGTCGGCTACCAATTCGACAAAAACTGGGACCTGGGCCTGAAGTACGCGGACTACGCCGAGGACGGTTACCGAAGCGACACGACCAAATTCTGGCTGTGGCTGCATTTCAAGCTGTAGCGATGTTTCGGAGTTATGATAGGTCGACCTAGTCGTGTGCCATGTGCGGCACACGGCCTTTTCATCATCCCACCTTAAATGGAGCATGGACGTTTTTCGCCCGTTGACTTGAGGAACTTTCATGGTAGAATTTCAACATGTTTTAATTCTGCAGCACTTCATAAGGAACATCCAATGAAAAAGCTCTCCTTTTCAGCTTGTCTTGTATTGACTTTAATGTTCGGCACTGTCTCCTTGCTTATGCCGCCCAAGGCAATGGCAATCGATATTTTTTGTGAAATCGAGTGTGTCGATGACCGCGCTTCGTGCAAGTCAGAGTGCTTTATCGGGCCCAATCTAGTTTTTTGTTACGCAGCCTGTGACATCTTTTACTCCGCTTGTAGGGCAAGATGCATCGCAGAAGACCCGGAATACTAAAAGACAGACTTGTGATTTTGAGGTTTGACAGCCTATGCTGAGCCTGTTTCTCTTTTTGACCACGGTAACCGAAGTTCTTGTCTTTGAAGATACGGAGATCTTCCGGCAGTTGACCAACAAACAGATCGCTGTCTCCGAAGATCATCGTGTGTTTTTACTGGACACTGCCGATCGTATTGTTTTGCGGTTTGATAAAAACGGGAAGCGGACCGGTGATATCGGCGGGCCGGGACAAGGTCCGGGTGAGTATACGAGACCTCTCCGGATTCAATGGTTCCAAGATTCGTTGCTTGTTTATGACCGAGGGCGAATTCACCAGCATGATCCCGAGGGTTCTTTGGAAACAACTCACCATCCTCCCTCCGGTCTTTTAATCATTCATCGAGTAACCGGGGGATGGGTCGTCGTCAAACGTGCCCATCGAAACAGTGAGTTGGTTCTTTTCGATCCCGAATTTAAATCGCCGACCGTGTTACGCACCTGGGAATCTCCACCCAGTGAGTTCAGCGGAGGTTTCGACACCATCTTACTCAATCCCGTTTCCTCCTCGGTATCCGTATTGACGGACAGGCACAGTCGCTTTGTTTGCCTGAAAACCGATGAGCAAGATACGCTCCATCTCTTCGATTTAAAAGGGGAAGTGGAGCCTCGTACGATTGAATTGTCGATCAAACCGGTCGCGTTCAACCGCGAATGGGGAAAACGATACCTGGAAGAATTTCGAACCCTGGTGGGGAAAGATCGCGGCTTGATATATAAAGCGAAGTTCCCCGAATATTTTCCCAAAATCCAAGGCATGTTCGTTTCCGCGGACGATCTTATCGTGGTGACGCCATGGACCGGCGCACAGGATCTCGAGACGCCCTTGGACCTGAGGCATGGACCGAAGCAAGCGTTCAGGTTTGATGGATCGGCAGTTGCCATGACGGAAGTCAGCAAAGCCGGTCATCGAATTGCGGCTGTTATTGGACCCTATGTCTACGTCATCTTAAGAACAAAACAGGAAGACTATACAGTAGCCAGGGTTCCCGGCAATTTGTTGAGCGGTTTCTTGAAGGAACATCCGCTGCCGGCATTTACCCTGGAAGATTTCGTCCAAAACTAGCCGGAGACAACACCGGGTTCAAGGCTTCTTCTTCAAACGCTCCCGGAGCTTCTTCATGAAATTGGGACCGGGGTCCACCTTTTCCGTGCGGTACCCGGGAACATCCTCGTGGAATAAGTGACCCGCGGGATGACGGCGGTTTTCCAGGTCGCGGTATTCGTGGTGTCCGATCAGGTAACGCAGGGTCACGTATTCGCCCGACAAATAGCGGATCAGCTTTTCGTTGGCATCCAACTGTTCCGGGGTCAGCGGCAGTTTGCCCGGGCCCGCGGGAGTTCCCAGGTCGGCATTACCCACGTTTTCAATACCGATCGCCACGTGGTTCAAGCCGATGGTATGGCGCGCCATGATGTTCTCCGGGTAGAAACTGTAAATAGTGCCGTCGCGGTCCACGATGAATTGCACACCCACGTTCAAGGCGCCGTTTTTAGCGACCGCCTCGCGGGAACTGTCGATAATTTTCGGACTGAAATAATCGATCACGCCCTTCAATGTTGGAATAACCGTGTAGTGAACCACCACGATCTGAGGTTGAAAGCGTATGGAAGACGGTAGATTCTCGGTGGGCAGGTAGCGGTAGAGTTCGTAGTTGTGCAGCCTGAGGTATTCCTTGGTCAATTCGATGCGTTCCGGGTCGATCTCGATTTTGTAGGTGTTCTTGATCTCCGGCGCGTCGTCTTCGGTTATATCCAAGGGGAGAACCGTATAGTGATCCACCAATTTGATCGGTTTGCGCTTTTTGGGGCCGCCGCATCCGAGACAGGTTACCAAAAGGGCGGCCGCAACGGCTAAGCGGGCCGCGTGCATGACGGGGATATTCATGAACATCTACCTCGATTCATCGATTTCCTGCGCCGTCGCGAAACGGCCGGACGTAACCGGCACCTATTCTAGCACGACGCCTGTAAAGCGTGAGCATCCCGTTAGGCTGTCGACAGAAACTCGCCAATTAAGCGTGGGTTTGGACGGTGTTCTGTCGTGTGCGTAGCTTGCATCGAACCAGCTGTCGCTTGAAGAAACCAAAATCAAGTCCGTGCATAATAAAATGACTTGCTTCATTGCATAAATACCTGTTCAGTCGAAAAATGTTTTGTTCTTCCCGGGAAGAGTCGAATATCTGACGCAGGATCCTCGTGTCTTCCCGGGAAGACATGAGGATCCTGCGCAAAATGTTCGTGTCTTCCCAGGAAGAATCGAAGATCTTATGCAAAATGTTCGTGTCTTCCCAGGAAGAATCGAGTATCGAACGCCGGCTAATCATGCCTTTCCGGTAAGAACCGGGTCCCCGGCGGGAGTCGAAGCCCGACCTTATAGTTTGGGAGCGCATCCCGCCAGGGCTTTACGCCGCTCGCTCACTGCCGCTGCCGCTTGACCCACGGCGGGCGCCGCATCGACAGTCCAGCTTTCACTCAAGGCATCGGCCAGGACGATGACGCTGTCGGCATAGCGGCGATAGGCCGGGTAACAGTAAAGATAGCGTTGCAGGTTGTTTTTCCGCTCACCGCTCAACCGTGCGGTCGGGGCCGCGTGAAGCGTTCCATGGACGCGCTCGAATTGCCGGCGGCGGTCGCGTAATTGGGTAATCCAAGCGTCCAGGTCCTTTTTGCGATCGGCGCGCTCACTGCTTTCACCCTCCTGGTAAAGCCGTAGCCAGGAAGCGAGGGAAAGATCCAAACGTCCGATTTCATCGGCTAAACGATCCGGTTGGTCCAAGATTTCGCGCATCAGCTTTTCCTCGGAGCTCACGACCGGAGGCTTACCTTCACCCGGCAAGGCCAGGGTAATCTTTTGGCCCTTGTTATCGATATTCACATGGAACCGGCCCAAGAAGTCCTGGCCCAAGAGACCGGCCAGGCCTTGTTCATTCAACCCCTTGATGTCGCGGACCATGATTTCCATTTGCCTGGCCTTGGCGCCGGAGACAGATAGATCGGTTGCTCGTCCCACCCAGGCGTGCATCCGTTTGCCGCTGATGCCGACCACATGCGCCTTCTTGCCGGTGGGAACGAGACCGGATTGTTCGGCTACCTTATCCGAAATCACGGTCGCGGCGGCCCCGGTGTCCACCACGAAATAGAAAGGTCCCTTACCGTTGATCCGCGCGCCGACCACCATCCCGTGCTCGTGACGTGTGAAACCCAGGGTAACCTCGGTGGGAACGCCTTTGCCGGTCATGGCGTCGAAGGCTTGATCGAGATCGGGAACCTGAGCCAGAAAAAGGGTGAGCGCGAACAGCATCGATAACCTCCTGGTATGATTATTCGGATCATCGCCCGCGGTTCTTCAGGTAAAAATTAAATCGAAGGCGGATCGATTTTCGGGCAATGTCTTGATAAATCATAACTCCCGGCCTGGAAAGACCAGGGCAGGCATCATCCGTTCGACCCCTCGCCCAAAGGATTTCATCCGGTTATCGGCAAAGTAGCGCCCAGGCAGGCTTACCGCCTTGATTGACCTCGTCAAATTGTTTATCAAGCCCTGCCCCTTTCAACCCGAATGAAAAATTATGAGGTTAGGGAATTCTGCTGCAAACCAAAAGTTACAATACATCAAAAGAGGAATCGCCCTTTTTTTTCTCAGTCTTCTGTCGGCCTTTCCCGCTTCAGGCCAGCGGTTCCCCATCCAGGTTTTCAACGAGGGGAACGGTCTACCCACCACCACGGTCCACAGCCTGGCCCAGGACAAGGACGGTTATCTTTGGGCCGCATGTCGTAACGGAATTGCCCGCTATGACGGTCGCAAGTGGCGACACTTTTCGTTGGATGACGGACTTGAAACCCCGCATTTTCAAAATATCCGCGCCGATCTCAACAGCGAGATCTGGGCCGCTACCTCCGCCCATGAATACACTCTGGCTCGCTATCGCGACGGCCGCTGGCATCATATCCCTCAGAAATTTCCCATCGCTATGCTTCGTACCTTTTTTCAATTCCAACTGCTCGATGTCGACGGGCAAACCGTACCGACAGTCGGTCTTTCAGAATCAGGACTCTGGTTGTATCGCAATCACGCCTGGCACTTTGAAGATCCCAAAAAAGCGGTTCCCCACCGCGTTTTCCACTCCATGTCCAGCTTTCGGGGTAAGATCATTTTGGCCACGGACCGCGGGCCGTTGATTTATGACGGCAAGCAGTACGACACCCGTTATATGGACCAATTGCCCGAGGATCGTAAATTTACCCTGGCCGCCTCCTTCGAAATTTTGCCAAATGGAAATCGTCGCCTTTGGATCTTGGGCGAGACCTGGCTGGGTTATCTCCAGGCAGGCCGATATGTGGAAGTCGACCGAGTGCCGCCGCCCGTCCACCAGAGCAGTTACACTCAGTCCAAAATTCTGAGCGATGGTCGTAACGGGATCTTCTTCGGGACCGAATCCACCCTGAGGCATTATGACATCCAAAGCAAGCAAATCCATGAGCTTGGTATCCAAACCGGGTTCCCCGGCGATGGTGCAACCGCCTTGCTGCTGGACCGAGAAAAAATTTTATGGATCGCAAGCATGCGCGGTCTGACTCGTATTGCCAACCGGGCTTTTTCCAATTATTATCAGGAAGACGGTTTATTGGAAAATGAGGTCTCCGCTGCCATAGAGTGGGAGCCCGGCGTTATGCTGCTTGGTCACAATCGGGGAATCACCCTGTGGGACAAGGATGGAATCCGAACCTTGCCCACTCCTAATACCAATAACAAACGCGGCGTCATCCGGGTTATGGATATAAGGCACGGTCCCGAGAACTCGGTTCTAATTGCCCTTTCCTCGGGCGGCGTCATGCGCTTGAATCGTGATTGGACCCGAGAAGTTTTTCCGGTTCCCGACGATGTCTGGCAAATGGTCACCATTTACCATGACCGGATGCGCCGAACTCTCTGGGTAGGTGGTAACAGCGGCCTGTTCGTTCTGGAAGGCGGGGCCTATAGAACCGTCGAGACACCCTTCGGAACCAGGCTTTATATTCGGCGTATTATTCCCGGGATAGACGGGCAATTACTCATCCCCACGGGCCGCCACGGTTTGGTGACCTATGACGGCGATTGGCATCAATACCGGGGGCAGGGCCTCCCGGAAAACAATACTTATTCGACCTACCAGGATACGAGCGGGCGGATTTGGGTGGGTAATTTGCGTGGTTTGTTCATCGCACGGGATGATCGCCTTGTACGATCCACGGACTCGTCGTTTTTTCTGGAACGCTCCATCTACTTTCTACTGGGCGATCAGCAGGGCGGCCTATGGGCCGGCACCGACAGCGGTTTTTTTCACCTTCAGCCCGGCAAGCGTCCACGACAATATTCCGTACCACAAGGTCTCCCCGGATTTGAAACCAATCGCGCAGCCGGATTGATCGACCATAGGGGGAATCTCTGGGTAGGTACCGATCAGGGATTGTCGCGCTTCACTCCATCCGCCGTGCCGCCCGTGCCGCCGCCCCCGCTCATCGGTTTTGACGGCCTGTATATCAACCAACGCCGATTTCCCACGGATCAACCGCTCAGACTTATGGACTGGCGTAGCGACCTCACCTTCCACTACCGGGCCGTAACCATGATGGATTCCCTCGGCGTTCAGTTCCAAAGCCGGTTGGAGGGTTATGAAGATCAGTGGTCCGAACCCTTTGCCTCGGATGATCGTAAGGCTCGCTTCATCAACCTGCCGGCCGGTTCCTACCGGTTTCACATCCGCGCCCGATTGGAGGGCGAATCCTGGAGCAATCCGATCACCACGGCTCCCGTGCGCATCCCCAAACCGGTCACCAGGCAATGGTGGTTCCGATCCCTGTCGGCCGCTTTTCTACTTGTGTTGATCTATCTTGGCGTCGATTACGCCACCTCCAAACGCATGTCCAAGAAACTGGAGAATCTGGTGGGCGAGCGCACCGCCAGATTGGAAGAAAAAATTGTGGAACACCAGGCCGCCGAGGCCCGTTACCAGGAATTGAACCGTGAGCTGGACGCCCGGGTGCGTGAGCGTACGGCGGCCATGGAAGCCATGCAAAAGGACCTGATGGAAAGCGCCCACTACGCCGGTATGGCGGAAATCGCCACCTCGGTGCTTCACAACGTGGGCAATATCCTCAACTCCATCAGCACGGCAGGCTACCTGCTCAACGAAACCCTGGAAAAGTCCGCGGTATCGACCTTGGAACGAGCCAATGAAATCCTGGCTTTGCATGTGGACGATTTCGCCGCGTTCCTGCAAAACGACCCGCGCGCGCCGAATCTATTGAAGATGTACCTGAGCCTGGGCACCCGTTTCAAATCGGAAAACCACAAGCTGCGCGAGCAGTTGGGCCACTTGATGAACCGCATCCAGACCATCAAAGACGTGGTCTCGCAGCAACATAACTACACGTCCAATGTATACCAATCGGAAGAAGTCAACCTGGAAGGCCAGATCGAAACCGCCTTGACCATCTTGGAAGAAGGCATGGCCGCCCATGGGGTAAAAGTACATGTGCAATGCGAGGAAGTGCCCCTGGTAAGAGTACAGAAAACCAAGCTGATCCACACCCTGGTCAATATTCTGAAAAATGCTCGCGAGGCGGTCCAAATGACAGGCAGTCAGGGCGGTTCCATCCAGGTTCGCCTGTACCGGGATAAAAGTATGGTAGTGCTTTCCATTCAAGATACGGGGATAGGTATCGAGCCCGAAAACCTGCCCCGAATTTTCACCCATGGTTTCACTACCAAGAAAACAGGACACGGCTTCGGCCTGCACAGCTGCGCCAACGCCATGAAGGAAATGAACGGAACCATCGAAGCCTTGAGCGAGGGCAAGGGCAAAGGAGCTACCTTTGTGTTGAAGTTTCCCCTGATGGTTCCTGTAGAGTCACCCAAGGCGTACCGGTCCACGCAAGCAGCCTCATAGGTAACCATGTCTGAGCTTGGGTCTTCAATAAAGCTCGTATTTGGCACAGGCCAACGGCCGGCCCTCTTCCATGCGTTTGGCGATCCATTCGCCTAACAGGAGGTATTTCTTCTCGTTGTTGCATTCCTTGCAACTGGGAACCAGGTTGTTCTTGGTGGAGCGACCGCCGCGCACGATGGGTGTTTTGTGGTCCATACTCAAATCATCCGGGTGGTACATGCGTTCGCAGTAGTAGCATTTGCCCGTGCCCAGCTTGTTGCGCCACCACTGACTCTTGCGAATCTCCCGCGCCTTGTTGCGTTCCCTCTTGATAAATTCGTCGTCCACCAGCCTGACAAAGCCTTCGTCCATTGGCCGCTCCTCTAGTTGCGGATGCCGGTAATCTTGTAGATATCCCCCGTGGTGACGATGTACAACTCGCCCCGATGGTCCTCACCGAATGCGGCGACAAATGCCGCCAACGGCGAATCATCCACATAGACATCCAGCGGGTTGCCCTCCCAGATGCCGCCGCTTCGTTGCACCAGGGAGAAATAGCGCTTGCCGGAACTGGGGAACCCGGATGCGTTATAGTCGGCAAAGATATAGAAACCGTAGAGGTTCGGGATGTCCTGGCCGCGATAGACAAAACCGCCGGTAACCGCCCGCGCGTTATCGGTGTGATTGTATTCGAAGACCGGGTCCGATAAGCCGCCCGGATCGCTGCAACCGTCGGGACCGTTGAAAAAGATCGCGTTGCCTTCCTTGTAGGGCCAGCCGTAGTTCTCGCCGCCCGAACTGTCGGCGGGTTGGAAATCGATTTCTTCCCAGGTGCCCTGGCCTACATCCGCGATGTACATGTCGCCCGTGGCGCGGTCGAAACTCCACCGCCAGGGGTTGCGCAAACCCAATGCCCAGATTTCGTCCAAAACGCCCGGATCGTCGATGAAGGGATTGTCCGGCGGGATGCTGTAGGGCGACAGACCGTCCACCTGGATACGCAGCATCTTGCCCAGCAGGGTTTCCCCGTATTGGCCGTTTCCACAAACGGGATCGTGCCCTGAACCCAAATCATTAGCGCCGCCGCCGTCGCCGGTACCGATGTAGAGGTAGCCGTCCGGCCCGAAGAAGATCTGCCCGCCGTTGTGGTTGGACTGGGGCTGCGTCACGGTCAGCAACAGTGCGTTCTGGGTCAGATCGGCCAGGTCCGCGTTCATGGGATCGGTGCCAAACGCCGTGATGCGGGTGTCATCGGTGACACCGCCTCGGGCATCCGGACCGTCACCGGTATAGTTGACATAGAAGTAACCGTTGGTCGCGTAATCGGGATCGAAGGCCAGACCCAGCAGCCCGCGTTCATCGGAGAAATTGAACTGCGAAACCAGCACCAGATCCTGAATGTCCAGGAAGGGTTCGGGCAACACGGCACCGTTTTTGTAGATCATGATGCGCCCTTCCTTGCAGACGATGAACAGGCGATCATCACCGGGGCCGGCATGGGTGACCTGGATCGGAAACAGCGAGCAGGGGTTTTCGGCAAATAACTCAGCGTTCAAGGCGTTCGGCGCGGCCAGGGCGGCGTTCACCGTGATATCAACCGTAGCGGACGCCGTGCGACAGAACCAGGTGATCTCTACCTCAAACGAATATAGGCCCGGGCTCTGTGCCGAGAAGGAGGCCATGACCGTGTTCGCGTTCAACAGTTCCACCGCTTCCGGACCGGCCGTTTGCGACCATTGGAAGACCAGCTCCTCGGGCGCGGAGGGAACCTGTGTCCCGGAGGCATCCAGGTCCACCGTCAGGCCGACATCGGCGACCTGATTATCGCCCGCGTCGGGTGTGAAACAATCCAAGCCGGCCGAGGTAATACAGTCGCTCAGATCCAAAATATCGTAGGTTCCGGGCCAACTGCCGTATTCCAGGTTGCAGGTGGGCGGGCCCATGAAGATAAAGGCCGAGACGAGAAAGAACATGGTACTACCTCGGTATGGATTGTGAAAACGAGATCAGTTGATCAGTCCCTTGGCCTTGGCGACTTTGGTAAAGCCGGCAATCGCACGGTCCAGATCCTCGGTGGTATGCGCCGCGCTGACCTGAACGCGAATCCGAGCCTGGCCTTTAGGCACCACTGGGAACGAGAAGCCGATCACATAGATGCCTTCTTCCAGCAGGGCGTCCGCCATTTCACTGGCGATGCGGGCATCGCCGATCATGACCGGGCAGATGGGGTGCTCGCCTTCCAGTACGTTCAGGCCGGCATCTACCATGCCTTTGCGGAAGTATTTCGTATTGGCTTCCAGACGATCACGCCGGGTGGTGTCCTCCAGCATCTCGAAGGCTTTCAGGCTGGCGCCCACGATGGACGGGGCCACGGTGTTGGAGAACAGGTAGGGACGCGAACGCTGGCGCAGCAAACCCACAATCTCTTTGCGAGACGAAGTGAAGCCGCCGGAAGCGCCGCCCACGGCCTTGCCCAGCGTGCTGGTGACAATGTCGACGCGGCCCATGACGCCGCGGTATTCGAAGGAACCCCGGCCTGTTTTGCCCACGAAACCCGTGGCGTGGCAATCGTCCACATGCACCATGGCGTTGTATTTATCGGCCAGGTCGCAGATCTGGTCCAGCTTGGCGATGTAACCGTCCATGGAGAACACGCCGTCCGTGGTGATCAGGCGGATACGCGCATCCTGACTGTCCTTGAGGCATTGCTCCAGTTCTTCCATGTTGCTGTTGCTGTAGCGGAGGCGCTTGGCCTTGCACAGGCGCACCCCGTCAATGATGGAGGCGTGGTTCAACTGGTCGGAAATCACCGCGTCCTCGGGGCCCAGCAGGGTTTCGAACAGGCCGCCGTTGGCGTCAAAGCAAGCGGCGTAGAGAATGGTGTCCTCGAAACCCAGGAATTCGGAAATCTTGCTTTCCAGTTGCTTGTGGATGTCTTGCGTACCGCAGATAAAGCGTACTGAGGACAAACCGAAACCGTGGCTGTCCAACGCGTCTTTGGCGGCCTGGATCAGGTCGGGATGATCGGCCATACCCAGGTAGTTGTTGGCGCAGAAGTTAAGCACCGGGCTACCGCCGGACTGGATCTCGCGGCTCTGCGGCGTGGTAATAACGCGTTCGTTCTTGGTGAGACCGGCCTCGTCGATCTCCCGTAATGTTTGCTCGTAAATGGCTTTGACACTTCCGTACATAGTATCTTCCCCGTCATTGAAAAGTGATAGATCACGCAAGTTTGCATTACAACACAGGGCCGTGGCTTGCGCAATTGGCAAATGGCTTAAGGGGGTGAATCAAAGTGGAAGGCGACATGGCCTGGAATTTCATGCCGACCAACTCGTCCGGCTATTTTTTTGCGCAGAACAAGGGCCGGCGCGCTCGTCCGTGGAGTGTTTTCGCGCAGGAGAAAGGCCGGCCCCTTCGGCCGGCGACTTATTCTTCACAGGAGAAGGATGCGCCCGCTTGTCTATCGATATTTTTTACTCGGGAGAAGGATGCGCCCGCTCGTCTATCGAGATATTTGGCTTGGAAGAAGGATGCGCCCGCGCGTCTATCGAGATATTTTGCTTGGAAGAACAATCGGCCCGGACGGACATCGGCGTTTTGGATCTCGAACAACGTTGTGCACCCCGGTCACCGTGCATAAAAATTTCGAAACATCGTTCCGCCCCGGTGACCATGCTTGTCTGTAGGAGAATATCTGCATGGACAACGGGGACGATAGAGATATCGGGGAAGAAGAAGGTTGTTCCTCGGGGTCAATGCTTCTTTTAGAATCCAAATCCTCATTGACACGGAGGTCGAACCTCGTTCCAAGGAGAATAGGAGGTTATCCGAGCGTGACACACCTTGTTCCGGATCCAAAACCCCGATGTTCGGAGGGGTCGACCTGGATATTGTCAAAAATATGCAGATGGGAACGGTTTGATCTTTCTCAAATCACTCTCATGGGTTGAGGAGAGGTTTCGGGGTTTTCCGGGAACATCCGCGTCCCTGAAAACCTCGAAGCCTTCTAATTCGCATTACAACATGACCAGGAAGGCCCCGCCCAGGCCGGCCAGGGCGTAGAGTTCGGGAACACCCGTGGCCAGCAGCGCCTGGCCTTGATCCATCTGGCCGTTATTGATGCTCTTGATGCAAGCCGCGCCCGTCTTGGCCTGGCCGTAGGAAGAGAACAGGCAGGGCAGGCCGCAGATGACACCGGCCAGCGCCGTTTTGAAAGGGCTGGTAGTCATATTGCCGATCATTAGGAAGGCGATGGCAAAGCTATACAGGCCCTGGGAACCGGCCATGACCGCCGGGATGAAGGCCTTACCGCGGGTATCGCGTTCGCAGGCGGCGTAGGCGCTCAAACTGAAGGACAGGGCGTAACCCGAGCTGAGTATGCCGATCCCGATGACAATAAAGGAAATGAACAGCATCACCTGATGGTGCACGGCCAGGGTGGAGGGGTCCGGGGCCGTATTCTGGGCCATGAGGGGGCCGCAAAACAGGAAGAATAGAACTAATCGTTTCATGATGAAGCACCTCGTCGCAGGGGTTGGTAATAAAGATGACCGCCGTCGATGCATTTGGAGCCGACCTCCAGGAAGATCAGGCGGTTGGTGTGGATGTAAAGAGAGAGCAGGGCCAGGGCGTAGACGAAGATGTGGCCCACAACGGCAAACGGAATGGTGACCAGCAAGGGAAACTGCATCCCGATCTGGTTGACCACGGTGGCCAGGATGGAGCCCGACAGCGCAATGCCGAACAGGCGCATATGACTGAGAATATCTTGAATGAGCCCGGTGACGCCCGAGTAAAGGGTCCAGATGATGTTGGGCACGCGCGCACCGCCGAATACCGGTTCAGGGAAGAGCAGCCAGCCGATCAAAGCCAGGCTCCCCAGGACGCCCGCGGTCAATTTGCCGACGCCGGCCTGGTCTTCAGGCAGAACCAGAGCGGATACGGCCGCACAACCCACGGCCAGCACCAGTAACAGATTACCGGTAGCATGGGTTTTGAAGCCGCGTTGCCAGATGGCGATCATGTAGCTGAAGGTCATGGCGATGCCGCCCACCACCAGAGAGAAGTTGAAGGCCGACAGGGGGTCGTTGGCAAGCGGCAGGATTGGTTCCGTGCCCAGGGAGAAGTCGCGGCCCTGGATCAAGCCGAAAGCCTGACCGCTGAGCAGGCCCAACGGAATGGTGACCAGCCCGGTAAACAGGAAGACGCGACCGAAGTCTTTTTGACCGCGAAAAGCCAGGGCGATGCCGGTGGCCAGAAGCATGATGCCGTAACCCGCATCCACCAGGCACAGGCTGCCGAAGATGATGAACAGCAGGCCCACGGCCCAGGTGACATCCTTTTCGCGATAGTTGATACCGCTGAAGGTTTGCAGCACGGCCTCGAAACCCGCCACCAGCCAGTTGTTCTTCAACATGACGGGGACATCGGAATCGTCCGGCTCCACTTCTTCCAGGCGCATGAGCACCTTGTAGGGCCGCAAGGAGCGCTGCAGGTCCAGGCTTTCGCGTACGGGAACATATCCGCGCAACGCTACCAGCGGCGTGTCGACCGCGGTACTGTCCAGGGCTTCCAGCAGCGCCACCCGGTCTTTCAAGCTGTCCATACGACCGCGCAGCAACGGGGCAAAATGGGCAAATCGGCCTATTTCCCGGTTTAGCTCGGCTATTTGGGCGCGCAGTTCCTCGCGCTCTTCTTTCAGTTCCGGCAACGGTTTGTCGGGCAGTTCTACCGGGGTCACCGGCAGTTCGGGAGGTTCCGCGCCGAAGAAGACCACCCAGGACGCTTCGTCTGTCTCACGCATGACCCCGAAGGCCCAGGCATCCTTGTGCACCAGGCTCCATTGCTCTCGGGTCAGAATGGCAAAGGTCACCGGGACATTAGAACGGCGCAGTTCGTCGACAGCCTTCGGATCGAAGGCGCCCCAGGGTTTCAGTTCCTGAATTTGGCGACCCAGAGTGTCCTCGCGGCGCACCAGATCCTTGCGGCGATTGACCAGGTCTTCCACCAGTTCGATGACTTTTCGAACCGGATGGTCGTCCACCTGTTGGCTGACGGGCGCCGGGGCTACCGAACCAAGCGCATGCACCAGGCGCTCCAGTTGTTCGCATTGATCGACGGCATCGCCGGTGCCGCCGTGTCTGGAAGCGGCGCCGCTCATTTCCTTGAGCGGGGAAATATGTAAAACCCCGGCTTCCTGCAAGCCTTCCATGACGCTTTCAATGTCGTGTTCGTGTGTCAGTACCGTCACTTTCAACATCTTGATGACACTCATGACACGGCCTCCCGCGCGGCGCGCTGTTGTTTGGTTTTGGCAATCTTGCCCCGGCACACCGCGGCCACCTGCTGGTCGCCCAGCGCAATCTCGATGCGGCGCACGGCCTCTTTGGTATCCGGGATCAGCACCTTCTCGAACAGATTCACCTTTTGGGTGGCCTTGCGCAACTCGTGATTGATGCATTCGGCCTGCAAGGCGAGAACCTCCAGTTCCTTGTACTCGGCGACCATGGCGCGCAGTAAGGGCAATGCGCGATTCACCCAGGGCGGCAGGCCGAAACGCGGCAGTTCAACGTCGGCAAAACCCACTTCCTCCAGGACCGGTACCTTGACGCCCGCGATCACTTTCTCTTCCACGCGAATCTCCACGGCGCGAATCATGGCGGGCAGGTCGATCGGCAGCGGTTCGGGTAACAGGGACTCCAAGCCCCGCACTGCCTCGCGCTTTTTTGCAAAGCTTTCACGTCGTTCCGCCAGTTCACGCTTCAAACGCAGGTGCTCGGCCTGCAAGCGTTCCTTTTTCAACTTGAGCACCGGCAGGAACTGGTTGTACATCTTGATTTGCCGCCGGAGCCGGGTCAACTCCGACTTGTTGAGCTTGGGTTTGTCCATGGCTATTCCGTCGCGGGCCAGTATTTTTCAATAAGGTTTTCCGGCAGGCTGACCTGACGGGGTTGGAAGTGACCGGCAATGATCTGCCAGCCCAGGTCCAGTTGTTTTTCCAGCGGCAGGTTTACTTCCAGATTCATCATGCGTTCCTCGAATTCACCGCCGTAAGCCAGCAGGTGCTCATCGTAGCTGGAGATGCTGAAACCCATGGATTGCTGCTGTCGAACCTTGCGGCAGCCGTCGTACAACTGGATCATGGCGTTCATCAAGGGCGCGTGATCGTCACGGGTTTTCTTGTTGACCACCTGCTTCAGACGCGACAGGGAACCGAAGGGGTCGATGACGCCGCCCTTAAGGTAGAACTGGCCCTCGGTGATATAACCCGTGTTGTCGGGCACGGGGTGGGTGACGTCGTCGCCGGGCATGGTGGTCACCGCCAGCACGGTGATGGAGCCGGAACCCTCGATATCCACGGCCTTTTCATAACGCGCGGCCAACTGTGAGTAGAGGTCGCCGGGATAACCGCGGTTGGCGGGAATCTGCTCCATGGCCACGGCGATTTCCTTCATGGCGTCGGAAAAGGCGGTCATGTCGGTGAGCAGTACCAGCACGCGCTTTCCTTGGGTGGCATATTGTTCAGCGGTGGCCAGAGCCATATCCGGCACCATCATACATTCCACCACCGGGTCCGAGGCCGTATGGATGAACATGATCAAGCGGTCCCTGGCCGAGGCCAGGTCATCGCGGAAGAACAGGTAGTCGTCGTACTTCAAACCCATGCCGCCCAGGATGATCACATCGGCCTCGGCCTGTTTCGCGATACGTGCCAGCAGAGGGTTGTAGGGCTCTCCGGCCACGCTGAAGATGGGCAGCTTCTGGCTTTCCACCAGGCTGTTGAACATATCGATCATGGGGATGCCGGTCTGGATCATCTTACTGGGGATGATGCGGCGAGCCGGGTTGAAACTGGGTCCGGCAATGGCCACGGCGGCAGTGTCGGCCACCGGCGCGCGACCGTCGATGGGTTCGCCCACACCGTTGAAGGTACGGCCCATGAGATTGGTTTCCGAATAGGCCAACTGAACCTGGTGTCCTAGAAACTCGACCACATCGCCGGTGCCCACGCCCTTGGTGCCCGCGAAGACCTGGAGCGAAACCTGGTCGTCACGCAGTTTGATCACCTGTGCGTAGGTATCGGTGCCGTCGTTCAGGCGGATGCGGGCCAACTCGCCGTAGGCAACGCCCTTTGCCCGAAGCATGACCACCGGGCCGTCGATGCGTTCGATGCGCTGGTAGATCTTTTTCATGCGGTGACCTCCGCGAGGGATTTCTTACCGGACCATTCCTCGATTACCGCTTCCAACTCGTCTAGGAAACGCTTGTAATCGTCGGTATCCTCGGCGGCCAGGTTCCAGTTGCGGAACAGGGACGTCAGGTTCAACAATACGTCGCGAGCGGTATCTTTATCGGGGAAGGTAAACGGTTGGTCGACAATGCGCCTGGCCAGTTTGAACGCCATGGCCACTCGTTCGGTTGACGGGTTGGCGTCCACATCGGAGAAGGCGTTCTGCTGGAGGAAGACCGCGTCGAACAATTCGGCCTTCAAGTAATGGGTAAAAATTTCCAGGGTCAACTCTTCCTCACCGATCACCTTCATCTGGTCGCCGATGCGCTGGCCTTCCGCGTAGTGGTTTTGCATCTCGCGCACATCGTCCACCCAGCCTTCGCCGTAGATGCCTTCCAGTTCGGAACGCATACTGTCCAGGTACTTGGACCAACTCTCCAAGGGCGATATGGCAGGAAAGCGTTTGGCGTAACTGCGGGCGTAGGTAAGTCCCAGGAAACAGCCCACCACGGCCAGGGTAGATTGGGTGACCGGTTCCTCGAAGTTACCACCGGCGGGCGAGACCGTGCCCACCACGGTCACCGATCCGGTGGTCTCGCCAAGGTACGGATCCTCCAGGCGAACCAGCCCGGCGCGTTCGTAAAAGGATGCGATCACTGAACCCAAATAGGCGGGGAAGGCTTCCTCGCCGGGAATTTCTTCCAGTCGGCCGCTCATCTCGCGCAGGGCCTGGGCCCAGCGGCTGGTGGAATCGGCCAGCATCAGCACGCGTAGGCCCATCTGGCGGTAATACTCGGCCACGGTGACGGCGGTGTAGACCGACGCCTCGCGAGCGGCGACCGGCATGGACGAAGTGTTGCATATAATGATGGTGCGCTCCATCAGAGTGCGGCCGGTGCGCGGGTCGATGAGTTCGGGGAATTCACGCAGGGTTTCCACCACCTCACCGGCGCGCTCGCCGCAGGCAGCCACAATCACCACGTCGGCATCGCCGAAACGGGAGAGGGCCTGCTGCAAGACGGTTTTGCCCGCGCCGAAGGGGCCCGGGATACAGGCGGTGCCGCCCTCCGCAATGGGAAAGAAACTGTCGATAATGCGTACCCGCGTGGTCAGCGGCTTGGACGGTAGCAGGCGCTCCACATAGGCACGGATGGGTTTCTTGACCGGCCACTGCTGCACCATGGAAACCGCGCGCTCTTCACCGCCGGGCAGGCGCAGCCGGGCGATCTCGCGTTCCACCCGGTAGTTGCCGGCGGGTACGGTTTCCAAAACCTCCACCTCGCCCACAATGCCGAAGGGCACGGCGATGCGGTGTTTGAAGGGACCTTCGGGCACGGTGCCCAGCGTGTGCCCGGCATGCAGACGATCACCCACGCGGGCGACCGGCGTATAGGCCCACTGTTTCTCGCGGTCCAATGTGGGCAGATACAGCCCCCGTTGCAGGAAGTAACCGGACCGTTGCGCCAATTGCTCCAGCGGGTTGCCCAAGCCGTCGGTGACCAGCGACAACAGGCCGGGGCCCAATTCCAGGGCCAATAACTCGTCGGTAATTTCGATGGTCATGCCCACGACCACGCCGCGGGTATCTTCGAAGACCTGCATATCGCACTCGTCGTTGCGAACGCGGATGACCTCGGCTTTCAAACGGATGGGGTCTCCGGATTTTTGGGGCAGAATGACATAGGCCACCGCGTTCATGCGCACGGTACCCTCGAAGCGGGCGGTAATCATGTTGCCGTTGACGCCGGCAACCACAGCTTTTGTCGTCATGGTGTTGTCTCCGGGGAAAATTGGAGGATATCGTCCAACATGGCGCGACCCTTTTCGGCATCGCGGGCGGCTTCGCGGTGGACCAGGCGCAGCCGGAAGTAATAAGCCAGAACCTGACCGATGGAAAAGGTTTCCGTACCCAGGCAACGGTCGATGAGACGGCGGCGCAGCACGTCCAGGCGCTGTTCCATTTGGGCCAGATCGGTCATTTGCAAGACCTCGCGGACCTCCGGGTAGTTACGCAGGCGACCGGCGATCCCCAGGTCGTGATCGCCGTAATGGGCCATGATCACCTTCCAGGTCGAGTCGATACCGCCTTCCATTTGCGTGAGGAACTTTTGCGGGTCCATGCCCTCCAGCTTGCACAACAGGCCGGCGAGCATTTCCTCGGTATTCAGCCACAGGGCGGAATAGCGCTTCAGGAAATGGGAGCGGGCGTGTTTGTAGACCTTCTGGAACCAGTAGCGCAGCAACAGGTGCATGGGCCGGTCCTTGAGGGCCCAGGCGGGCAGCAGGCGCTCCTCGCGGTCGGCGGCCAGTGCTCTTTGTCGCTGGTATTCCTCAAAAGGAGTATCCTGACTGTCGATGGGCAAACCCAGCATCTTGCGATTTCTAGCCAGGATGGTTTTATCGATTTCACTGACCAACAGCACCTGTTCCAATTCGTGGCGGTCGGCGCCCTCCAAATGGCTTCGCGCGGTTGCGGCGAATTCGTCCATGCCGAGCGGCGGCGGTTGACCGGGCTCCACGACGGGCAGGCTGGTGATCAGGTAGATGAGCGACATGCGCTACCTCCCTTCCCGCGCTTAACCGTCGTGGCCCAGGGCGAAGAAGGGTTTCAACGCGGGGTCCACCAATTCCGCCAACTCGCTGACGATGGCCTCCAAGGTGAAATCCCAGGTAAATCCCTCGCCCTCACGCCGCAGACGGAAGCCGGTCAGTCCCTCGGAGCCCTGTAGCTGGACATCGGTGATGCCTGCCAGTTTTTGAGAAACCGCGTCCGCGAAGTAGGCGCCTAATGCTTCTTTGGTATCGGGGGGAATCACGGCTTCGATACTACCGCCGCCTTCTTTAATGAAGTCACGGCAGATTTCGGTCAGGACATTTTGGAGAAACTGAGGATGGGCAATAGTTTCAGCCACTTTATCGGAGATGGCGGGTTGGATGAGGTTGCGGCGAATGCGTTGCCCGAAATCGGCCACATAATCGCGAACTGCCAACCGCAGATCGGACTCGGCGCGGGTTCGCATTTCATCGGCTTGCGTTTGTGCATCGGCAACCATGGCCTCGGCCTTTTGTTTGGCCTCGGCGAGTAACTGCTCGGCCTGGTTCTGTGCTTCGCGGACAATTCGCTCATTTTCAACCCGACCCGCGTCCACACCCTCTTGCTTGATGCGTTCGATCAGTTGATTTATGCCACTGGTAAGCTCTGGCATCGACACTTCCTTCCGGCACCCTACTTCCTGGAAGACCCGCTTATCCTAACACTTAATCTCCCGAGTGGGGAGTCAGAAAAGGCCATATTTTCAAAGATTTCGACGGTACCCGGCGAAGCCCCTTTCAAGTCTTGAATTCGGAGAGCCTTCCCCTCGAAGTGAAGGGGCATGACCGGTCGAACCTGTGCAGGAATAGGAGCCTTTGCGGGAAGAATAGTTTACGTCTGCCTACCGGTCGATTATCGGCTCTTGGACGCCAGGATTTCTTCCAGCGGTTTATCGGTAAGGAGAAGTTTGGACCATTGATCCAACTCTTTGGGATCGGCTTTATTGACTCTGGTGGAAGCCCAATCCGGCAAGGTCCCGAAGCGTTGGTTCGCCAGGAGCAGAAACAGGTCTCGCTTGCCTTCCAGCTTGCCCTCCAGTCGGCCCTCTAGTCGGCCTTCCTTCCAACCTTCCAGCTTACCTTTTTGCTCCCCGCGTTTCATGGCTCGTCTTTCCCAACCGGTGATGTACTGCATCTTTTCCTCTCCTACTTCATGTTTTAGTTCTTCCATGAGCTGGTTGTCAAGGTCTTCCAGGGCGAATCATATTCCAATGCATCCTCCGGCAGCAGAAATCAACAATAGGCTGCCAGGTTTCTACCATGTGGAAGTATTCGGTGTACAGTGCTGTATAGTGCCGGCGGCATCATAATAAGCATGACGGTTACGGCCGGCTTTGGCTATACTGGCGCCGTGGAGGATTTATGCGTCTTTGGATGGTTGTCTGTCTCTCTTTGCTCGTCGCCTGCGGACCTGATTCATCGAATAAACCACCGGAAAAAGCCGTGCCGGCCGCGGTGCTTTTGGTTACTCTGGATACCTCGCGGGCCGATTATTTCTTCCCCTCCAAAACAGCCGAAGAAACACCCGCTTTTGCCGCCCTGGCTCAATCCGGCAGGCTGTTCACCCAAGCCTACGCCACCGCGCCCATGACCCTGCCCTCCCATGCGTCCATGATGACCGGCATGTATCCTTCCGAGCACGGCATTCACGAAAACGCGCGCTACCTCCCGCCCGACAAACCGCTGCTGGCCCAACAACTCCATGAGGCCGGTTGGTTCACCGCCGCCGCGGTTTCCGCCTATCCCCTGGCCGCCGAGTTCGGCCTGAATCGCGGCTTTGATCGCTATGACGACAGCCTACCCGAGGGCGCCCCGGAACGTCGCGCCGATGTCACCACGGCAAGCGCCCTCCAACTATTAGATGCGGCCCGACAGGAGCCCCTGTTCCTCTGGGTTCACTATTTCGACCCGCACCATCCCTATCAGGCGCCGCCGGAATACATCCAAAAATTCCCTGACGATGCCTACATGGCCGAGATCGCCTATACCGACGCCAATCTGGGCCGAGTGGTCGAACACTTTCGACAGACCATCGGGAATCGTCCTCACTTGATCATGGTGGTGGGCGATCATGGCGAGAGCCTGGGCGATCATGGCGAGGCCCAGCACGGCAACCTGCTCTATCAGGGCGTGATGCGGGTGCCCATGGTAATAGCGGGCACCGGCATCGAACCCGGCCGCGAGGACAGGCCCGTCAGCGTGCGCGACGTCGCGCCGACTGTCCTTGCTTTTGCCGACTTGGAGAAGAACCACGGTCTGTTGCGGCCTGACAATGAGGTTGTCCTGGGCGAGGCCATGAAGCCCTTCCTGCAATACGGTTGGAGCCCGCAGGTGATGGCGGTCAGCGACGGGTTGAAGGTGATCCGTAGCACGTCCATGGAAGTCTATGACCTGACCACCGACCAAACTGAATCACAAAACCTGGTCGAAACCCGTAAGCCCTCGCCCAAGATCCTCAAGGCGCTGTTCAACTATCCGGTTCCCGGCGCCGATCAGGCCACGCAAAACATGACGCAAGAGCAAATGGAACAACTGTCCAGCCTGGGTTACAGCGCCTCGGTAGGGGTGCCGGGTCAACGCGACCACATGCCCGCGCCTGCTGCCATGACTCACCTCTTCGACCTGCTGGACCGAGGCTCTGACCAATTCGTACGCGGCAACTACGACACGGCCCTAAAAACCTTCAACCTGATCCTGGCCGAAGATCCCGACAACCTGATGGTGCACGTGCGCATGGCCGTGGCCAACTCGCTGCTGGGCAATAAACAGGCGGCGCTGGACCATTTCCGCAAGGCCGGCAAGCTCAGCGAGGACTCAGTAGACCTGCACCACTATCTGGGCATGCACTACATGCGCTTCGGCGAATGGGAACGAGCCGCTCAACGCTTCACCCATGTACTGGAGCGTCTGCCCTACAAACGGGCCGCCCTGGAGAACCTGGGCAAGATCCGAGAGCGTCAAAAGCGGCCGGACGAGGCCCTGTCATTGTTCCAACGCGCCCTGGCCATTAAGGAGGACCCGGACCTGCGCCTGCGTTGCGGCTACTTGTACATGGCGAAGCGAGAAACCGATCGCGCGATCGATGATTTTGAAACCGCATCCCAACTGATGGGTAACGATTTCCCTGCCAATCTGGACCTGGGTGTATGCTACCTGGACGCGGGCCGCCGCCGGGAAGCCGCGACCGTACTGGAACGGGTGCCGGCGAGCGACCCGCGCTACCCCATGGCCTTGTTCAAACGCGCCCAGGTATCGGTACTGTTACAAGAACCCGACGCGGCCGGATGGATCGAGCGCGCCCGCACCCACGCAGACCGGTTCACGGCCCCGTTGATCGCAAACGAACGCCTGTTCCAGGGTTATTGAAAAGCCTACGGGAATCATGTGTGCCATGCGACCGGGCAGACCAGGTTCGATTGGATGAGAATCTCCAGCAGGTCGTCTTCAAGTTTCAGTTCTTCCTTGGTTAGAGGGCTTTGTTCCAAGGCTTCAAGGGCCGTGCCCAGATCTTCCGAGAGGTTCAGTACTACCAGTTCTCCACTTGCGTCCCGGCGAACAGCCAGCCAGATAGGCCGGGTTGCCGTTTCTTCTCCCGTGGCGAGGCCCAGCATTACCGCCGCCGCGGCGTCGGTGCGGATGATTTGCACGGCCGGGTCCAGTCTCAGACGAGTATCCCTTGCGCCGTTCATTCCCAGGGTGAGGGAGGCCGCGTCCGCTGCCGGAGCGTGGGTCATTCCGGCTTCGACCATAGCAGCCCGCGCTGCCGGTTCCGGTTCCGCATCTGCCAACCAACGGGCGAAGCGGATGCCCAGCGGTGTGCGTTCCAAGGGATCGTTTTTCATGAATCCGCGCACCAGTTCCATACGCGAATCCTCGTCCGATCGCCCCAGAGCATCCCAAGTGTTGGGGCAGGCCGAGGCAATACCCTCGGCAATCTGGCGCGTCGAATATCCGTAGCCTCCCGGCAGTAGATAACCCAGCGCGAAAACATCGTCGGGGTGCGGCAGGACATACTCTTCATGCAGCGCTTCATAGCCGGTGATCGTTTCCATCACAGCGCTGTCCGAAGGTTGGGCGGCAAGGCGCGCGGCCACTTCGGTAAGGGCGTCGGCAACCTCTCGTTCACATTGCGCCGAAATTTCCAGAAGACGCCAACCCAGGTCCTGCGCCACGCGCGTCCAACGGTCGCCCGCCCACGGTTCCAACGGCTGGTCGTCCAAGATGACGGCCGTTACCCGGCGGATACGGTCTTCAAGCGCTTCCAGGGTTTCGTGTCGACCGGTATGTTCGGGAAAAAAGAGTTGGATATAATCGCAAAACTGTTGGGATTGCAGGCGGGGACCCTGAGCTGCCGCATAGGCCAGGCCGTCGCTGCATAAATCCAGGTTGGCCCAAGGGCTGGGAACAGGTCTTCCCAGCTTCAGCGATTTGGAAACAGCCGCCAGTTCCCGTTCGATAAAGGCCAGACCCTCTCGACGAAAGCGGTCCTGGTCCGGGGCTTTGGTATCGGGCCCGGTCTTGGCGGCTTGCTCGCAGTCGCGGCAGTAACTGCCGAACAGCGGGCCGCTCGCGTTGTGAAGTTCGCAACGGTTCAGTTGAATCTCGTCGAAGAAATAGAAGACAGCTACCGGTAACAATTCGGCAAGTCGCGCGGCCAGGGCGTGATAGAAGGGTGTAGCGTCAGGTCGCCAGGCGAACCCTACCAGACCGTGGCACAGTTCGTGGGCGGTCCACTTGGCGCGGTGCCCGGGGTGAAAACTGCCGATCATCATATCGTTGCGAAAAGAGGTGTATTTGCTTTCGGGCAGAATGCCGTTGCGCCAGGACTGGGGACTGCCCAAATCGGGCCGGCCCTCGGGCAGCCATTGTTCCGGGACATCCAAACCGGCGCGGTATTCGAAATGGGCCAGCAGCAGTTGTGCACGAGCCGCTTCCCGGCCGACGACAGATGCCGCGGGGGAACGCGTCAATTCCACATCCGGTGCGCCTTCTACCCTTTGTTCCATGATCACCTCCCCGGCTGAGTTTGCAGGCCGGTGAGCCGTTTATATCATATCAGCCCTAAGAACCGGTTGCCTGATTGCGGCGCGGAAATGTGTCACTTTCGGCAAGCTTTGATCAATGCCGCGATGTGCTCCAACTGCGCATCTGTAAGAGCGGTACCTGACGGTAGGCACAGGCCGCGTGCGAACAGGTCTTCCGCAACCGCGCCGCCCACTACCGGGGTGTTTTTGAAGACAGGTTGCAGGTGCATGGGCTTCCAGACCGGACGTGATTCGATGTTATGCGCTTCCAAAGCCAGGCGGATGGTTTCCGGGTCAGCACCGTAGGTTTCCTTGTCGATCAGCATCACCGTCAGCCAACGGTTGGCGCGGCCGTAGTCGGCTTCCGGCATGAAACTGAGACCCGGTTGATCGCTCAGTAGTTCCCGGTAAAGGTCGAAAATTTCGCGCTTGCGCTTGACGCGGTCGTCCAGCACTTGCAGTTGACCGCGACCGATAGCGGCGACAATATTGCTCATGCGATAGTTGAAGCCGATTTCCTCGTGTTCGTAATGTGGGAAAGGTTCGCGAGCCTGGGTAGAGAGGAACCGAGCGCGGTCGATCAAGCGCTGATCCTCGGAGGCCAGCAAGCCGCCGCCCGATGTGGTGATGATCTTGTTGCCGTTGAAGGAGTAAACGGCCGCGTAAGCGCCCTTGCCGGCCGCGCGATTTTTATAGGTGGCGCCGGCGGCCTCGGCGGCGTCGGCGATCACCGGGATACCGTGGGGATCGCAAATCGACAGAATCTTGTCCAGATCCGCGCATTGTCCGTAAAGATCGGTCACTACCACGGCCTTCGGCAGCTTGCCCGTCGTTGACCGTTGTTCCAATAGTTCCGCCAAAAGGTCCGGGTCCATATTCCAGCTTTCGCGGTCGCAGTCGACGAAGACCAGTGAGGCGCCCAGGAAAGTGGCGGGACTGACCGACCCGATGAAGGTCAAGGTGGAAGCTACGACCTCGTCGCCGGGACCCACCCCCAGTTCCTTCAGCGCCAGATGAATCGCCGCGGTGCCGCTGGCCAGGGCCAGGCAATGCGCGATGCCGGTATAGGCAGCGAACTCTTTTTCGAAGGCGGTCAGCATGGGGCCGACCGGAGCGATATAGTTGCTTGCGAACGCTTCCTTGACAAGTTCCAGCTCATTGCCGCTCATATGCGGGGGCGATAGAAAGATACGTTCCGATGACATGGTCGGGCTCCTCCGTTGGTTTCGCGGTTATCTTATTACGATTCCGACTATTCTCGTCGGGTTCCGGTGAACTTTTCCATGGTGGCGCTGCCTTCCGCGTTGATATCGCTGCGAGACAGCACCCGCCATGCGGTCAGCCGGATGATCTTCAGGTCCAGCAGCAGGTTGTGGTTGTCCACGTACCAGACATCCAACCGGAATTTCTCCTCCCAACTGATGGCATTGCGGCCGTTGACCTGGGCCCAGCCCGTAATCCCCGGCCGCACCTCGTGACGCCGCGCCTGTTCGGGGCTGTAGCGGTCCAGGTACTCCATCAACAGCGGACGAGGGCCCACCAGGCTCATCTCGCCCTTCAGCACGTGCCATAGTTCCGGCAACTCGTCCAGGCTGGCAGCACGCAGGAACTTGCCGAAGGGGGTCAGGCGCACGCTGTCGGGCAGCAACTCGCCGTTTTCATCGCGGGCGTCGGTCATGGTGCGGAACTTGTTCATGTAGAAGGGCTTGCCGTGCAAGCCCGGCCGTTGTTGCCTGAAGAAGACCGGACTGCCCAGCTTGATGCGCACCAGCAGCATGAGCACCAGGAAGAACGGAGCGCCCAGCAGCAGGCCCGCGCCGGCAACGCTCAGGTCAAGTAACCTTTTCATGAATTCGTTCCAGATAATCTACCCAGCGGTCGGCCAACAAGGCGCGCCCGAATTGGGCTTCCGCCAGTTTACGGCCCGCATTGCCCATGTCGGCCCGCTTTTGCGGATTTTCGGCCAGGTCGCACAGGGCCTCGGCCAGCAGCTTGGGGTGGCCCGGCGGAACGGCGACGCCGCAGCCGTGTTCGCCGATCATATCGGCCAGCCAGCCGGGATAGTTGTTGACCACCGGAATGCCGGCGGAGATGTAGTCGAAGAACTTGTTGGGTGAGGTCCCGTAGTAGAAAGCCGGGATATTGGCCAGGATCATCAAACCCGCGTCGAAATGGGGCAGCATCTCAGCAAGTCGCGTTTTTGGGACGGGATCGTAGAACCGGCAGTTGTCCAGGCCCTCCTTCTCGGCGCGTTCTATCAGACCGGCCTTCAACTTGCCGTCGCCGATAAAAGCCAGGGCAATATCGTCCCGACCGCGCTGCTTCAGTTCGGCCGCGCAGTCCAGCACCGCATCCAAGCCGTTGGCGATGCCGTGAGCGCCGGTGAAAACCGCCTTGAAGGGCACGTCTTTCAGGTCGTCCAGGGGTGCTTGTCGCTCGGTTTTCGGTTGGAACAGGTTCAGGTCGGCCCCGTTGGGGATCATGGTGGTGCGCTCCGGTTTAATGCCCCGGCGTTGGATTCCTTGCTCTATCCCGGGAGCCAGGCCGATAATGCCGTGGGCGGTGTGATAGGAAAACCATTCAAGCACCGACATGGCCCACAAGACAAGCGGATTGGTAATGACACCCATCTCGCGGGGTAGTTCCGGCCACAGGTCGCGCACCTCGAAAACAAAGGGTTTGCCCCGGCCCGACAGGCGCATGGCGATACCGGGAATCCCGGCGGTCAGCGGCGTGCTGGTGGCGAACAACAGGTCAAAGCGAGACCACAGAGCGATGCCGATGCTGCGCAGGGCAAAGCGCATGAAGGTGATCGACCGTTTGAGGAAGCCGTCGTTATTGCTGTAGGGCAGCGAGAACTCGATGATGTCGATGCCGTCCACGGTACCCGTCCGCCGTCCGCGTACCGGTTCCCCGGTCAGGCCGCTTTTGCCCTGGCCGTAACTGCCGCACACCATGGTCACCTTGTGGCCGCGTTCGGTCAGGCGTCGCGCCATTTCATAGGAGCGGATGCCCGTGGCGCCCTTGGGTGTGGAGAAGTGTTGGTGGAAGTAGAGAACGTGCATACTATATAGAGGTCAAAACATCGGCGATACGTTCCCCGGCGCGGCCGTCCCACAGATCGGGGATGGTACCCTTCTTCCCGTTGCCGGTAAGGATCTTGCCGGCCTCTTGCTCCAACAAGTCCATGTCAGTGCCGATCAGGATGTTGGTACCCTGGGTAATGGTAACAGGCCGCTCGGTGTTCTCTCGTACGGTCAGGCAGGGGATACCCAGCCAGGTTGTTTCTTCCTGAATGCCCCCGCTGTCGGTGATCAGCAGGGTCGCGTCACGCTGTAAAGCCAGGAATTGTAGATAACCCAGGGGTTCCTGAAGGACCAGATTGGGAGAGTCAGGTGTAGCGTCCAGATCAGCCAGACGCTTTCGGGTACGTGGATGGATGGGAAAGATGATGCGCAGGTCCTCACTCAAGCGGGTGAGCGTATCCATAATCCGCAGCAGTGTCTCGCGATCGTCCACATTGGAGGGCCGGTGCAGGGTGACCAGTGCGTAGGGCTCGTCCAAGCCGTGGATATCCGGCCGTTCCGCCTTGGGCAGCAGGCGCTTGAGCGTATCGATCATCACGTTGCCGATGCGGTGGATGCGCTCGGCGGGTACGCCTTCTTTGAGCAGGTTCTCGTCGCCGTCGGGTGAAGGGGTGAACAACAGATCAGCCAGGCGGTCGGTGATCATGCGATTGATTTCCTCGGGCATTCCGCGATCGAAGGAGCGCAAGCCGGCCTCTACGTGATCGACGGGAATCCCCAGCTTGGCGCAAACCACTGCCGAGGCCATGGTTGAGTTGATATCGCCGTAGACCAGCACCCGGTCGGGTTTCTCCTTCAGGGCCACCTCTTCAAAGCGCATCATGATCTGGGCGGTTTGCACGGCGTGAGACGAGGAACCGACCTCCAGGTTGATATCCGGGGTAGGAATGCCCAATTGGCGGAAGAAGACTTCCGACATGTTGGCATCATAATGCTGGCCGGTATGCACCAACCGTTGCGACACGCCGGCGCGACCTTCCAAGGCTGCCATGACGGGCGCCACCTTCATAAAGTTGGGACGCGCCCCAACCACATGAATGATTTTCATCGAACCACTCCAGTTCCGGCCGGGATATGATAGACCGGCGGCAGGCTATTACCGGGTTCCCGGTTCAAATCCAAACGCGCGGCCTGTTTCTGCCTGGAATCGCGGTATGCTGCGCCCGCGGCCAGACCGAAACACAGACCGGTCAAGATATTGTGAAAGCGGCGCTGCAAAACAGTATGCGACACCATCATGGCCATAATCAGCACCAACAGGTAATTAACCATCAAACTTTTCAGGATGCGATCGCGGTTTCGCAGGCCGGCCCGGGCCCAATGACCCAATACCATGACAAACATCAAACCGACCAGAACACCCGACTCGCCGAAGATCAACAGGATGGAGTTGTGGCAACCCAGACCGATCTCCTTGATGGGCGTCAGGGAGCCCAAACCGTTTCCAAACACCGGTGAGTCCAGGGTTTTGCTGATACTGACCTGGAATAACAAGAGCCGCGATCCGGTGGTTTCCGCGGAGATCTGCTGGTCCATGACCAGGGCGCGGGTAGTATCCAAGCGGTGGGCGGCGGTTAAGCTGAGATCCAGGCGTTCGATCCCCTGGGTGAACAGCCAGAAGATGGCGCCCAGCAGCAGAGCGGTAACAAACGTAGCAATCGCCTTGAAGTAGCGGCTCTCCCTCAGAAAAAACAACTGGGAAATGGTCAGCAGCACGCTGGTGATCAGGGAAGCCCGCGAGTAGGTGTAGAATATAGCCGGATAACACAACAGCACGCCGGAAAGGAGGAAGACGGGGAATCGTTTCCGCGTACTGCGCAACAGGGCAAAACCGATCGCCTGGGTCATACATCCGACCTGACCGGCATCATTGGGTTCGAGGAAGAAGCCGGAGCGACGAAATTCGGAGCGATAGTCGATAAGGCCGTATTCCATCAGGTAATTGGAAAAGAAAATCGAACAGGTGGAGAGCAGGAAGATGAGATACAGCTTGAATAGGAATTGCTGCTGCTCCCCGTCTCTGGCAGCATAGAATCCGCTGGCAGCGCTGCAGAAGATGAGCAGGATGCCCACCCCGTAGTTGATCACGCTCCCCAACACGTCGATACCGTAGTCGGAGCCCAAACCGCCGACCAGAAGGAACAGGGTGATGCAGATGATGTACCACATGCCCGTTTTGTTCACCACCAGGGTCGGGCGGTAGCGGTTTGTGAGAAGGACGATGATACAGCCGAAAAGGATCAGCAGTGAAAGCGGCCGCGATACATTCAACAAGGCCTGCATGGGTGCGTTCAGGTTGAGAACGCAGAGCGTGGCGATCAACCAAAACGCCAGATGGTTGAGCTGCTTGTTGGTAAAGATCAGCGATCGGTTTTGGTCCATGATTCATCAACCTGGAGGAGACGTCCGCACAATCCGCTACATCTTGCGGGAAGTGAGCTTGGAAGTCAAGTACGCTATCGGTGATTCAAGGGGTTGCCGGTTCAAGGAATCAGCGAACGGATACAAGTCACTTTCTCGTCGAAAGGGCCGGCGCGCCTATCCTTCGATACGGCCCTCGGCTCAACCCAAGGCCTGATCCAGGTCGCGAATCAGATCCTCGCCGTCCTCGATACCCACCGAGAGGCGGAAGACGCCGTCGCCGGCGAATGCCTTGTAACGATCCAGGTGTTCGCCCTCCAGGTGGAAGGTGGTTCGGTTCATATCGGCGGTATCCACGTAGTAGCATAGGGTCTTGTGGTGGCCCAGCGAGACAGCGTAGTGAATGATCTGAAAGCGGTCGTCGAACTGTCGCGCCATCTCGCGGGGGTCGTCCACGCGGAAGGTGATCATGCCGGAGAAGTTGTCCATCTGGCGCCTGGCCAGTTCGTGCTGGGGATGCGACGGCAGGCCCGGATAAGTGACTTGCTTGACACGACTGTCGTTCTCCAGGAAAGAGGCCGCGGTCATGGCGGCCCGTTGGTGCGCTTCCATGCGCAAGGGCAGCGTGGCCAATCCGCGAGAAATGAGCCAGGCGTTCATGGGCGCCATACTGGGCCCCAAATGAATGCTGATAGCGCGTCGGATACTCTCGACAACGGCGGCTTGCCCGATCACCACGCCGCCGAGAGCATCGCCGTGACCGCCGTGGTATTTGGTCAGGGAATAAACGGTAAGGTCGGCGCCCAGGGAAAGCGGTCGGGTGGCGATGGGCGAGCCGAAAGTATTGTCCACGGCCAGCAGCGCGCCGCCTTGATGGGCGATTTCGGCAATCGCGGTGATATCGGCCAGGCGTAGGATGGGATTGGCGGGCGTCTCGATAAATACGAGCCTGGTTTCGGGACGTATGGCGGCGGCTACCTCCTCGGGATGCGAGGCATCGACGCGGGTGACATCCACGCCGATACGCGGGCCGAAATCGTGCAGGAACTCCAACACGCCGGGATAGCAGACATTGGTGCAAACCAGATGATCGCCGGGCTGCAACATTTGGAAGAACATACCGGTAATGGCGGCCATCCCGCTGGCAAAACACACGGCGGCCTCGCCCCCGTCCATGGCGGCGAGCTTTTCTTCCAACATGACCACGGTGGGGTTGTTCCAGCGCGAATAGGTGAAGGGCGGCTTCTCGCCCAGGTCCTCGGCCGAAAAGGGTTGCTCCGTGCCCGCCGCGTAACTGGCGGCCTGATAGATGGGCGGCACGGTGGCGCCGGCGGCCTCGAAATCACGCTCGCCGACGTGTACCGCTTTGGTTTGGGTCTTCCAGTCGTCCATGGGTCACCGCCTGTGTGGAAACTTGAAAATCGCAAGGTTTATTATTCACCGGAGATCGGATGGTTTCAAGCAGAACCGACCGCTGAAATGACACTGCCTCGATCGAACGACGGCCACATTTAGGCACTTGCGAATTGAACCGCGGCTGCCGAACAGCTAGGATAGGGGTTCAATAGATGGATGAGGTGGTTCGGCAATGGTTGAGGACTATGTCAAACAGATCGAACTCTTTCCCAAGGACGGCGGCGAGGCCGTTCGCCTGACGATTCGTGCTTTGCGAAGCGACGATGACTACCATGCCTGTCTCGCGCTGGAGAAGAAAGTTTGGGGCCAGGACTTTGCGGAATGCGTGCCGCCGAGCATGTTGATGATCAACCAGAAGGTGGGCGGCATCAGCGCCGGCGCCTTCGATGATGCGGGCAACATGCTGGGCATGATCTACGGACTGACCGGGGTTCGCGACGATCGGGTAGTGCATTGGTCGCATATGTTGGGAGTGGACGAACGTGCGCGCGGCCTGGGCTTGGGTCGCGAAATGAAATTTTATCAGCGAGAGGCCCTGTTGCGCATCGGCACGGTCTATATGGAGTGGACCTACGATCCGCTGGAATATCTGAACGCCAACCTGAACATCAATCGACTAGGCGCGCTTCCCGTGGATTACGCCCTGGATGTCTACGGCTCCGGCGATACCAGCGGCCTGCACGCGGGTATCGGCACCGATCGTTTCATCGTGCGCTGGATGTTGGAAACGCCCAACGATCCCGCGCCCGCCTCCGCCCGGTTTACCGCGGATGTGCCTTTCGTCAACACCGCCGACGGCGAACCCTTGATCGGAGATTTCGACCTTCCTGAAGCCCCCCGGCTCAAAGTGGAGATTCCGGCAAGTATCCAGCAGGCCAAAAAAGCACGCTCGGGTCTGGGTCGCGAATGGCGCATGTGCACGCGTCGCGCCTTTACCCATTATATGAACAACGGTTACCGGGTCACCTGCATGGTGCACGACGCTTCCGGCCGCTGTTTCTACGGCTTGGAAGCAAATTCCTAATCGAGGAGGCCGCCGATGAGCATTCATCTTGCGTCGATCACCCTGCATGAAATCCGGTTACCCCTGGTGGAGCCCTTCACCATTTCCTCGGGCACCATGGAGAACCGGCGCATTTTGCTGTTGGAACTCTGCGATGCGGACGGCATAACCGCCTGGTCCGAATCCGTGGCCGACGACGCGCCCAACTACAACCCGGAAACCGTGGATACCTGTCGGACCATCCTCAAGAAATGGCTGGCCCCCCGTGTTCTGGGCAAAACCTTTGCCGATCCCGGTAAGGTAGACGCCGCGATCAATCAAAATATTCGCGGTCACCACATGGCCAAGGCCGCCCTGGAGATGGGTTGCTGGGGCCTGGAAGCCGAACGGCAGGGTAAATCCTTGTCCGTGTTGCTGGGCGGAATCCGCGAGACCATCATTACCGGCATTTCCATCGGTATCCAGCCCTCACCGGCCATGCTGGTCAAAAAGGCCAGGGGCGCCTTCGCCCAGGGCTATCCCAAAATCAAATGCAAAATCAGGCCCGGCGCCGATCTCGCCTTCCTGGCCGCTGTCCGCGAGGAACTGGGACCCGACGCCGAAATCATGGCCGACGCCAATAACGCCTACACAATCGCTGATTTCGACCACCTGGTCAAGATGGACGCATTCGGCCTGTTGATGTTGGAACAGCCGCTGGCTTGGGACGACGTCTTCCGCCACGCCGAATTGCAACGGCGCATGACCACCCCCATCTGCCTGGACGAGTCGATCACGTCCTTGGATCGCGCCGAGGACATGATTGCCCTGAAAGCGGGCCGCATCATCAATATCAAACCCGGACGTGTGGGCGGCTTCACGGCATCCAAGGCGATCCATGACCTGGCCGAAAAGCACGACATCCCCGTCTGGTGCGGCGGTATGTTGGAAAGCGGCATCGGTCGCGCCTACAACGTGGCCCTGGCTTCGCTGCCCAACTTCAAGCTGCCCGGCGACCTCAGCCCCAGCGCGCGTTATTGGGCACAGGACATCGTCAGGCCGGAATGGACCATGAGCCCCAAGGGCGAGGTCACCGTGCCGCGCACCAAGCCCGGTCTCGGCATTCAAATCGACCGCAATCGCATCGACAACCTGACGGTGCGTAGCGAAACCCTAACCGCCTGACCCGCACCCGCCAAGGAGTGATCATGCGCGCCGTCATCGAGGGCTTACGGCCCCGACTTATGCAAATCTTCGAGCATCTGCACGCCAATCCCGAGTTGTCCTGGGAGGAATTCGCCACCCGGGATTTCCTACTGCCCATCCTGCGGGAACACAACTGCCGCATTCAAACCTTCGACAAACATCCGGGCATCATCGCCGATTTCGGCGAGGGGGCCCCCAAGGTGGCGGTGCGCGGCGATATGGACGCCCTATGGCAAGAGGTCGACGGGACATTCCGGGCCAATCATTCCTGCGGTCACGATGCACACATGACCCTGGCCTTGGGCGCCATGATGGTGCTGCACGTCCTGGATGAGAAACCGTCCGGAGCCGTGCGTTTCATCTTTCAACCCGCCGAGGAGAAAGCCGCCGGGGCGTTGAAGATGGTGGAAGAAGGCGCGGTCGACGGCATCACCCATCTCTACGGCGTGCACCTGCGGCCCGTGGAGGACATTCCCAACCACACGGCCGGGCCCGCCATCCTACACGGCAGCACCACCTCCTACCTGGGCAAGATTCACGGCGAAGACGCCCACGCGGCCCGGCCGCACCTGACCGCCGGCGCCATCCAAGTAGGCGCGCATATGGTCAACCTGCTCAACGGCATCCACCTGAACCCCATGGTGCCGTTTTCCGTGAAGATGACCCGGTTCATCGCGGGCGGCAAAAGCGGCAACATCATTCCCGGTTCGGCCGAATACTGCGTCGATCTGCGCGCCCAGACCAACGCGGCCATGCGGGACCTCATGGCGAAAACCAAAAAGGTCATCGAGACGGCAGCGGCCTATCACGGCGTGAAGATAGACATGGAGCAAGGCGGCATCACGGCGGCGGCAGAAGTACACCCGGAGGCGCAAGCCTTGATGGCCGAGGCCATTCACGACAGCATCGGCGAAGAAGGTTACCGCCCGCCCGTGGTCACCAGCGGCGGGGACGATTTCCACTTCTACACTATCGAACGGCCCGAACTGAAAGCCACCATGCTGGCCCTGGGCTGCGACCTGCGACCGGGACTCCACCACCCGCACATGACCTTCGACCGCGAGAACCTGTTCACCGGTACCGAGATTATGACCCGGGCGGTTTTGCATACGCTGAGACGAGCTTAACCCTGCGTATGCTGTGAATGAATACATCTACAGGCGGGCCCGGCTGAATAATGGGTTGGAAGCCGGGAAGGCTCAATGTATACTGTTATTGTATTCAAGCCACATCATTAGGAGGATTCAATGCGCAGAGTTCTCATGATCGTACTTCTGCTCCCCTTATTGGCCACTGATCCATCTTGGCCGCCGCCGGACTCGTCTTATAACCCCGGTAGCGACTTCCCCGATGAGCTGGGCGAGGGAGGAGCCACATGCGGCCGCAGCATTACCTGTCTGGACGGGGCTACGGTCAGTTGCGCCAACGGCCCTTCCGGTGAATGTAGTTACCAAATCGATAAATGCAATTACAAAAGAGAGCACCACAAAGGATGGGTTCAATGCGGCAAAGATGCAGACAAAGAATATTGCAACCGATACCAGTGCCCTCCCTAAAACTCCTTCTACTTCTGATGCCGGCCGTTGTTCATTTTAGTTGCGGCTCCCAAAACAGAGAACAAACCGGCGTATTACCATCCCCTGTCGAACTCCTTCCCTATTCTGCCTTTGCACTGGACTTTCCTCAAAGCGAATTCGTACAGGCCAAGGGCTTGTGCATGGATGAGAACGCCATTTTCATCAGTGAGCAAGAGGGAAACTGGATCAAGCAATATGACCATGCAGGTAAACAAGTTGACGTGTTCGGCGGTACCGGAGGCGGCCCCGGTGAATTTGACAGTTTGACCCACCTCCAGGAACGCGATGGATTGTTGTTTGCCCTGGATTATTCTCACTATATCAATGTCTTCGATGATCAAAAAGCATTTGTGGACAAAGTCTTTCTTTCATCCACCGTTGTCGAAACCCGCTTTGCCGTCGATGAAGCGATGAATATCTATATTGCAACACCCATTTCAACGTACCCAATATCCGTATACGACCTGAACGGTTCCTTTAAGCGCGGGTTTGGAGCCCGGCTTGGAGATCGGCCTGAAGAAGTTCAGCGACTTAACGATAACGCCCGCTTCTTGTTCCTGAATAAAGCCGGTAATTTAGTTTCGATCAGTCGATCGAAGGCGCATGTAGAGATCTACTCACGCGAGGGAGAACTCCTACACGAGCGCCAATTGCAATATACTCGGAGGTTCCGACCCTTTTTCAACAAAGTCGAGGATTTTTACAGTCAGAACCCCCAAAAATGGTCGAGGTCGACCTTTCAAGCGGTTGTAGATGCTGTATTGATCGATGATAAATTACTGGTCCTGCATGTAGGCGAAACACTGAATCCCGACTGGGATGCCCTGATGATCATCGATGTGGCCGGTGATCATATCGGCGAGCCCAAAGACTATGTCCTCAAGGGAAAAGACGGAGGAAAGATTACCAGTCGATTGATGACCGGTATGGATGACCTGTTGTTGATTTACGATTCAAGGCTGAATTGGATCTTCCGCTTCCGCCTGCCGCCTTCATTGTTCAAGGGGAAAACCACGGAGTAGCGTGGTTCCGATCCGATTACAACCTGGCGTTGATGTCGAGGCGGTAGCGGACATCGGTCCCGCCCTCTCCGATGATGGGTTCCGCGGTCAGTACCCACAGGTGAGCGCTGATGGTCTTCCACAGCGGATGGGTAACGCCGGCGATGATTCCCTCGAAGTTTTTATTCGCAGTGTTGTCGTCCTGAGCCAGGTAATCGTAGACGGCCTCGTCCTCTATCTTCTGGTACTGCAGGTAGGCCCTGTCCAAAAAACCTTTGGTTTTGACTTCCACACCCAATACCACGCCGGTGTCTTCATCGGTTACGGCATTGGTATTGTGGATGTATTGAAGCGCCGCCCTGCCTTTGGTCCGCCCCAGGTTGAAGCCCAGCGACACCTGGGCCTCGAACAGGTTGATCTTGTCTTCCAGGATCTCTTCCACATCGTCCAAGCTGTAATAGGCAAGCGCCCAGGTTGTGGGAAGTTTTCCGGAACTTTGCCCGCCGACCTGACCCGCAAACTCGCTCAGGTCGCTGTCGTCGGAACGCTCGTCCAGCACGTAATAGCCGGCTGCCGCGTAGAAGTAATCGCCCTTGTAGCTGAGCGCCATGCCTTCCGGCTGTATATCCGCGTCCCATAAGATTTCGGGATAGACGCCGAGCGCCTTGAACGGGTGGGCGAACTTGCCGAACATGGCCTTTACCGGGCCCGTGCTGTACTGAATAAAGGCGCGGTCCAAACTGATTTCGAAATCGCCGAAACCGTCATCAAGGGTCTGGTGGGTAGAGAGGTGATCATCCGGGTTTCCGGTCACCACGCGAGTACCCACCAACCAGGACTCGTTGAGCGTCCAGGTCGCTTTGATGCGAAAGCGAATGCGATAGCGTTGGCGGTCCTTGCGGGCGTCGTAATCCGTGGTTTCCGCCCGCGCCCTGAAATCACCGCTTAAATTGAGGTTCTCCAACCACTTTGGGGAATCACCCGCAACCGCGCCGTTCATGAAAAACACCAGCACCAGATACCAAATCGCATACTTCATCACGTCCTCACCGATTGTCATTGTTTTCTCGGCAAAATGGAGAAAAGAAAACCCGGTGACAAGATAGCAATGTGTGTGCCGGTTTTTAAGAGCCGTCGGGCAGAGCAGGTTTAAGCGGTAATTTTCTGTCTTTGTAGTGTGGGCCGGTTTTCCATGGCATCCACAAGCGCCTGAATCCGGTCGGATTCAAGGGTCCGGACACCGGGCTCGCCGCGTTTGGCCAGAGCGGCCATGGCAGCGGCAACAACGCGAGCTTGGATGGGTTTGTACTTGCGAAAGGGCCCGAAGTAGACGAAGAAAAACGCGAGCATGATGGGTTTGCCGATGGTTTCGCCGAGGCGGGGTTTGGGCCGTTTCCCCAGAAACAGCGAGGGCCGTAGAATGTTCAGGCTCTCGAAGGGCAATTGAGATACGCGATCTTCCATCTCTGCCTTGAGTCGGCAATACCACAGCGGCGCATAGCGGCCCGCGCCGGAGGTGGAGATGAGAACGGCTCTGGAGATGCCGTTTCGGGAGGCCGCCCGAAAAATGTTTACGATCAGGTCCAGGTCTACGGCCTTGAAGGCGGCTCTGCTGCCCGCGTCGCGCCGGGTGGTGCCCAAGCTGCAAAACAGGTGACCCCCTGTTAGGAGAGAAGCCACCCGCGGCAGGTCGTCGAAATCGACCACGTGTTCTTCCAGCTTGGGGTGGGTGCGGCCCAGAGGGCGCCGCACCAGAATGACCACCTTACGATAGTAGGAGTCGGACAGCAGGTTGTTCAGGCAATGCCCGCCGATCAGTCCGCCGGCACCTACCAGAATTGCGGTTTGTTGTATCATTGCTTCCTCATTACCCAGGTGACCACCGGTACGATACAGAGGAATACGTTTACCGATTAGGGTGGTTTCAAACGGTCAATAGACAGCACCGTATTTGCGGGAGTATTCCTGGAACTGTTCGAGGGTATCGAAGATATGGGTTTCCCTTGACTCGAGAAACTGGCGGAGTTCAGTATGCAAGTACCCGCCGACGATCAACTCACAACGGGAGGGAAAGTCTTCGAGCATGGTGCGGAAGTAATCGCGGAGAAATTCCTTGCGTTCGTCGTTGACGGTTACGCCGAGCACCAGCGCCGAGACGCGGGTTTTACGCACGGCCTCGACCACTTCCTGGGCCGGAAGGTCGGTGCCCAGGTAAAGGACGCCCAGACCCCCGGATGCGGCCAGCATGGCGCTGGACAAGATCCCGAATTCGTGGCGTTCACCGGTGGGGGTGGCGAACATCAGTTTTCGTGGTGTTTCTTCGCGGCGGTACAGCCTCATCAAGGTTCCCAACAGGTTGCGGATCATAGCGGACGCCGCGTGCTCCTGGGCGATGGTCAGATTGCCCACATGCCAGGCATCGCCGACCTTACCCATCAGGGGGACGACAACTTCCAGAATGAGTTCCTGGGGCGAAAGGAAAGAGGCCAGTTTGCTGAGAGTGTGTTCTGCCTGCAACACTTCATAGTTTTGGATGAGAGTGAAGACGGCTTGAATTTCCTGTTCCCGAGGGGATTTGGTCTTGGCCTCCGGGGCAAGGTCGCCCTTGCGAATAGGCAGGCTTTCCAGGTTTTCGTTGGATAGTTTTGCGATCTGGCCGATGCTGTGCCCGTGATCTACCGCGCGTTTCAATAGGCGCAGCCGAGCCAGGTCGGCTTCCGAGAAGAGACGACCGCCTTTGACCCGTTGGGGAACCACCGCTCCGTAGCGGCGCTCCCATGCGCGAATGTTGTCCGCGGAGACTCCGGTCAGTCTGGATACGGCCCTGATTGGGTACAAACCTTTGTTCATCGTTTCATGCCTCCGCGTGGTCCACGGTCCACCTTTTGTCTAGCATTATAACGTACTTTTCCTTAACAAAACAGCGAAACTAGGAAAGAATGACAAAATATATAGGTACGGGAGCCTAAATGTAGCGGTTTGCCCAGGCCGCCAGGACGGCCGCCACGTACTCGGAATCTGCCTTGTTGGTGAGCAAATGATCGGCGCCGTCCAACGAGATAAAACTCTTCGGGTGCTTGGCAAAGCTATAGATACGTCCTGCCTCGTCAATAGAAACGGTGTCGTCCTGGGGTGAGTGGAAGATGGCCAAAGCGCGTTCCAAGCGAGCGATTCTGGTCTCTTGTTTATGCTCTGACAAATCTTGGACAAACTGGTTTTTTATCGTAAATTTTCTTCCGGCCAGGTTCACTTCGGCCTGACCTTCGCTCATAATTTCGGGTTCGGCATGGGCAAACAGATGGCGGACATGCTGAGGTGTGGAGGGCGCACCGATGGTTGCCACGGCCTTGCATTCGGGAACCCTGCCCGCGGCTGCCAGCACGGCGGCGCCGCCCAGGCTGTGACCCACCAATAGAGCCGGGGCGTGGTAGTGATCGCGCAGGTGATCGGCGGCGGCCAGCAGGTCGGCGACGTTGGACGAGAAGTTGGTATTGGCAAAATCGCCGTCGCTGTTGCCCAGACCGGTGAAGTCGAAGCGCAGAACCGCCACATCTCGTTCGGCCAAACCCCGACTGATGCGAGAAGCCGCGGCGACATCCTTGGAGCAGGTAAAACAGTGGGCGAACAGGGCATAGGCGCGCACCTGCTCGGGTAACTCCAGCAAACCGGAGAGGTTATCGCCGCCGGAGCCCTGAAATGTAATCCGCAATCGTTTCCGTGCCATGGTTGATCTCCTTATCCCGTCCCGCCTTCAAGGGTTTTGAAACGGCCCTAATCTTAACGCGAATCGGTCTGGTGTCCAAGAAAGCCGTTTCCGTTTACAGGGATCTCATTCTTTCCCCGTTTGCTACTAAAGAGGGTGACAGACGATTCCGTATGAACACACTTTACCTTTTCTATGAACTGGAACCACTTATGCTGTGAATGGGTTATATCGCCCGGGGGGCATTTTTCCAGACCCAGAGAGGGATTGCTGCCTTTGGAAAGAGAGCAAGTCCAATCCTTGTACGCTCTTTGACCGGTAAGGGCCGAACCCGACCCTCGGGAAAGGGGTTCCTTCCCGGGAAGACAACCCCGCGAAAAGCCGAACCCGGCGCCGTTCCCGGGCACAGAGATTGTTGCTTGAAAAAACACAACATCATGCCCGGGAATCGGACCG
>JASJCB010000058.1 GCA_030066195.1 Acidobacteriota bacterium
AGCCCAGCTTGAAGGCTTCGGCGGTGAGCGGCGCCGAGTGGATCAGCGACTCGCCTTGCAGGGTGACGCCGTCGACCACGGAACCCGAGCGGATTTCCAGCGGGCCGGAATAGGGTTCGCCGTCTTTCAAGACCGAAACGTTTTCGGCGATGGAGCGCGCGTGCAAGACGGTGAAGCCGCTTTCAATCAGGCCGTTGTCTACCTGTAGGTTCCCGGAATACAGGGTCAAATCTTCCCTGCCGGAGAAGTGCCGGAACAGTCGGTTCAACTGCTCGCTGTCTTCCACGGACCAGGAGCCCTGGAGGACCACGATGTCGGCCTTCTGGAAGGTGTTTTCGAATTTCTTGTTCCATACGCCGGAAGACAGCAGCACCAGACCGGTGACCATGCAGATGATGATGGTGTCGATAAAGGGTTCCAACAGAGCTACCATGCCCTCGGAAACCGGTTCGTTGGCGCGTGCGGACGCGTGGGCGATTGGCGCGGAGCCCTGGCCCGCCTCGTTGGAGAACAGGCCGCGGTTCACCCCGCGATTGAAGGCATAAGCCAGGGTAGAGCCTAAAAATCCGCCGGTGGCGGCGGTGCCGGTAAAGATGTCACCGAGAATGGCCTGGAAGGAAGGAACGATGTTCTCGGCGTTGGCGAAAATGACCGCAAAGGCGCCGATGAAATAGATCAGGGCCATGGCGGGCACCAACCTGGAGGTCACCTGGGCGATGCGCCTGATGCCGCCGATGATGACCATGCCCAACAACACGGCCAGCATGGCGCCGGTCAGCATCTGGTCGATACCGAAGGTGGCGTTGACCGAGTTGGCGATGGAGTTGATCTGCGGCAGGTTCCCGGTGCCGAACGAGGACAACACGGTGGCAACGGCAAACAAAACGCCCAGGCCCTTCATGTTGAGCCGGTTCTTCATGAAGTACATGGGACCGCCGGCCATGGTGCCGTCCGCCGTTTTTTCGCGGTATTTGTGCGAGAGGGTGACTTCCACGAACTTGGTGGTCATGCCAAGCCCGGCGGTCACCAGCATCCAGAACAGGGCGGCGGGTCCGCCCAGGTGAACGGCCAGGGCGACTCCGGCGATATTGCCGGTGCCCACGGTGCCGGAGAGCGCGGTGGCCAATGCCTGGAAGTGAGAGGTATCGCCCTCGTCGTCGGGATGGTCATACTTGCCGCTGACGATGCGCACGGCATGACGGAAGTACCTGATCTGCGGGAACTTCAGATAGATGGTAAAGAACAGCCCGGTACCCAGCAGGTAGTAGACGAACCAGTCGCCGCTGATGTACCCGTTAATCAATAAAAGGATGTTATTGAGCTCTTGCATGATTGCCCTCGTGACACCTGAAAAGATGTGAATTGTTGCGACGAGGGTTATTCTAGCATGGTTGCCGTTGATTGCCGGCGCGCATGCCGGAAGGTTCTGTATCCATGGATGGATTCACTGAGCTGTTTCCCCTCCCGTCCTCGTTTTAAGCAGTAGATACCTCGCGGAGGTCTTTGTGGAACAGAAGCCGTTTGAAATGCCGAAACCATGCAGCCGTTTCAGTTTGCGTCCCTTCCGAAGCGACGACTTGGACGATCTGCATCGTTTATTTACCGATCCCGGCATCCGCAGATACCTGTTTGACGACGTGGAACTGCCCCGTTCCCAAACGGAGGAAATCCTGGCCGAGAGCGCTCGTTTGTTTGCAGAAAAGGGCTTTGGTCTTTGGGCGCCGGCAGAGCACCGTACTTCGCGGATCCTGGGTTTCTGCGGCTATTGGTTCTTCTTCGAGCCGCCTGAGCTACAACTCCTGTACGGCATCGATCCCGCCTTTTGGGGAAGGGGTTATGCCGCCGAAGCCGCCGCCGAACTGATTCGCTACGGCCACGAACAACTGGATATGGACCGGATCATCGCCGCGACCGATGTTCCGAATACCGCTTCGATCAAGGTCATGGAGAAATTGGGCATGGTCTTTCACAAGCGGGCGGTCGTGGACGGCAAAGACACCGTATGGTATCGCCACGACCGAAACTGACGTCTGAAAAAACCGGTTTTCAAACCACCATGTCTGCCGGCGTCCAAAAGTGGTCTCCTCCAAATCGCCACGTTTGAAGCAAAGTTCTTCGAGTTCTTTACTTAATACCCAGTTTTTCTTTAGCATCCGCCCAAAGCAGGTATTCATCAAGAGATAGGTAATTTTTTGGATTGTCTTCTGTTATGCTTGCATCGATGCCATATTTCTCCATTCGCCCTACCACAATTTTATTATTCAATCTTTCATAGGTGGATCGATAGGCGTCGACTTCGCTGGGTTTGACCAGCGGCACAGCCGGCACCAGGCCGATTTCCGTATGCGCTCCTTCCGCCCACATCTGGTGTAACGCGGCAAAATATTGGTCACCGCTACTTCCCGGGTTTTTCCATGCATTATTTTCTAGTTTTTTTCCTGTATTCTTTACATACCATGATTGCATATCCTTTGCGGAATACTTGGTGCCCGCGGGAATTTTGAGACCATCGTCTGTAAGTTTGCAAATTATATCACTAGGGGAATAACCATAAGGATCTTTAGTAATCTCTTTAACCACGTGGGGTGGTCTTGGGTATCTCCCGGAAAGACAACGGCCGCCAACTTTGATTCGAATAACCATGTTCTCATCATTGCACCAGACATCTTGTCCATATGCAGGCCTGTCATTCTCTGTATCCTCATAGCTTTCCATTTGAACATATCCAAGCTTTTCCAGTGTATCAACAATCGATATATAGCTCTTCCCATACATTGGAGGAGGCGGTCCAGACGCTTCCAAAATTTCGGTGGCGAGATCATCCGCTTTTTTCAAATCTACTCCAGTCAGGAGCATTCGAAATTCCGGTATGTCTACAACGGCAGCTCCCACAAGCTCCAGCCATTTACGAAAATGTTCATCACCCAAAAAGTTTTTCGCTTTAATGTACTCCTCCCATATACCCAATCCGTTTTCTGGCAGATCGTTTAACTTTGTATTGCTGACGAATTTAAATACATCGTTAATAAGATCAACATCGACATTCATGCTTATTGCATTTCCAAGGTTGTCCTCAAGGTTTAATCCCCTTGCCTTGATTTGATTTTCTTGAGTTATACAGCTCAGGTCTGTAGAAATACTTGCTTGAATAATTGGTTCTTCATAACTCTGAAGGGGAGGAAAAGGTCTGCCCGGTTTAATTCGCTTGACTTTGCAAAAAAGCCTTCTCCTATATATTTTGCTTTGATGTAGCTTTGGAGCGATTCCCCGGTTCGGCCCTGATGATTTATATATTTTCTCATACATGCTGCTCTCCTGCTCTCCTTGCTGTTGTTAACATATCGTAGCTTCAGCTGATAATTTAGAAGCATGCGATTTTTTGAAAGGGTGGTACCGATACAGTCTCAATTAGATCAACTACACAAAGCTAATGTCAAGGCATTTTTCTCAAAATTGAATTAAAGTAACGATAAAATTAATTATGCTTCCACAAGTTAATAATTACGAGATCCCGCGTGCCTTTCCCTACGAAAAGATCCAGGGCTTTTCTTCTCCAAACTCTTGTCCGACACCTTCGAAAAGATGCCCTGTCGTAACGGGCCTGGTTTTTGAACCGGCGCGAACATGCAAGAAAGGGAGGTCCGAAGACCTCCCTTGGAGAACTTGTGGTTGGTGGGTTTCAGTTTACCAGAACCGTGTGTGTGTCGACCGCCATGGCGCCGGTGCTGTCGGTCGCCACAACGGTTACCTGTTTCAGGCCGGAGGTCGGAAAGTCGACAGCCACGCTACTGTTCGAGGAGGGAAAATGGCCGATATCGGTTATCAACCAGTGGAAAGTGACGCCTCCCTGAGCATTGACAACGTTGGCTGTAAAGTAGTGGGTGCCTACGATTTGTTGGGAGGTGATTTTCACGCTCATGTTCACGCTCATGGGAACGCAGGGGCTATAGGGGTTGCCCACGCCCACGGCGGCCCAAGCATTGGTGACCTCCTTTACCTCGTCGCTGCATTGGCCGAACAGGTCTATCGCCGCATCGACGGAACCTTCCCGGGCATCGGTGAAATCGGCGTTGGACGGCAGATGCATGGTCATGTTTCTGAAGGCAATACGAGCCGCATCGGTAATGGCGATTCCGTTGACCGTCACATTGTTTAGGGTATCGCCGTCAACCAACAGGCTGAACCATCGGTTCTGCACGCCGCTGTTGGTATGTACCCCGCAGTTATCGTTGTTGTCACTGGGGCTACAATTCGTGGTGTCGACAAAGAAGTTGCCGCCCAACGTGTCCGGGTGGTTGAGTGCATTGGGATTGTCCATGTCACGGATTCTCCCGCTACTCAGGTCCTCGCCGATATCCCAGTCGTGAGTTCCGGTGATCCTACGTTCCACCATGACACCGAAGATATCGGCAAACGATTCGTTCAAGGCGCCGGGCAGCGACTCGTTGTCGAGACCCGAGGTGTGGCGAATCACACCATGGGTAAACTCGTGACCGCCGATGTCCAGAGCGGCCGCGCCGGCGCCGAAGACCAGGTAATCGTTGCCCAGCACAAATTTGTAGAAAGCATTGTTGGGCATGTCGGTTCGAGATAACACGCGTACCTCGCCACCGTTGCCGTCCAGGCCGTTTCGACCATGTCTGTCCAGGTAGTAATTGTGAGCCACTCTTGTAACCCAATGGGCTGAGGCGGCGTTTCCGGACCAAATGTTGTTATCGCTGATGACATTGTTTGCCGCGAACCAGCCGCCGTACATGGCGATGCTGGAAAAGTGCTTGGTGTGAATGTTTCTGTCCATGTCTTTCAAAATAAAATCATTTTTCGGCCGGCCTCTTTCAGCGGTGCCGATCGGTCGCACGCCGTTGAAGAGCGTAACGGCGATCCCGGTTGCCGGTGTCGCATGCTCAAGAGTGGGGCTTTTGACGATCTCGCCGCTAAAGGCATCGACGAATACTCGCTGATAGCTCGACGGTTTCGCCGCGGCGATCTCGAAGACCCAGCACGGGGTCCAAGCCCATTCCTCCGGCTCTCCGGGCAGGCGGACGATCCGTAGCTCACCCGAAGGATAGGCTTCCTCGCCGGCGCCCTGCACTTCCCAGATATAGGTTGCGGCGCCCACATGCTCCAGGGCCAGCTGCAAGGCCAATTCCTCGTGCATGGCCAGAGCCGGGTCGATGTCCAAACCGGCCGCCACCGATCCCCGCGCCTTCTTCAGCTTGCCGTCGCGGCTGAAGATGAGGATATCGGCGCTGTCCACGGGCACACCGCGGTGGAATTGTTGGAAACGGTCGCGCGTCAATCCGTCCTCGGCGGTTTCACTGCCCAAGGCCCGTAACTCGTCGTTTTCGGTCAGGCCCAGGTGGACACTGAACTGGTGGAGGAATTCCGCGGCGCCCACGGCATGGTCGTCGTTGAATAGCAGGGTTCCGCCGGGGCTGACGCCCACGATACCGGAATCGATAAAGGCTTCGGGGCTGATAACATGACCCAACTTTTGGGCGAACGCGCCCTGGCAAATAAAGAAAAAACACACCATCACGGTGCAAATACGCATGCTGTTCATCTCGGAGACCGTGCGATTTTTAGATAGACTTTTCATGATTCGTACTCCTTGACGAACGTAGATAAACTAACTGGTAGAGGTTTGATAAGAAACGGGTTCCCTATATATAACCGGGAAACCGGAGTGGATGATCGGCGGAAGGAGAAACCGTTCTCGATTCGGTTCACCGGAGACTTGAAAGCAAAAAACCTTTGTCGGGTTCCAAGTTACCGGCGAGTATCTTCCAGGCCGTTGTGGGGGATTGTGTAGGGTTCAACGAACACGCGTTTGCGGTGTCCACTATTGGATAAGGGCAACCCATTCCGAAAAGTTTCAAAAAAAATCGATCATTCGGTTTTTCAAGAGCCGGGGAGTGATTTAAGGAACGCCCATGAGCATTTCAAACAGCGTCGCCGCGGCCCGGCAGGGTGAAACAGAAGGTGGCGCCGTGGGAGAAGCCTTTCGATTCGACCCAGATGCGGCCGCCGTGGGTTTCGGCGACTTTTCGCACCATTGCCAAACCCATCCCCGTGCCCTCGATATCCTGATCCAACCGGTCGAAGAGGCCGAAGATCTTCTCGTGATAAGCGGGGTCGATCCCGCTGCCGTTGTCGCGAACATAAAACACCGGATCGGGTTCTTCTCGCCGACAACCGATCTCGACGAAGGGCTCTTCCTGTTCGCCCATGAACTTGACCGCATTTTCGATCAGGTTTTGCAGCAGCCCGACCAGTCGGGAGCGATCTCCCCGAACCATGGGCAGACCGGGAGTAATGAGGATGCGCACACCTCGATCGATAAGGGGGCCGTGGACCAGCCTGACGGCCTGTTGCGCCAATTCATCGAAGGCGATCTCTACGTGCGGGTTGTCCAAGCGCCCCACCCGTGATAACTGGAGGAGATCATCGAGCAGTTGTCCCATGGTTCCCGAGGCCGCATAGATGCGGTCGATAAACCTTTTGGCCTTTTCCTCACCGGCGGTCACCTTTTCCAGCATGCCCAAAAAGCCGCGGATCGTGATAAGCGGGCTTTTCAAGTCGTGGGAGACGGTGTAGGTGAACTGCTCCATCTCTACCTGTTTTCTCTGCAACTCCTCCTGGGTTTTGACGCGGGCGTCGATCTCGCTGTGGAGCCTTCGGTTGATATCTTGAAGTTGCCGGTTTCTTTTGCGGATGCCCCGCGTCACGGCTTGATGAACAGCGAGTACTAATAACAGCAGGGCAAAAGCGGCCAGGGCCCGGAACCACCGGGTCATCCAGATGGGAGGAACGATGCGGAGGATCACCGAGGCGCCCTCTTCGTTCCAAACCCCGTCGTTATTGGAGCCTTTGACCCTGAAGGTGTAGGTGCCCGGATTCAAATTGGTGTAGTTGGCGAATCGTCTTGTGCCGCAGTAGATCCAGTCGGGATCGAAACCTTCCATCTGATAGGCATAGCGATTGAGTTCCTGGTCGGTGAAATCCAGGGCGGAGAATTCGAACGAGATGAAATTTTCCTTATACAACACTTCCACCGTCTCGAGTTCAGTAATCGGCACACCGAAATCAACCGGGCGATCGAAAATCTTGAAGCCGGTCATGACGATGGGGGGAATATGGGGGTTGTCCATGATTTGATCTGGAAAAAAGGAATCGGCGCCGGCCAGGCCCCCGAAGAACATTTCGCCTTTACTGGTTTTGAAACAGGCGCTTTTTTCAAAGTTCCGGTTCAACAGACCGTCCTCCGTTCCATAATTTCGGAAGACTTCCGTTTGCGGATTGAATTTTGACAGCCCTTGGGGCGTGCTCAGCCACAAAAGACCTTTCGCGTCCTCGAGCAGGCCGTAAATGATATCGCTGGGTAGACCGTCTTTGCTCGTATAGTAGGTGAACCGTTTCGTGTTTCGGTCGAATCGGTTCAAACCGGTCCTGGTCCCTACCCAGAGCACACCCTGCCGGTCTTCATGAATGACCCTCACCTTGTCGAAGCTCAAACTATAGGGGTCCAGCGGATCGTTCCGGTATAGGAAATGGGTGCCTTTTTCGGGGTAGAATTCCAGCAAGCCGCCGTCTGTTCCAATCCAGAGTGTTCCCGATCGATCTTCATAAATTTTGCGAACCTTGTCGATGGGATCAGTGGCCGATCCCTGCTTCCAAATAAACCGCTGGAACCGATCCGTTTCTCGAAGGTATCGGTGAAGCCCGTCTCTCACACCGACCCAAAGGGTCCCGGCCGAGTCAACAAAAAGAGTTCTTATTCTGTCATGAATGAGGCTGCCGGGATTTTTTTTATCTTTCCTGTAAAGGGTAAATTGGCCCGTGTTCGGGTCCAACTTTTGCAAACCTGCACTGTTGGTGCCTATCCAGATAAGGCCTTCGTGATCACCGACAATCGCGGCGATATTGTTTTCGTTAAGACCATCCGGTTCGCGGGGATCATGGTTATAGCGCGTCGTCGTGTTGTTCGCGGGATCGTAAATGATGATTCCGCTGCTCTGAGTTCCGAACCAAAGCCGGCCCGAACGGTCTTCATAAACAGCTGTCATGTGGTTTAGCTTCTGATTGGGGGTATTGTCCGGAACGGGTCTCCAATGTTGGAAGGGGTTTTTAAACCGACTGATTTTCAGGAGGCCCACGTTGTCACCACCCACCCATATGACGCCCGATCGGTCTTCCATTATGGTCAACACGATATCGCCCATTTCCGCAATGCGCGTGAATGTTTTTGTCTCAGGATCGAAAGTTCGCACTACGCCGTCGGCATAGCCGGTCCAAAGCAGTCCTTCACTGCCCTCATAGAGTGCGGTGACGTGGTTGTCCTCAACGCCGCCCGGTTCCCGCGGATTATGACGGTACAGGAAAAAGCGATCATTCTCCCGGTCATACCGACACAAGCCTTTGGGGCCGCCCAGCCATAGCGATCCCGAACCGTCTTCGACAATGGATGAGATGTTGTTGATTTCGGGGAAGGAATCACTTTTGTACAGGGTAACGTCATGATTGGTTCGATCATAGCGAAACAATCCCTTCCGTTTGGCACCGACCCAAAGAGAGCCGAATCGATCTTCATGGAAAGACATGATCGTCTCGGTGATGGAACGCAAAGAATCCGGCAGGTCATTTCGGTGATTGATAAATCTGTCCCTCTCGCGATCATATATATTCACCCCGCCGCCGTCGGTCCCAACCCAGATAGTTCCCAGCTTGTCCAGATAAATTGCCTCCGTAGCATTCGAGCTGATGCTATATGGGTCTTCTTCATCGTAAAGATACCGGGTCACCTTTCCGGTTTTTGGATCGAACCGGTTGATACCCTTGCCGGTTGCCAGCCACAAAGTCCCATCCGGCTCCTGACAGAGTGCATAGATTTTGTAACTGGATAGGGTGTACGGATTCCCCGGCTCGTTTTTGTAGATGGTGAAATTATAGCCGTCATATTGATTGAGACCGTTGTGTGTCCCAAGCCACAAATAGCCTTTGGGGCCTTGCAGCATACAGCGAACTGAATTGATGGACAGGCCCTGCTCCACCGTAATGCGCTCGGTCTTGAATCTCTTTACTTGAGCATGGGCATGGACCGAGGCGATCAGGCCGGCGAGCAGGAAAAGACCGACCACACATGTCCGGTGGTTCTCCCTCGTTCTAACCGGTTGTTTAGGGTCGGAAAACTCACGCAACATCTTTACCACCGTCCCTGACATGTTCTCTCTTTATCGGCAAGGTGAAACAGAAGGTGGACCCATGAGAAGGACCCTCCGATTCGACCCAGATGCGGCCGCCGTGGGTTTCGACGACTTTGCGCACCATGGTCAGACCGATGCCCGTGCCCTCGATCGTCTGGTCCAGCCTGTCGAAGAGGTCGAATATTTTGTGGTGATAGGCGGGGTCGATGCCGATGCCGTTGTCGGACACATAAAAAACGGGCTCAGACCCATCCCGGCGACAACCGATCTCGATGACCGGCTCCGTTTGATCGCCCATGAATTTGACCGCGTTTTCAACCAGGTTTTGCAGCATCATCACCAGGCGGGGCCCGTCCACGCGAACCACGGGCAGATCGGAACCGACGAGGACGCGCGCGCCCCGTTCGGTGACGGCGCCCTCCACCAACTTGACGGCCTGTTCTACCGGTTGGGCGAAGGGAATATCCTCGCGAGGGTTGTCCAGGCGGCCGATCCGGGACAACTTGAGCAGGTCGTCCAACAACTCGCCCATGGTTCCCGAGGCGGCATAGATGCGTTCGATATAGCGATCGGTTTCCTCGGGTTTGCCCTGGGCGATCTTCTTTTTCAGCATACCGAGAAAACCTCGGATGGTAATCAGCGGGCTCTTCAGGTCATGGGACACGGTGTAGGTGAACTGTTCCATCTCCGAATTTTTCATCCTCAAGTCCTGCTCGGTTTTGGCGCGCGCGGCGATTTCCCGATTGAGCCTCCGGTTGATTCGGCTCAGTTCCCTGTTTCTCCTGCGAATACTCCTGGTCACGATTTGATGGATCGCAAATCCCAAGAGCAGAAGGAAGGTGATGCTCAAGACCCGGAACCAACGGGTCATCCAGAACGGCGGCACGATGCGAAGCGCCACCGAGGCGCCCGTCTCGTTCCAAACGCCGTCGTTATTGGAACCTTTAACCCTGAACGTGTAGATACCGGGGTCCAGGTTGGTGTAGTTGGCGAACCTTATGGATGAATCGGGGTAGATCCAGTCGGGATCGAAGCCCTCCATGCGATAGGCATAGCGGTTTTGCTCAGGGTCGACGAAGTCGAGCGCGGCAAACTCGAACGTGATGAAATTTTCCCGGTAGTGCACCTCGATGGCGTCGAGGTCCATAATCGGCGCCTCGAAGCGAACCGGGCGATCGAAAATTTTGAAACCGGTTATAGCGATCGGCGGAATATGGGGATTGTCCTGAACCTGTTCGGCAAAAAAGGAATCGGCTCCTTTCCGGCCGCCGAAGAACAATTCTCCACTGCCGGTTTTGCAAAAGGCGCTTTTTTCAAAGCTCAGATTCAAGAGGCCGTCCTTGGAACCATAATTCCTGAAGACACCCGTGCGGGGATCGAACTTCGACAATCCCTGGGGTGTGCTCAACCACAGAAAACCGCCGTCGTCTTCCAACAGGCCGTGAATGACATTGCTGGGGAGACCGTCTTGTTCCGTGTAGTAGTTGAACTTCTTCGTTTGCCGGTCAAAGCGGTTCAAGCCGTTCCAAGTGCCCACCCAGAGCATGCCGGCGTGGTCCTCGTGGATGACTCTCACTTTATCGAAGCTCAAGCTTTGCGGGTCGTTCACATCGTTGCGATACCTGGTATGGGTTTCACGCTCGGGATCGAAATCCAACAAGCCGCCGTCCGTTCCCAGCCAGAGGTTTCCCGACCGGTCCTCATAGATATCGCGGACCTTGTCGATGGGGTGCACGGATGATTGGGGCTTCCAAATATAACGGCGAAAGTGGTCCTTTTCTCTGACGTATCGGTGCAGCCCGCCCTTGGCGCCCACCCAAAGGGTTCCGCGTGAATCGACCAAAAGCGATCGGATATTGAATTTGATCAGGCTGTGCGGGTTTTGCTCCTGAGAGCCATAGTTTGTGAAGCTTCCCGAGGCCGGGTCCAACCTATCCAAGCCCCCGCCGTCGGTGCCGATCCAGATATAACCTTCGGGATCTTCGACAATGGCTCGGATATTGTTCTGGATAAGACTGTCAGCCTGATCCGGCCGGTGGCGATAGTAGGCAAATCTTTCCCCGGCGGGGTCATAGCGGATGACGCCGTCGGCCAATGTTCCGAACCACAGACGTCCCCGGCTGTCTTCATAGATCGCCGTTACGTGATTTGTATCGGATTCGTCGGTAACATCGAGCCAATGCCGGAAGGGACGGTTCAAATACCTTATTTTCATAAGGCCGCCGTCATCCCCTCCCAGCCAGATGATTCCCGACTGATCTTCGAAGATGCTCCTTATCTGGCTGCCCGAGTTCACCACCGGGTTGAATTTCTGCTTTTCCGGGTCAAAAGTCTGTAACATACCGCTTTGGGTACCGACCCAAAAGACTCCTTCTCCGTCCATATAGAGTGCCGAAACATGGTTGTCGAGATGGATGTCCGGTTTATTCGGATCGGGCAGGTAGCGCGTAAAACGGTCCCCGCCGTCATAACGGTACACCCCCTGAGTGCTTGCGCCGAACCAAATGACGCCTGACCTGTCTTCGACGATGCCGTTGATGCTGGCAAAGGTCCGGCCTTCAAAGCCGGAGATCGTATTTTTGACCGGGTCATACCGATACAATCCCTTGAGTTCGGTTCCAATCCAAAGATGACCCTTCCGGTCTTCCAGGATCGCATTGATCCGCGCCTCGCCGAGACTGAAGGTGTCCGGCAATTCGTTCCGGAAGGAAATAAAACGGTCTCGTTCCCGGTCATAGCGATTCAAACCGCCGCCGCTGGTGCCGATCCAGAGTACACCCTGCCTGTCGCAATAAACCACTTCGATATCGTCATAACTGATACTGTAGGCATCGCCGGCGTCATAATAGTATCTTTTCACTTTTTCGGAAACGGGGTCGAACCGGTTCAAACCGTTGTTGGTGGCCAGCCACAGCATCCCCTCCGTGTCCCTGCAGATGGAATAGACCTTGTAACCGGACAGGGACGTGGGATCCCCCGGCCTGTTTCTGTAGATGGTAAAGGTGTAACCGTCGTATTTATTGAGACCGTCATAGGTACCGATCCACAAATAACCGTCGGGATCCTGCATCATGCTGCGGATCGAGTTCATCGACAGGCCCTGCTCCACGGTGATCCGTTCCGTCTTGAACTGTGTTTCCTGCGTGTGAGCGGGTCCGGCCGCGGTCAGAATGATGAGCCGGCAGAGCCATGCCGCCCGGGTCAAGCGTTCCAATACTTACGCCACCCTACAGTTCCAACCCAGCCAGTAAAAACCCAGCGTCTCCAGCATGTCGGCGTACTTGCCGAAATCGACGGGTTTGACCAGGTAGCTGTTGGCATGGTACTCGTACGCCCGATTGACATCTGCCGGTGCATTGGAAGTGGTCAGAATGACGACCGGAATCGTCTGCACCTGTTGGGAATCCTTGATTTTTTTAAGGACATCCAGGCCGCTGACCTTGGGAAGGCGCAAATCCAGCAGGATCAGATCCGGTCGCGGACTGTCTTCCGAATCGGCATAAGGCCCTTCCCGAAAGAGATATTCCAAGGCAGCCTTCCCATCCATGAGGTGAAGCACCTTGTCGATCATTTGACCTTCTTCAAGACAATGCATCACGATTTCGGCGTGATCGGGGTTATCCTCAACAAGCAGGATGTGGAACGGTTTCTTTTTCATTTGGTTCTCCAGGAGGAATGTTTTTCTCAATGATCGGTAAGCTGAAGCAAAAGGTAGAGCCCCGGTCGAGGCCTTCCGACTCGACCCAGATCCGTCCACCGTGGGTAAGGACTACTTTACGAGCAATCGCCAAACCGATGCCGGTGCCGTCGACGGATTGGTCCAACCTGTCGAAAAGCTCGAATACTTTATCGTGGTAGTCGGGCTCGATGCCGATTCCGTTGTCGCTGACATAAAAGGCCGGCTCGTCGCCGTCCTGTCGGAACCCGATCTCGATCCGCGGTTTTTTTTGGTTACCCATGAATTTGACCGCGTTTTCGATCAGGTTTTGCAGCAACGCCGAAAGTCTGGGAAGGTCCCCGCGCACCATGGGTAATGTCGGCAAAACAACGACCTCCACGCCCCGTCCGGCAACGGTCCCGTCTAGATTGCGGAGAACTTCCGGCACCAGTTCGTTCATGGCGATCTCCGTCCGAGGATTATCTATTCGGCCCACACGGGAAAATTCGAGCAGGTCGTCCAGTAACTGTTGCATGGAGCCTGAAGCCGTGTAGATGCGGTTGAGATAGTGCCGCACTTCCGTGATCGTCGGTTTCGGAATCTTTCTCTCCAACATGCCCAGAAAACTCCGGATGGTGATCAGCGGGCTCTTGAGATCATGGGAAACAGTATAGGTGAATTGTTCCAACTCCTCGTTTTTCAGCTTCAATACCCGCTCGGTTCTGACATGTGCGGCAATCTCTCGATTGAGCAGGGCATTGACCGCCTCCAGATTGCTGTTTCTTTCTCGGATATTATGCGTCACGATCCGGTGAATCACCAGGGTCAAAGCCAGGATGGTTAGGATACAGGAGGTTATGAACCACCTGGTTCTCCAATAGGGCGGTTTGATGTAAAGCCGGACCGAGGCGCCCGCGTCGTTCCAAACACCGTCGTTGTTCGAGCCTTTGACCTTGAAGGTATACCTGCCCGGGTTCAGGTTCGTGTAATTGGCAAAACGCACCGAACCGTTATCCACCCAATCGGGATCGAAACCCTCCAGTTGATAAGCATATTGGTTTTTTTCCGGATTGAAAAAGTCGAGCGCGGCGAATTCAAAGGAAATGAAATTATCGCGGTAGGGTATTTCAATCTCCGTGACGTCTGTGATCGCCCGGTCAAACTGCATGGAAACGCCGAACTTTTTAAAATCGGTGAGAATGATATTGGGGATATGCCGATTGCCGGTGATATCGCCGGGGTGAAAGGAATCGACACCGTTGAGCCCTCCAAAAAACATTTCGCCGTCGGCTGCCTTGAAGTCGGCCCTCTTTTCGAAATGGCTGTTCAAAAGGCCGTCATCTTTTTTGGTGAAATTAGTAAAGGTTTCCGTTGTGGGATTGAATCGGGACAAACCTTTAGGCGTGCTCATCCACAGGTTCCCGAACTCGTCTTCCAGCAAGCCCAGGATGACTCGGCTGAGCAGACCGTCTTTCTCGATATAGTGCGTAAACCTTTGTGTTAGGCGATCGAATTTATTCAAACCGCCCGGGGTGGCCAGCCAGAGCGTGCCCGCGTTATCTTGATGGATGTCCCTGACTTTGTTATTGCTCAAGCTATTCGGGTTTTCCGCTTCATTGCTGTATCTTACATAGGTCTTCGTTTGGGGATCGACCCGCAAAAGACCGATATCCGTGCCCACCCAAAGGACCTCCGGGCTTTCCTCATGGATACTGCGAATTTTATTGATGCCGGCCAGGCGGCCGCCTTCCTCTTTCCAAAGGTAACGCACAAAGCGGTCACGCGCCCGGTCATAACGGTGCAATCCGCCGTTCAAGCCCACCCATAGTGTTCCCGAATTTCCCTCGTAGAGTACCCGAACTCTGTCGTTGATCAAGCTGAGCGGATTGCCCTTTTCATGCGGGTAAGCCTTGAACTCCGTTGTGCCCCGGTCCAATTTCAACAGGCCCGTTTTGTTTCTGCCGACCCACAGTGAACCGGAAACATCCGCGCAAACGGCGGTAATGAAATTGTCCTTATCGAAAGGCTCGGCCAGGCTTGGATAATGGATGAAGGTCTTCCGTTCGGGGTCGTATGCATCGAGGCCGTTCTTCAAGGTGCCGAACCAGAAAACCCCCGACTTGTCTTCGCAAATCGCGGTAATATGCCGCCCGTTCAAGCTCTCGGCTTTATTCGGGTCATGGCTCCAATGGACGAAAGGCTGTTGTGGGAATATTTTGATCGCCCCTTTTGTTTCCGTGCCGAGCCAGATGATACCTGAACGGTCTTTGTAGATGGAACCGACGGGGACCTCCGCCATCTCGGTAAAGTTGACCGCATGTTGCTCGTCGGGCAGCATGTTGCTTAAGATACCTTTTATGAAACTCCCGGTATATTTACCCATAAAAGCATGTCTCGTAATGTGACTCGGATTAAAATCTTCAATCTGAAGCTGGGAGAATGACTCAGTCTCCGGGTGATACCGATTGAGAACGCTATTGGTGATAAACCAAAGGGAACCGGAATCATCTTCGAATACGCCGTCGTTCTCGAGCGTGTAGAGGGCGCCGGCGCTGCCGTCGCTTTTGTAGTTTATAAATGATTCGGTTTTGGGATCGTATCTGAACAACCCTTTCTCATCCGTTCCAATCCAGATCCGTTCGGAGCTGTCGTTAAAAACAAAGCGTACACCCACCACCTCTTGAGAGCCGGGGTAACGCGTCATTATCGCCCCTTCTTGAGAGGTTTTAAAGACGCCGGCGCCGGTACCGACCCACAGTGTTCCATGGATGTCTTCGCAAATCGCGGTAATCTTCTGGTGTTCTATACCCATGGGTTCGTTTTCCTCATAGGCGTAACGGATGAACTTTTCCGAGGTTCTGTCGAATCTGTTAAGCCCTGAGCTGGTGCCGACCCACATGGTTCCGGCTCGATCCTCGTGGAGGATCGCAACGCGACCCTCGGATAGAGAGTGAGGATCCAGCGGATCGGCATTATAGACCTTGACCCGATAGCCGTCGTACTTGTTGAGACCGTTGGTGGTTCCAAACCACATGATCCCCAGCCGGTCTTGGAGAATACTGGTCACCCGGTTGACCGAGAGGCCGTGTTCCGTCGTGATGAACTCGTATCTCATGTTTCGCACCTGAGCTTGCAACGGGGTTGAGCAGGACATGAACACCACCAGTGCCCAAAGGGCGTGACGGCCGGGCTGAATACCTATGCCGCCGGCATGGTATGTTTCCTCCGCCTTCTTCAATCTCTTGTGATCAGGGGTTTCTGTCCGGGCGAAGAAGAAGGGATCGACAAAAAACATAGGTTCCTTTTCGAGACGGCACGAGCGCATTGCTCGTGCCTTATCCAGGTTTAAAGAGGCCCTCGAGAGCCTCGGTCAATTGAACAGGTAACGGATTCCGGTCGTGGCCCAGAAATCATAGGTTTGCGTTTGATGCAAGCGTGAATAATCTCGCGAAGGCTTGCCCAGCCTCTTGACCTCGTCTTGATCCGTGAGGTTGTTGAGTTGTAACCAGAAGGCAAATCTACCGTTGAACCGGATGCTCAGCGAGGTGTCCAGGTGGATTTCCTTGTCCAACCAGACGTCGCGAAACTCGTTCCCGCTTAAGTCTTCCAACTGCGAACCCACATAGACCCCCGTGACCGCAAAGGAGAGGCCCCGCTCCGGGTTGTCGTAGCTCAAGGCCAGGTTCGCATTGTGTTCCGGGCTGTTGGACAGCGGCAGTTGCCGACCCTCGAAGGTACCCTCCGAATGGGTATAAGTGTAGTTGGCATAGAAGCCCAGCCATTTGGCAAAGGACGAGCGCAAATGTAAAAGCTTGCGGTTCCAAGCGATTTCGAACCCGGATATATCGGCGCCGTCGCCGTTGACGGGCATGCCGACCACGTAGTCGATGCCGTCGATTTGCTCGATAAACGTGGTCCCGGCCAGGGGCGCCTCCAACTTTTTGTAAAAGGCGCCGGCGCTGAACAATCCCAGGTAGCGAGAGTAACGTGCGAAGAACAGGTCGACGCCTTCGGCCGTGGTCGGCTCCAACTCGGGGTTCCCGCGATCGATTGTCCGATCCTCCTCATCGATGACATTGCGGGGGACCAGGGCAGAGTATTCGGGTCGGCTCAAGCCGGTGGTCAGGGCCAACCTCAGATTGGTGTCCGGATCCAGGTGATAGGTAATATGCGCGGAAGGCAGAAAGTTGCTGTAGCTGTCATCCGACGGCTCGGGGGCCGTTTGGTGACTGTATTCGTGTTGGGTAACCTCGAAGCGGGCCCCGAACAAGACGGACCATTTATCACCCACATCCAGATCGACCAGGGCATAAGCGGCCGTCACGTCTTCGCTTGCATCGTAATTCCGCGCCGTCCGGCCCAAATCTTCCTCGAAGGGCTCGAGCGGCAAATCGCCTACCAGCGGATCGGTGTACTTCACGTCTTCATAGGCGTATTGTCCCCCGTCCAGCAAGATATCCGCGTCGTCCTCGCGGCCGGTATTGAACCTCCGCGCGCTGTGCGACCGGTTCTTACTCAACCACTTGGCGCCCATCTTCAGGATACCGGCGCGACTGCCGTAGAAAGGGACGGTCACATTTAGGGTACCGGCAACGTCTTTGTCCTTGGTGAGGATATTGTCGTACCTGAGCCTTCTGAGGTTCAGGGGATCGAGGCCCGGGAAGGCGTCCAACCCGGTGAGTTCGAAGAGTTCCTCGCCCTCCAGGTTATCGTAGGGGTTGGAGCGCCGGTAGCTCCAATAAGTCCTGTCGGGCAGTTCCTCTTCCGCTTCCACGCCGAACAGGGTGTAATCCAGCGCGATATTGCCCAACTGGTGATCACCGCCTACCTCCATCATGTTGAGGCGCTGGTCTTCCCGGCGGTTGCGGGTTTCCCGTTCCTCTCGGTTTCTGGTGAAGGTGTATTCGGTTTCGCGGCGGATTTCATCGTCCAGGTAGGTATTGTGGTTGAGAACCGCGTGCCATCGATGGGCCGCGCTGTGCCGGTAGTCCATGTGAAGCGTCCCCCCGAAACGAGTCCGCCTGACGTCATAATCCGACCACTTGTTCCTTTGCAGTTCGCGGCCCGTGTCTTCGGTATAGGTGTACTCCTGAAGAATGGAGCCTCGATCCGTCTTGTAGTAACTGCCCGAGGCCAGAACCCCCAACTTGTTGTCCAGGAATCGCTTGCCGGCCTCTGCCGTGTAATTTTGGATACCCCTGCCGTAAGTGCGGAATTCCGACTTCTGCCGGTTCATACCGCCCGCGGTCATAAAACTGAAGCTTGGTTTTTCTCCGGCTTGCTTCAGTTCAAAATCGACCGTTCCTCCAAGGGCGTCGCCGTCCATATCCGGGGTGAGCGCCTTGGTAACCACGATCGATTCCATCAAGTCAGCCTGCAGCAGATCCAGGCCCACGGCGCGACCGGCATCCGGGTCCGGGCTGGGAACGCGATGACCGTTCAAGGTGACGGCGTTGTATTGCTGGGGCATCCCTCGAATCTGGACCATTTCACCCTCGCCCTGATCGCGGGTAATGGAAAGACCTGGGATGCGCTGGACAGCCTCGGCCCCGTTGCGATCGGGGAAACTGCTGAACTGTTCCGCCGACACCACGTTCTTGATATTCGGCGCATTTTTCTGTGTTTGCAAAGCTCTGGCCTGGCCCCGCGTCATTTCCCCATAAACCACCACCTTCTCGACCAGGGAACCGTCCGCTTTCATTTCAAAATCAACCCGGGTCGTTTCTTCGGGTTTGACGGTGATTTTTCGGGATATTTCCCGGTAACCCAGGTAGGTTACAACGAGCGTGTAGCTGCCGGAAGGCACCCTTGTCAACTGGTATCTTCCCCTGCTGTCCGTGGCGGTATGCAGGGCGGTTCCGGTGATCGATACGGCCGCCTGGTGTAAGGGCGATTCGATCCCTGACGTCACTACTTTCCCCGTGACGCTTCCGGTCTGGGCATAGGCCCAATGAGGCGAGAGCCACCAACAAGCCAAAAACAAGCCCGCAACGGCAGGAACCCTTGCAAAAATCTTCTCCATGTCGTCCTCCTGAACTTCCTAATCAGTGTGCGCTGTGGGCGTACCTCTCGGTCGGAGGTGACCATGTGTTGCCGGCAGGATGAGGTCATATACCGGAAACTAAGGGACTTAAAGGATCGGAATCGGCCCGGATCATACCATGCACCCCTTTTTCCCCAGGACCGAAATCTTCGTCCTTGGTATAGAATCGGTAATTCATGACAAATACTGATTAAAAACCTATACTTTTTTTACAGTCCCAATATACACCATCACTGGAAAGACTTAAATCTGCCACCTTTTTCCGGCAGAGACCCAAACCCATAAAGGCCTGTCTATTACATAGAGTCGATTAAAAACCACCAAGTCTTAAAAAAATATGCTCCCATCCTTCCCAGATAGGGTTATTCTTATACTCCCGGACACTTCCTCAAATCGCGAACAGATAATCTGAAGATGTATCTAACTATGAAAAAATGATTTTAAGACCATGCCAAGACAATTTGACGCAAAAATCAACTTGCAGAAATTCTGAAAAGGCAAAAATTCTTTCCTTTAGCCACTTATGATGACGAAAATCTTAACCGACACACCTTAAGGGGACAAATGCTGAAAGAGACCATCCGCATACTTTTAGTAGAAGATCAGGAGGCTCATGCCGAGCTAATCAGCCTGGCTTTTGAGTCTCAAAATATTGAGGTTACGCTGACGGTGGCGTGTGACCTCCGCGCGGCTCGGGCCATCCTGGCCGAAACCTCCCCTCATCTGGTAATCACCGACTTTCTGCTTCCCGACGGCAAAGGGATCGACTTGTTGCCGGAGGTTAACGGCAGCCCTCGTTTTCCTCTTATCCTGATGACCAGCCATGGAGACGAGCAGGTGGCCGTCGAGGCCATGAAAGCGGGCGCCCTGGATTACATCGTCAAGTCGGAAACCTCTTTTTGGGAAATGCCTCGAACCTGTCAACGGGTATTGCGCGAATGGGAACACATCGTCATGCGCAGGCGGGCCGAGGAAAAGATCCGCAATCTCAATAAAAAACTCGAGCAGAGGGTCATGCAACGAACGGCCCAGCTCGAAGCCGCACAAAAAGAACTGGTTGAACAAGCACACCGGGCGGGCATGGCCGAAATAGCGGCAGATGTGCTGCACAACATCGGCAATATACTGAACAGCGTGATCGTCTCCGGCGAGTTGATCAGAAACAAGATCGAAGATTCCAAATTCAGCCGGGCCTTCAAGAGATCCAATGAGTTCCTGCAGACCAATATGGACTCCCTCGATGTCAAAAGCGACCTGATCAAGAAACTGCTCCAGTATTATCTGAAAATGTACCAATTGTTTGAAAGGGATAACCAGTTCCTTTCCAAGAATACGGAGAGCCTGTTGATCAAAATCAATACCATCAGGGATATTGTTCTCGATCAGCAGAACCATGCCTACGGCAAGAACTACGATGATATGACCAGCCTTTCGGAAATCATCGAGATTTGTCTGGACGTGGAGAAGAGTTCCCTGGACATGAACCGGGTTACCGTTCAAAAGAAGATCGCCGTCTCGCCCCTTCTGAAACTCCACAAATCGAAACTGATTCACGTCATCGTCAACCTTTTGAAGAATGCGCAGGACGCCATGCTCCACCTGGAGCCGGAGCGGAGAAACCTGGCGATCAACCTTGAAAAGACCGATGACAACGTGATCGTCAGCTTCACTGACAGCGGCTCCGGCATTTCCCCCCAAAACATGACCCGCATTTTCTCTCATGGGTTCACCACCAAAAGCAACGGCAACGGTTTCGGCCTGCACAGCTGCGCCATTTACATGAACGATATGGGTGGTTCCATCAGTGTCGAAAGTGAGGGCCGGGGGCAAGGAGCGACCTTTATCCTCAAATTCCCCCTGGTTGATCTACAAGGCAGTACCAAGCCGGAGAAAGTCTCCTTGCAGCAATAATAGGAAGTCCGGGACTCGTCAGGGAAAACCATGCCGGTTCGGTATATGGGTCGGCCTTATTGCACCCGGGCGCTCGTTGGGATTGCTGACCACCATGGCGCCGTTGTCGGCCACCGCAAAATAGCGGGCCCAGTAGACGCCGTGTTCGGCCAAATCGATACGAAGGGAAGGTCACTGCCCAAGGCCGGAAAAAGTAGCAACAGCAAGCAATGCCTCCAAGCAAGCGCGGCGGTTATGGGTCAGGAGGCATTACAGGCGATTTTCTGCCGTCTTGTCGTTTCACAACCTGAAGAATCGTTAACCGGCAAGGGCTTTGGTGATATATCAACTTGAGTCGGAAGCCTATGTGCAGTTCTGCATGACGGCTACCTACTCAGTAGGTAGGCTATGTGCAGTTCTGCATGACGGCTACTTACTCAGCAGGTAGGCTATTTGCAGTTCTGCATGACGGCTACTTACTCAGCAGGTAGGCTTGCAGCTTTGCATGACGGCTACCTACTCGGCAGGTAGGCTATGTGCAGCCTTGCATGACGGCTACTTACTCAGTGGGTAGGCTATGTGCAGCCTTGCATGACGACTATTCATTCAGTGGTTAGGTTAAGGACAACGTCGGCTGCCCCTTATTTCTTCAGGCACGGTTAACGTGGTTGCCGGTCGTTCCGCCGGGGAGCATGCGGCACGCCCCCCGGGGTTTTGCCTATACTCGGCTTAATCGTCGGCCAGGTCCTCGCCCAACGCGGCTTTTTGAAGCAGGGTCAGTTCGGCTTCCACGTTCAGCAAATCGAAGTCGCAGCCGAGGGCAACCGGCGTCTCGCCGCCCACGTCGAACTTCAGGTATTGCACCGAGGACAACCGGGTTTCACCCACCTGGCGCGCGTCGTATTTGGCGCGTACCTTGGAGCCGTCCGGCAGCTTGGCGTAGAGATGTTCGGGCACCGGCAGCCATTGGGTCAGCTTTTCGGCGCGCTCTTGCTCGGATTCGATCTCGATGAGCAGGGTACAGCCCAGTTCCCCGGTTTTGCCCAGCAGTTCGTTGTAGGTATCCAACTCGTGCAGGATGTCGGCTTCTTTGACGATCTGTTCCGTACGCATCATCTCTTGAACCTGATAGCGCACCGTGTCGCGGTTTTCGAAGAGGAAGGTGAGGTAGGAACCCACGTGGATCCGACGCGGTTGCTTGATCTCCAGAGCAGAGGCGCGCGTTTGGTCACGGTCCTCTTCATAGGTCTGGTAGTCGACGATCTCATGACGTAATACAGGTCTCATAGGTTACTGCTCCGATTTTTCGTTTTCGATTTTCTGCCGGAAGCCGTCCTCGCGGTAGGCGCGGGCCAGGACGGTCATGGGGTGCATGGGCTTGCGTCCGGCATGTTGCTGGAACTGGATGGCGGCAAGGGGGCAATCGGTCACCCAGACCTCGGCGTTTTCGTTTTTCTTCATGCCGTCGAAGGCCTTTTTACCGATGCGCTGAGACGGCTCGAAGCCGTCAACCTTCATGGCGTAGGTGCCGTCGTGTCCACAGCATTCCATGGTGGGTTTGGGTTTGACGCCGGGAATCTTGCGCAGGATATCGCGGCCCTTGAAACCGACCGCCTGGGCGCGCAGGTGGCAAGGCGCGTGGTAGGAGACCTCGGCGCCGGGCGTGCTCTTGAAGTCGGTATTGAAGCGATCCTCGTTGCGGATGGACCACAAAAATTCGGAGGGATCGCGGATGGCCTCGGCAATCTTTTTGGCCTTTTCCCGCAGTTCCACGGGTAGTAATTCTTCGTACTCGCGACGCATCATCATGGAGCAGGTGGGGTTGACGGCCAGGATCTTGGCGCCCCGGTCGACATAGGGCATCATGAGGTCGATGTTGTGTTGCGCATTGGCGCGAACCGTGTCCAGGTCGCCGTGTTCCCAACTGGGCATGCCGCAGCATTTCAGGCCCTTGACACAGGTCACCGTCACGCCGTTGCGCTCCAGCACCTCCACCGCGTCGCGGCCGATTTGGGGTTCGTTGTTCTGCACGTAGCAGGTTTGAAACAAAACCACCTCGGCGCCGTCCTCGGGGCCTTGAATTTTGCCCGCCTGACCGGCCCATTTCTCGAAGGTGGTGCCGGCGAAGTCCGGGAGTAGTTTGTCGCGGTGAACGCCGAGCATCTTCTCCATAAACCAGCGGTGAAGCTTGTTGCGGTTCATCTTGTTGGCCAGGCCGAAACTTGCGCGCGCCGCCTTGCCGGCGCCGTCCGGGTTGGCCAACACCTTGTCGCGGAACCTGCTGCCCTGCTTCTTGTGCCGCTGGGCGTGGTAGCGGTGCACCAATTTCGGGAAGTCCAGTTGGAACTCGTGGTTCTCTCGCGGGGTGTAGGGGCACTGTACGTCGCACAGCTTGCACTGGAAACACTGGTCCATGACGGTCTCGGTTTCCTCGGCTGTCAGTTTGGTGACGTCGCCGTCGTGGCGGTCGTCGATGAATTTGAATAAGGATGGGAAGCTGTCACAGTACTTGAAACACATGCGGCAGCCGTGGCAAATTTCAAAGGCCCTGGTCACTTCTTTCTGCAGCGCACCGGCATCCCAGTACTTGTCCTCGGTAGGATCGTAGGTCAGGCCGTCGGAGGGCATATAGGAAATATTGGTATTGGACATAGTTCTCCCCGGTATTGGATTCCCGTTGAAACGGGAGCTGGGACGGATACAAGTTGGACGTTCCCGTAAAGCAGGCAAAGCCCGAACGCAACTTGTCTCTCCGCCTGATATGCGGGATGCGTGAACGAAGGGTGTCGGGCGACAAACGCCGCCCGACCGGGACCGTGATTAGAAGTGGCTGTCCAGCAGACTTTGGAAGCGGCCGGCGTGAGACTTTTCGGCTTTGGCCAGGGTCTCGAACCAGTCGGCGATTTCGTTGAAACCCTCTTCGCGAGCGGTTTTTGCCATACCGGGATACATGTCGGTGTATTCGTGGGTCTCACCGGCAACGGCGGCTTTCAGGTTATCTTCAGAGTCACCCAGGGGCAGACCGGTAGCGGGGTCGCCGACCTGCTTGATATAGTCCAGGTGGCCGTGAGCGTGACCGGTTTCACCTTCAGCGGTTTCGCGGAAGTTGTTGGCGATTTCGGGATACCCTTCGATGTCGGCAACTTTGGCAAAGTAGATGTAGCGACGATTGGCTTGAGACTCACCGGCGAAAGCGGCTTTCAGGTTCTCATGCGTTTTGGTTCCTTTCAAATTACTCATATCTTGACAACTCCTTCATAAGTGCGTGGAAGGCAGGGACCGCAAGGTCCCGGCACGCGGCCGAAACAACTCGGGCGTACCGTCCTAAACTGCTCGCCCTTCGTATAACAAGATGCCTGCCAAAACCGTGAAGATTTTATAAGCCTATTGATATGAAGCACTTCAGATGTTAGGGGATGGTCAGCAAATTTAATTGCCATATTTGACGACGCAAATCATCAAATAGAACGGCCAACTCTCCGGGCACCGATATTTCGGTGCGACCCGATGCTTACCTCCGGGTTACTCCTGTTGGCGGAAGCGCTGAGCCAGGAGACCGGTGGAAAAACTGCTGTAGGCCAGGAATCCGTTGATCAGCAACCAGACTTGCAGATCCAGTTTGGGAAACCGGGCCAGGTTTCGCAATGTCTCCATGTCGAGACCGTAGTTGAAATCCGCCAGTTGGTACAGGCAAAGGCCGGTACCTGCCGCGGCGCCGACCAGGAAGGCCGCCGAAAAGAAGCCGAAACTCGCTGCCACCAGGCGCGATACCCGATTCGTGGTTCCCTCGAAGACCTGGGCCAGACGTCTTAGATTGGCGCCCCGGTAGATGCCCATTTCCGCCTGCTCCACGGGGTAGTCGACCAGGTTTTGCAGCCGCAGCAGGTCGGCCGGTAATTGGCCCATGACCTGCTGCATCTCGCGCGTTCTTCTCTGTTTCATATAGGCCGTCATCAGGCCCGGCAGGTCTCGGCTGGGGATCAGGTCGCGCAATGAGGTGTCCAGGGTCGTCCAGCCGCGCAGGACCTTGAAGAAGGACCATTGGATGGTGATCCCGTGTCGGGCCAGGGCCTTGGTCATGGTGTCCAGCACCCATCCGGCCGATTTTTCCTTGTAGGAGATCTCCGGGACATGGCAGCGGTCCTTCCAGGAGCTGAGGGCGCGCATCAGTTCCTCTTTCATGGGAGCAAGGTTGGTTGAAGGCAACCGCGGTGCGATCAGCACGAAGATATCGATCGCCTTGGCGAATTCGCCTTTGGCCAGGGCCTCTAAATAAGCGTCGTATTTGCGCAAGAGATCGCGCTCCAAGGTGCCGATACTGCCGAAATCCAATAGCACCAGGCGGTTATTGCGCATCAGGTAGATATTGCCCGGGTGCAGGTCGGCATGAAACAGCTTGTCTTCGAAGACCTGGCGCAGGAAGGAGAACAGCAGTCGACGGCCCACCACATCCGGGTCGATCTCGTTTTCCCGGTGCCAGGCGTCCAGTTTGTGGGGCTGATTGGCGACCACATACAGGTAGTCCACCATGGAAACCCCGTCGACGAATTCCATAACCAGCACCTTGGTGGTGCAATAACGCCGGTAGACACGCGGAACCATGATCTGGTGTCTGGCCAGGGACTTGCGCAAGCGCATCTGGTTGTGAACCTCGTAGCGATAGTCCAATTCCTCGACGAAGACCTGGTTCAACTCCCAGAGCAGTTCGTTCCAGTGCATAAACGGCAAGACGGACAGTCGTTCCAACAGGGACAACCCGCCGCGGATCAACTGCATATCGCGAACAAAGGCGCGTTGCATGCCGGGTCGACGCACCTTGATCACCACGCGGGCGCCGTTTTTTCGCAGGCGGGCCCGGTGCACCTGGCCGATGGAGGCAGCGGCCCAGGGCTTATCTTCGAATTCGCTGAAAATCTCATTCAGGGGGGCGCCTAATTCGGCTTCAATGCGCAAGCGCGCCTGTTCAGGCGCAAAGCCCAGGGCCCGGTCCTGAAGCCTGGCCAATTCGTCGCACAGCTCTTGCGAAAGCAGATCCGGTCGCATGGCAAGCAGTTGACCAAGCTTGATCCAGAGCAGGCCCATCTTCTGGCAAAAAGCACACAATAATTGACCTGTTTTCACCGGCTTCAACCGGCCTGTCAGTTTAAGGAACAGCAAATGCGCAACGAGACCGAGACCGCGACCGAGAAGCGCAAAGTGGCGGAACCGATAGCGATGGGCCCGATCGTCGATGGGAATTTCCGGGCGTGTATTGCGGGCAATGAGTTGGGTGGGAATCCATTCTTCGCGCATGGTTACTCCCGCTCAATCCAGCGACGGCGCGGCGTCGCTGTGGCTGCCGTACTCACGGGTGCTGAAGCGTTTGCGCAGACGTTGCGTAAAGCGCTGCAAGCCGAGGACGATCAACAATACCACCAACCAGGCGGGCTGACCGAAGCGAGGCACAACAGTGCTCAGCTCAACCAGTTGAGGGCCCAGGAGAACGTCCAGATTAAAGTCATAAAAACGCATACAAAATATAGAAGCCAGGAAGACAAAGATGGTCAGGAAAACCATCGAGCCCAAGCCGAACAAGGCGGCGATGACCGCGTCCAATTTAGAGGCGGAACCTTGGACCACTTGAGCCTGGCGACGCATCAAGGATTCACGGAGCAGGTTGTATTCCTCCATTTTCCGCGGGAATTCGTGCAGCGCCACCAGGGCCGCCCCCACTCTGCCCGGCAGATTCCCGATATTCGTGGTGACATGGCGACGCTCACCCATTTCCATATAATTAAGGATACCTCTTTGATAGTTGAAAGCCGGGTCCAAATTGGCCAGGGCCAGATCCAGGTGAACCCAGGCACCGGTCAATTTTGAAAAGGCCCATTGCGCCGCGAACTGCGAGCCGTAGAGCACCCGATTCATCCGGCCGATCGTGTAACTGAGTGATTTTTCCAGGTAGGGTAGTTCGGTAACATGGACGCGGGTCTCCCAGGTGCGCCAAACCCGAATCAGTTTTTGTTTGACGATATTCAAATCCACGCGGGGCAGTTGGGTCGCCAGCAGAAAGTAGATTTCGGCGGCGGTGTCCAATTCCCCCCGGGCCAGGTGGTCCAGGAAGTGCCGCTGCTTGGCCAGACTCTCGCGGTCCAGGGAACCGGCGCTCCGACACTCGATGACACCGATTCGGCTGTCGCGCAAGAGGATGATATTGGCCGTGTGCAAATCGCCGTGGAAGAAGTTATCTTCAAAGACCTGACGGTAGACCGAGCGGAACAGTCGTTGGGCCAGAAGCTTGGGATCTATATTGTTCTCTCGCAGCCACAGTTGGAGTCGACGAGGATCGGTGCGGCTGAGGTAAATGAAGTCGGAAAGCAATGCGCCTTGGATGAATTCCATCACCAGGACACGGCCGCTGCTGTAGGCATCGTAGACCTGGGGCACGTGTACGGGTTCCATGACCAGGTTCTGGGAAAGGCGGCGCAGGGATGCGGCCTCATAGTGATAATTCAATTCGCGGATCTGGATCTCTCTCAATTCGTGAAACAGGTCGTCCCAGCGCATCCCCGGCATGATGTCCAGCATTTTCAGGACGCTGAAGACCCGGCTGATCAGGCGCAGGTCGTGTTCGAAGATGTCCTTGGCATAAGGCTGCTGGATCTTGACCGCAACCCATTCCTCTTCCTCTTTGAGGCGGGCGCGATGGGTTTGCGAGACGGTGGTGGCGACAAAGGGATGCGTTTCGATTTCTTCGAAGACATCGGTCACCGGCCGGCCCAGTTCGGCTTCCAAAATTTCTTTCATTTGGGGCCAGGGCCGTGCGCCGCCCAAATCGCGCAGATCCTGGATGGCGAAGCCCACGGGCGTGGATAACAGGGAACCCCGCAGGGACAGGGTTTGCACCACGCGAATCCAGACCATGCCCAGGTGCTGAAGGGTGCGTTCGAAGCGCTGCATGCGCCTGAGACGCGTGCGCCTGCCCCTCAGCCGCAGCCACCAGTCACCCAGCCAGAGCAGAATCAAGCGACTCGCCACGAACAGGCCGCGCATGCGCCAGGGCCTTTCGGTAGCCGGAGGAACAGGCGTCCGTTCGGTAGCTTGTATGAGCCGGGTGGTTATTAAGTGATCGGGAATCAACCGCGGATCTCCGGTTCCTGGGATCAATCCAGTTTATTGTACCCCGAATGCGGTCGGCGGGGTAAGGGGACATCGGCCCGAAGGTAGGGACTCGTCAAGTGGGAAGAGTCGATGCATAAAATAACCAAGAAATACACGGGTCCGCATAAACACTCGTTTGGCCATAAGATGTTTTGTTATTACCGGTAACAACAAAATCCCTACAATATGAAACTCGATTGTTCCTGAGAACAATCGAATTTTATGCATTGTCCTTATGTGTTCCCGGGAACAATTGAGTACCGGACGCCGGATATTCATGTCTTCCCGGGATGAATTCCGGCACAAATGAGATCGTCACGGGGTCTCAGGCGACCTTGACGAGTTCCTGCTTTCAAACCGGTTTGGAAGTACTACTTTTTGAGATGTCCTCACGGAAGTTGTAGAATACTTCCATTGCGTCAACCCTTCGCGTTGGCCGTAGATACATTGCTTTCCACTCAACCTTGTCGAGATAACATCCATGCCCCCTCCTCATTTAGATGATCTGCTGGGCCGGCTTTATGATGCCCGGATTACCTGCCGTCTGGTCGCGGGTAAATTGCGTCTTCAAGGTCCCTCCGAGGCTCTGCAAGGTTCCCTGCTCGACGAATTGCGTCGTCACAAGGACGACCTGACCCGCTTGTTGCAACGGCAACAGGAGCGCCGGGAAGAGCCGCTGCCGCAACCCAAACCCGCCGATGAACCCGCGCTCTTGTCCTTTTCTCAACAGCGCATGTGGTTCTTCGAGCAATACGAGGCCCGGGGCGTACCCGCCTACCACATCCCCTGCGCACTTCGGTTGCGCGGCCGGCTCCAGATCGATCGTTTGAACAACGCCCTGTCCGGCATCATTGCCCGTCACCAGGCCATGCGTACCCGGTTCATTCAGGAAGACGAGGAACCCTGCCAGGTCGTCGACTCGCCGCAACCCTTCCGGCCCGCTCTGATCGATCTCAGCGGTCTTGCCGACCCGGAACCGGCCCGCGCCGAGATTGCCGCCGCGGAAGCCCGGTTGCCTTTCGACCTGAAGTTGGGACCCATGTACCGGGGGCGGCTCCTGCGCCTGGCCCTTGACGACCACGTGCTGTTATTCACCATGCACCACATCATCTTCGACGGCTGGTCCATTGACATCCTGGTGCGCGAACTCATCGCCGGTTATACCGGCGACCGCGAACTGCCCGCCCCGGACCGGCAATACGTCGATTTCTCCTGGTGGCAACGAACCCGAATGAACGCGGACGTACTGCACGAACAGCGAGACTATTGGATTAACCGCCTGGCCGACATCCCGCCGCTGCTTGAATTGCCGACAGATAAGCCGCGCCCTGTACGTCAGGGCTTTGAGGGCGATGTGGAACCCGTCTCGATCGAGGGGGAACGCCTGGCCGCCTTGGAGAACCTGGCTCGGGAACACGGCGCTACTCTTTTCATGACGCTCCAAGCAATCCTGGCCGTTCTGCTGCACCGCTACACCGACCGGGAAGACATCCCCGTGGGTACGCCGATCGCCGGCCGCACGCGTCCTGAGTGGGCTTCCCTGATCGGCTGTTTCATCAACACCTTGTGTCTGCGCAACGACCTCGGCGGCAACCCCTCCTTTGCCCGGTTACTGCAGCGCACCCGCGTGCTTACTCTTGAAGCCTTCGCCAATCAAGACCTGCCCTTCGAACAGGTGGTCGATGCGGTCAAGCCGGAGCGCAACCCGGGTCACGGCCCCCTGTTCCAAGTCATGTTCGCCTTGCAGAACGCTTCGGGAGAAGCCCTGGCGTTACCGGGCCTGGCCTTGGATCTGTTACCGCTCGAACACATGCCCTCGCCCATGGACCTGACCCTGCAACTGACCCCCCGCGATGACGGCTGCCGGGGGGAGTGGGTCTACCGTACCGATTTGTTCGAACCGCCGACCATCGCCCGCATTTCCCAACATTTCCTCATCATATGCGATGCCGTGTGCGCCGATCCGCAAATACCTGTCGGTTCGATCGATTTTCTGACGGCCGAGGATAAACAAACCTTGCTGTCCATCGATCACCAGGTCAACAAGCTGTCGCATGACAAAAACCGCAAGCCGGACAGCGCCGCCCCGATGCGAGAACATCTTCCACCCACCAACCAAACGGAGCGGGAACTGGCCGATCTCTGGCAAGGACTCCTCGCTATCGAGCCCCCGGGGATCTACGACAGCTTCTTCGACCTGGGCGGGCACTCTCTGATGGCGACGCGTCTGGCCGGCCGCATCCGGGCACGCTTTCGGGTGGACCTGCCCGTTCAAACCATTTTCGAAACGCCCACCATTGCAGGGTTGGCCGCGGCCATCCAACCATTGTCCGAGCCCGGCCTGCCTCCCGTGGTACCCGTGGAGTCGGCGGCAGACAGGCCTTTGTCCTTCAACCAGCAACGCTTCTGGTTCTTCGATCAGTTGGTGGGCCGGGGCGACCTGCACGCCTACAACATCCCTATTACATTGGAATTGAACGGGCTGCTGAATGTGGTCGCGCTGGAACAAGCCCTGGCGGGCATTATCGACCGTCACGAAACGCTGCGCACGCGCTTCCCCGCTTGCGAGGGCCGACCCGCGCCCATCGTCATGCCGCCGAACCGCTTTTCCTTACCCCTGATCGACCTGGAAGGGGTCGACGATGTAACTCCGCTGATCGCTCGCGAGGAACGTCACCGTTTCGATCTGGCCGGGGAGGATCTGTTCAGGGCGAAGCTGCTGCGGTTGGGCGATCGGCGTCACGTGTTGCAGGCAACCATGCATCATATCATTGCGGACGGCTGGTCCATGGGCGTCTTCGTGGATGAGTTAACGACGCGCTACACGTTCCGCCTTCGACAAAAAACCGCTGTCCTTCCGCCGCTTCCGGTTCAATACGCCGATTACGCCGCCTGGCAGAACCGCATCCTCGAAGAAGGTTTACTGCAGAACCAGGAACGCTATTGGAAGGATCGATTGGCGGACGCGCCGCCGGTGCTGGATGTTCCGCTGGATGCGCCGCGTCCCGCGTTTCAGACCTTCGAGGGCGCCTATCGCCGCTTCCACCTGGACGCGGCCGACCGGAAATCCACCGAAAACCTGGCGAGTGAAACCGGCGCCACCCCCTTCATGGTGCTGCACGCGGCCTTCTGCCTGCTGCTGTCGCGTTACAGCGGCCAAACGGACCTGGTGACCGGCACGCCGGTCGCCGGCCGTAACGACGAAGCGGTCGAACCGCTGATCGGCCTGTTTATCAACACCCTGCCGTTGCGCTTGAACCTGGACGGCAATCCCCATTTCCAAGGTCTGGTCGACCGAACCCGGAAATCCGCGCTGGAAGCCTTCGCCCATGCGGACCTGCCCTTCGACCGCATCGCCGCTCTGGCCGATGTCCCCCGCGACCCCGCTGTATCGCCCGTCTACCAGACCCTGTTCGCGTTGCAAAACGCGCCGTTGCGCCCCCTGGAACTCCCGGGGCTTGATTTGACGCCGCGAGATCCCCAAGAACTGCCGGCCGCCCAGGACCTCACACTGAACATGTGGGACGAGGAAGACGGGTATCGCGGTTACCTGATCGCCAACCGCGGCCTGTTCAAGCCGGCTACCGTCGACCGCATGGTGCTTCACTTCCAAAACCTGCTGCGAAGCGCCCTGGCCGAACCCAGGCGCGATGTCTTCACCCTGCCGCTGATGAGCGGTGAAGAACAAGCCCTCCTTCAAACATTCAACCGGGGCGAACCCGTGTCGCCGGAACTGATTCATGAAAAGATCGCCCGTCAGGCAACGCTGCAACCGGATGCCGTTGTTTTCAGCCAGGTCGACGGCCGTTGCCTGACCTTCGGGGAACTGGCCCGACGCGCCGGCCGGTTGGCCGCAATCCTGCGGGAACGCGGTGTGGGTCGCGAATCTATTGTCGGCGCCTTCCTTCACCGGGGACTGGATCTGACCGTAGCCCAACTTGCGGTTTGGCAAAGCGGCGCGGCCATATTGCCGCTGGACCCCAACCTGCCGATCGGCCGCGCCGTGTGGACCCTGGACGATGCCGGGGCAAACCTGTTGCTGACAAGCACAGACCTGATTGAAGGTTTGGATTTTTCACTGAGCCTTTGTGTCGATCTTCCCGACGCCTTTGCCGGCCGAGCGCTTGAATCCGAGCCCATGGGCGCGGATGAAATTGCCTACGTTATCTATACCTCCGGCTCCACGGGACAACCCAAGGGAGTGAGCAACACTCACGCCGGCCTGACACGCCTGACCGCCGACGCCAATATCACCCGAGTCGATCCGAAAGATCATGTTTTACAGGTGGCTTCCTGCGCTTTTGACGCCTACCTATGGGAAACCTGGTGCGCCGCTATGGGGGGCGCCCGCGTCACCTTCTACCCCAAGCGCTACCTGGAGCCCGCCGCGCTCGCCCCGATCATTGCCGAACACAAGATCACCCGTATCTTCATGGTGCCCGCCAACCTGGACCTGATCATGGACGAGGCCCCCGATCTCCTGGGGGATATCCGTTTCCTGTCTATCGGCGCCGACGCTTTAAAATCCGAAACGGTAAAACGAGTACTGACCGCACTGCCTGATGTCATCTTGAACAATGCCTACGGTCCCACCGAATGCGGTGTGCTGGCCACATCGCAACACATGAGCCCGAACGGGGATGACGGGCCGATCGCGGCCGTCGGTCGAACGTTGCCCGGCACCGAAACGCACATCCTGGACCGGAATTTCATGCCGGTACCCATGGGCGTGCCGGGCGAACTCTGCCTGGGCGGACCCGGCCTCGCCAGAGACTATCATCGCCGGCCGGCGCTCACCGCGCGACAATTCGTGCCCCATCCCTTCGCCGCTCGTCCCGGAGAACGTCTGTACCGCACCGGCGACCTGATCAAACTCGTCGCCGATGACGACGGTCGGCCGGATCGCTTCATCTTCCTGGGACGTATCGATCACCAGGTCAAACTGCGCGGCTATCGGATCGAGTTGGGAGAAGTCGAAAATGCCTTGCTCGATCTCCCCTCTGTCCGTCGAGCCGCGGTGACCTTGCGGCGCAACCCGGACACCCTGGTCGCTCACCTTGTTCCGCAACCCAATGCGGAACCGGCCGGGAGTCAATTAGCCGAACAACTGGCCGACCGCCTGCCCGATTACATGATCCCCGCCGTTTGGGACATCATGGAAGCATTGCCCCTTTCGGCCAACGGCAAGATCGACCGTAAGGCCCTGCAAGCGCGAACGATCGGATTTCCTCGCCGCCAACCGGAGCAATCACCCCAAACCGAACTACAAAAAGCGATCGCCCGTGTATGGTGCGATGTGCTGGATGTCGCCGAGGTGGGCCTACACACCGATTTCTTCGAGGCCGGCGGCTATTCCCTGGCCGCAACCAGGGTGGTGGCGCGCCTGCGCGATGTGCTGGACGTGGACCTGGAAACCCGCGACCTGTTCGCCAGGCCCACTGTCGCCGCCCTGGCCGAATTGGTGGAGCGCGGCCGCAACCGGGCGGTCGGCATTCCCCGCCTGTCCCCGGGCCGGACCCCGGGTCTCAGCTTTGCGCAAACCCGGCTGTGGTTCCTGGACCGCTTGGAACATGGCAAAAACCCGGCCTACAACATGGCCATGTTCCGCCGCTTACGAGGTCGACCGGACGCGAACGCCCTGGAGCGCGCCTTTCGGCACATTGCCGGACGGCACGACGTCATGATGTCTGCCATGCCCAAATGCGAGGACGGTCCATCGCTGCTGATCGATCGGTCATTGTCGCCGCGCCTTCAGGTGGTGGACCTGGAACACCTGGACCCGAAAACCGCCGAACGGTCCGCCCGAAGCATGATCGAGGCGGAACAGATCAGGCCCTTCAACCTGGAAACCGGGCCCCTGGTACGTATCTATTTGCTGCGGCTCGCTTTTGATCACCACTTTCTGCTGGTCAACCTACACCACATCATCGGTGACGGCTTATCGGTCAATATCCTGGCTTCCGAGCTGTCCATTTGCTACAACGCCTTTACACGCGGCCGAAACCCGGAGCACCTGAAGCCGTTGCCCGTCACCTACGCCGACTATGCCGCCTGGCAACGGCAGTACCTGGAAAGCGGCGCCCTGAACCCGCAACTGGACTATTGGCTTCAGAAACTCGCGTTACCCCTCCCTTTTATCGACCTGCCCATTCTCGCCGGCGTGGATTCCACCGATGCGCGGGGCGCGGTGCAAACCCTGGCTTTGTCGGCAGAATTGGGGATCGCCCTTCGCCGACTGGCCGCCGCGCAGGGCACCACCCTGTTCACCGTGCTGCTGGCCGCGTTCAAGATCGTGCTGCAACGCTGGTCCGGCCAGGACGATATCGTGGTGGGTACGCCGGTGGCGGGGCGTAATCAGTCCTCGCTGGAACCCTTGATCGGCCTGTTTCTCAACTCCCTGGCCTTACGCGACGATTTGTCGGGCCGACCCACCTTCTTGGAACTGCTGGCGCGTGTCCGCGAAACCACCCACCGGGCCTTCGCCAACCAGGACGTGCCCTTCGAGCGTTTGGTGGAGGCCGTCAACCCCAACCGCCGCCTGGATCGTCATCCCTTTTACGACGTGGTCCTGAACCTGGTGGAATCTCCCGGAGAACTGCCGCCCCTGGCCGGTTTGGAAAGCCATGAACTCATTGCCGAAGCGCCGCCCTCCAAAATGTTCCTCTCCCTCTCCGTGGAGGACCGGGGCGATGCGCTGATCTTGCGGCCCATCTATCGCAAAGCCTTGTTCCAGGGCGAACAAATCGCGGCCATGTTGGGGCGTTTCAAGTTTCTGTTGGAACAAATCACCGCGAACCCGGAACAACCGATCGATACCTATTCCACGCTCAACCCCGAGGCGCTGTCCCTGGTCCCCGATCCAACCCGACCGCTGATCCGACCGCCGAGCGGGTCCATCGTCGGCTCCGTCTTCCGGTTGGCTCTGGACGAGCCCGATCGCCCGGCCGTGATTACCGATACGCGCCACTATGGTTACGGCCGGCTTGCAGAGGGCGCGGCAACCATCGCCCGTCTGCTGCGACAAAGAGGGCAGAGAAAAGGCGACGTGGTTGCCGTCTACGGTCGACGCGACTTCGGCATGGCAACGGCCCTGACTGCCGTTTTCATCAATGACGGTATCATCCTGGCCTTAGACCCCGATTTGCCCGAGCAACGCCGCCGTACGATGTTGGACCTTGCCGATCCCCGCTTCCTGATCGTTGTCAATGATTCCTTGGGCGATTGGGCGGGCGAAGAGCCCGTTTTCGTCGACGGCGAGACCGGTCTGCCTCCCGGCGTTCCCAAGGAGCCCGTCTCCATGCCGGACATCACCGAGGGCGGCGGTTATATCGTCTTTACCTCGGGCACCACGGGCCGGCCGAAGGGTGTTTTGTGCGCTCGTTCCGGCCTGGAGCAGTACCTCCACTGGGAGCGGTCCACTTTCAAGATCGGCGCCGGTGACCGCGTGGCGCAACTCTCCACGCTGAGCGTGGACATGCCCGTGCGCGATTTCTTCCTCCCTCTGTTGTCGGGCGCCGCCATTTGCATGCCGCCGAACGGGCGCACCCCGGAACCGGGCGAAACGGCAGCCTGGTTGAATCGGCAACAGATTACCATTGTCCACAGCGTCGCATCCATTTCCGCGACCTGGTTGACCGAAGGAGTTACCTTTCCCCACCTGCGTCTGCTGTTCCTGACCGGCGAACTCCTGCGCGATGATGTTGTCTGCCGGTGGCAGGCCCGGTTCTCCGGCAAGATCCTCAATATTTACGGCGCTAGTGAAACCTGCTTCTCCCGCACCTGGCACGCCGTTCCCAGTCCCCCGCCGTGCGGCATCCAGGCCGTCGGCCGCCCGCTGCCCGGCGGTCGCGTGCTGGTTCTGGACGGACAACGCCAATGCGGTTTGGACGAGGTGGGCGAAATCTATCTGGAACTGCCGTTCCCATCCAAAGGCTATTTGAAACTGCCGGAGGAAACGGCATTGCGCTACCCCGATCATCCGTTTCGAGAATTTGACGGATGCAGCATCTACCGAACCGGCGATCTGGGTCGCCTGGCGCCGGACGGGAAGCTGCACCTGTCGGGCAGAATGGATCGCCAGGTCAAGATATTGGGTGTGCGCATCGAACCGGGCGAGATCGAAGCGGTCTTCGAAATGCATCCGGATGTTCATGAAACGGCGGTCGCAGTTTTACCCAACGAGTGGGGAGAAACCCGTCTGGCCGCATTCGTAGCAACCGGCGAGAACGAGTTGAAAGACGATCTGCGCGCCTTTCTGCTGCAAAGACTGCCCACGGCTATGATTCCCGCCGTCATTCGCACCATGCCCGCATTGCCGCGACTAACGAGCGGCAAACCCGATCGCCGCGCCCTTTTAGCCTCGTTGGATCAACGCGAAAACCATTTCTTCGCGCCGCCGCGTAGTCAGGCCGAAAGGGAACTGGCCGCACTATGGGAGGATATCCTGGGCTGCCGCGTGGACCACATCGGCCGCGATTTCTTCGAACTGGGCGGGCATTCCCTGTCGGCCGTCCAGGTGCAAGCCGGAATTCGGCAAACCATGGGCGTGGAACTCTCCGTGCGGGACTTGTTCGAACATCCTACTCTCGGCGCGCTGGCGGCCAGGATCGATGAAACCACGGGGGCGGAGTCGGGGCCGCTCACACCCATGGCGCGACCGGAGTTCCCGCCGCTCAGTTTCTCGCAACACCAATTGTGGTTCCTCCACCGGCTGGCCCCCGATGACGTCGCCTATAACATGGCCTATGCGGTCCATTTCAAGGGCCGCCTGGATATCCGCGCCCTTCAGGTGAGCCTGAACGAGATTATCTCCCGGCATGAAATCCTGCGTACGATCTTTGCCGAACACGAGGGCAAACCCTACCAATCCGTTCAGCCCGACCGCCCCCGCAACCTGAGCGTGATTGACCTGCGCGGGGTCGATACCGAGGCGGCAACCGCAACCCTGGCGGAACAGGAAGCGCGGAGGCCGTTCGACCTGACCGCGGGCCCTTTGCTGTGCATCGGCCTGCTCCGGCTTACCGACAAACACCACCTCTTGCTGATGACCATGCACCATATCATCGCCGACGGCTGGTCGCTGAGCATCTTCGTCTCCGAGATGACGCAAGCTTATCGGGCGGCCCTACGCGGAACGCCGGCGCTCCTGCCCGACCTGCCGTTGCAATATGTGGACCTGGCGCTTTGGCAACAACAACGGACGGCGGACGGCGAATTCAAGCACATGTTGGACTGGTGGCGCGATCAACTGAGCGAAACGCCTCAGATCCTAAGCCTGCCCCTGGATCGCCCTCGCAATACACCGGCTACCGGTCGGGGCGGCATGCAGCCCCTCCGCCTTTCACGGGAATGTTCCGAGGCCGTCGAACGCCTGGCCCGCAAACACGGCGCCACGCCCTATATGATCCTGCTGGCCGTCTACGCCGAACTGCTGCGGCGTTTCACCGGCATGGACCATTTCCTGATCGGGGCGGCTACGGCCAACCGGGGCCGTCGGGAGTTTGAACCCCTGATCGGTTACTTCGTCAACACCCTGGCTCTGCCCGTCGACTTTCGGAAAGATGTTCGAAGCGCGGACCGGTTGATCGACCAGGTTCGCAATCGAGTCCTGGATGCCTTTGCGCACGGGGAAACCCCGTTGGAACACGTGGTGGAGGCGGTCGTCACCGAACGCGCCCCCGGTGTCAGCCCCTTGATCCAAACCCTGTTCCTGCTGCAAAACACGCCCATGGAGCCCATGCAACTACCGGGTCTGGAATTACAACCGGCGGAACAAACACCGCCCGGGGCGAAATTGGATCTGGCCCTGATCCTGAGCAAGGAAGGCGGCTGCTTCCAAGGCGTCATCAACTATGCCGACTATCTGTTCGAAGCCGCTACCGTTGCACGTATGGCCGGGCATTACCAAAACCTCGCCGAAGCCTTCGCGGATACCGTTGAACGCTCCGAGACCAATCTCACCCTACTGGGTCGTGATCAGCGGGAAACCAGCGAAATCACGGCCCTATGGAATCACAACACAAGAAGCTATCCGAAGGATCTGGGCCTGCACCAATGCGTGGCCGCACGCGCCGCCGAACGACCGGATGCAATCGCGCTCTGCTATCGGGCCGGCGACACGCGCCAGGACATCACCTACGGCGCGTTGCTGGACCACACCAATCGCCTGGCCGCCAAACTGCGCGGCCTGGGCATCGAACCCGGCGATCTGGTAGGCATTTACCTGCCGCGCTCCCCGGAAACGATCGCGGCGGTGCTTGCCGTCATGCACGCCGGCGCGGCTTACGTACCCCTGCCGCTTGGACAACCCGAGGCGCGACCGGCCTTTACCGCCGCCGATGCCGGCCTGAGCCTGATTATCTCCAACGAGCCGGCCGAAACCCTCTGGAACGTGCCCAACACCGATGCCCGACCCGGGGACGAGGTTCTGCCGCAAACCGATAAGGGACAGGGCGGCAACCGGCCCGCGTATGTCATCTACACTTCCGGCTCAACGGGCAAACCCAAGGGCGCCCTCCTGGGACACGGAGGCGTGCTGAGCATGATCCTGGCCGCTATCGAACTGATTCGGACGGGACCGGAAAGCAGGATGTTGCAGCGGGCCTCCCTGGCCTTCGACGCGAGCGTGTGGGAGATCTTCACGGCCTTGTGCTCCGGCGCGCGTCTCTACCTGATGCCGGACGAGGAAATGCTACCGGGCGATGACCTCTGCGAAAGGCTGACCGAGGAACGGATCACTCATTACTGCTCGATCCCCTCTGCCCTGGCCGTGATGCCGAGGGTACGATTGCCGTATCTGAAATACATCTGCTTCGGCGGTGAATCCTGTCCGGAGGAGTTGGCCGAATTTTGGTCGCGGCACCAAACCTTGATCAATGCCTACGGTCCCACGGAAGCAAGTGTGACCGTAACGACGCTGAAGTGCGACCGCTTCGACCGGCCCCTGGCTATAGGTCGCCCCATCCCCAACATGCGCGTTCATATTCTGGCGGCGGACCTCATGCCCACGCCGGCGGGCGTTCCGGGGCAACTCTATCTGGCCGGTGTCGGCCTGGCGCATGGCTATTTGAACCGGCCGGGGCTTACCGCCGAGCGCTTTATTCCCAACCCGTTTGCTCAGGAACCGGGAGAGCGCCTGTACGCGACGGGTGATCTGGGCCGCTGTCGCTGGGGCGCGGACGGTCCCGAGCAGATCGAATTCCTGGGTCGTGTCGATCATCAAATCAAGCTGCGCGGTTTCCGTATCGAACCCGGCGAAGTGGAGGCCGCTCTTTCGGATCAGCCGGGTGTTTCCGGGGCCGTTGTTTTGATTAAAAAAGACCCGAGCGGCAGCCGACACCTGGTCGCTTATATCACCACGGAAGACGGCGATGCGCCCCCGAATTGGTCGGATGCATTGAAGGATCGACTACCGGATTACATGATACCCACGGCGGTCATTGCCATGAAATGCTTCCCGCTTACGCCCAACGGCAAGCTGGACCGCAAAGCCCTCCCCGAACCCCGATGGGACTCGTCGGCGGACTACCTCGCTCCGGAAACGGAAACGGAGAAAATGCTGGCCTCGCTGTGGGGCGAACTTCTGAAAAGGGATACGGTAGGCGCCGGCGATAACTTTTTCGAACTGGGCGGCCACAGCCTGACGGCTACCCGGCTGGTCTCGGGAATACGCGACGCCCTGAACCTGGAAATCCCCATGCGCCTGGTCTTTGAACTCAAGACCCTGAGAGAACTGGGCGCCGCTATCGACGATCTGGTCCTGGTCGCCGGGCTCAAAGATGCTCCCGAGAGCGAGGGCGACGGTTACGAGGAGTTGGAGATTTAAACCGACCGGGTCCGGCTGTCAACCGAGACCCGGTTTGCGGTTTACCAACTCGCGTCCGGGTGGCTTCTGGCCAGGATTTGCATGGAAGCCAGCAGATGACCCAGATGCTCGCTGTGTTGACCTTTGCGGGCGCGTTCAGGGAAGTAAGCCGGGTCTTCCGGGACCGTCAGGGTTGCCTCGTTCAGGGTTTCGTTGACCAATTGTCGCCACTTGGGCCGAAGCGCCTTCAGATCCGGGATGATGCCGGCTTCTTGGAGAACGGCGTCTACCCGGTCCGTGTAGAACAGTTCGCCCGTGTACAACCAGAGTTGG
>JASJCB010000365.1 GCA_030066195.1 Acidobacteriota bacterium
GGGATGTACCCACATGGGGCATGTGGGTACATCCCTGAGCCAAGGGGTACCCTCGGGAATCCAGCATTAAGGTCCCCGGCCGAAGGTGGTTGGCACATTGATGCATGCATGGTCTTTTTTCGGGCTCGATATTGACCCTCGGGCGGGAGTATTTACAATTTTTTGCCCGGATCCTAATGCCGAGAATTGGAGGTTTTGGTTTTTCGGATCGGAATTAAGTACCTGCAGGCGTGTGGATCTTTTGTGCGCCCCGGAGGTTCGGTCATGGCCGGGTGCATCAGGATTCAGAGCTTCCCGATGTAAGTTCGGGGATTTGGGGATCTATTTTTTGAAAAGGAAAAGATCGAATTGGAACTGCTTTGTTTGTTTCGGTTCAGCCGATGTTTCATGTCGGTAGACATGTGTCAACATTTTGGCGCCGGAAAATTCGCTGTTCCACATGGGCGCTCTCGGGAATACATCGAAGATTGCGCTTATAGAACGTCGCACTATCGTCAGTCGCCCTGGGCGATCGCGGTGTATTTGCCGTGGCGTCTGGTTTCGGTGAAGCCCAGATCGGTTAGGATGCGAGGGGGTAGTTCTTTTGGATGTAGTTTGGGGATGTGTAACCGGCCGTGGTTTTGGAACCCGTGGCGTATTAACAGCGGCAGAAAAGTGGATACTGTTTGGGAGTTTTTGCAACCGAAACGGACGATTTCCCGTTTGTTTGTGTCCGGGTCTTGTCGAAGGATGACAGCCGCTTCGATTTGCTCCGGAGATAGGAGGGCGTAGCTTGTCAGCTTGTCTTTGCGGTTTTTCAGGGTGCTCTCCGCCCGGTCCCAGGCTTCCGGTTTCTGACGCCACAGGCCCGTTTGGGTCAGCAGGTCGCGTACCGGGACCGGTTGGACGGCGCCTGTCTCCGGCACCGGCTCCATCTGTTCCGGTGATACATAGTCAACCAGGTCCGTTTCTCGACCAAAACCCAGGCGTTCGAAGAAGCCCACAACCTTCAGGTCGTCCGGCACCTCGGCGATCAGCTTGGGCGGGCCCACGATGGCCAGCTTGGCGCTGAGCGAACGCAGCAGGTGGGAACCCAAGTCATCGCCACGTCGGTCCGGGTGGACGCCGATGCGGCGGATCAGAGTTTCGCCCTCTCGTTTGGCGCCGACGACCACGGCGACAGGATCGTTCCCTTCGATCGCAACCATGCAACTGGATGCCCAGACATTGATTTCCGTCGCCTCCGTTTTGATGCGGCCCAGGTCCATCAAGGGTTCGTCCGGGAAGTGGCAGTTATAACAGGTCTGCACCGCGTGGGCAATCAACGGGAAATCATCCGGTCGAAGGAAGCGAAAAGATACCAAATCTATACCTTTACGCCCGGTTTTCTTCCGAACCGGGGGAACCTCACCGGCATCCTGGCTCTGATTTCGTCCATCAGCGCGGGGGTGATTTCGCGCCGGCCCTCGCGGCGGGCATAGTCCTCCACCCGCCTGATGACCATGCCGCGGACAAAAGAAGGCACGGCTTGTAAGCGGTCTTTCGCCGCCGCCTGCCAGACGATCTCCTGACCCTCCGCTTCCTCGGGGACCAGGCCGTAGACGTTGCCTTGGGCAAAGGTGATCTCCTCGCCGCCGAAACGGCCCGGTTTGTAGATGCACCAGGGGTCCTCGGCCAGGATGTCGCCTACGTGTCCGAAGGCGCGGGCGCGACAGCCGCCGCAGGCCGCGTTGAACTCGCAACTGCCGCATCGGCCGCCCAGTTGTTTGCGGGCGCGAATGGTTCGGAACAGGTCGGAATCTCGCCAGATCTCGTTGAAGCTCTTTTCTTTCAGGTTGCCGCCGTATTGGGGCAGGTAGGGGCAGGGCGTCACCTTGCCGTCCGGTCGGATGCCCGCGTAATGCGTCCCCGCCGGGCAACCGCCCGCACCCGCCGCGAACGATTTCAGGAACTTGCTGTCCGGCTCGTTTTCGTAGAGCACGCGTTGGTAGTGCGGGGCGCATTTGGCGTTGATCAGCATGCGACCGTCGAATTCCTTTTGGACCGCCATCATGGTATGCAGGGCACCTTCATATTCGGCCGGTTCGATATCGCTGATGAAAGTGCCGCGACCCGTGGGGACCAGGAAGAAGAGGTTGAAGACCCTGGCCCCCAGTTTGTGAGCGAAGCGGGCGATCTCCTGGATTTCGTCCAGGTTGTGGATACCGACGGTCGTTTGGATGATGTAGGGCAGACCCCTTTCCTTGAGAATGCGGGAGCCGCGCACCGTGTTCCGCCAGGCGCCGCGTACCCGGCGGAAGGCGTCGTGAACCTCGGGGTCCATGGAATCCAGCGACAGACTGACGCCGCGAATGCCCACCTCGATCATCTTGTCCACCAGGCGTTCCGTCACCAGCACGCCGTTGGTGCCCATGACGCACCACAGGCCCTTGTCCGAGGCGTATTGCACGATCTCGAAGACATCCGGGCGCAAGAGGGGTTCGCCGCCTGTAAAGATGACCAGCGCGTTGGGGTTGATCTCGCTGATCTGGTCGACCGTGCGCAGGCATTGTTCGGTGGTCATCTCGCCGGCCAGCATGGCTTTTTGGATGGGGCCGCCCTCGATGTAACAGTGCTCGCACTTCAGGTTACAGCGCTGGGTGAGGTTCCAAGAAATGACATGGGACTGAAACAGACCGCCGTCAGGCGTCTCGGGTTTGAGCATGGTGTCTCCTAGCCGCCGGCAGCCGCTAACGGCGCCTCCAGTTGGAACAATTGCGCATAGGCGGCCTCGGCCGCGTTTTGGCCGCTTTGGATACAGTCAGGAATGCCCACGACACCGGTTCCGCCGCCGGCCAGTTGCAGGCCGGGTCGTTTTTCCAGCAGGTTCCGCAGGCGCGCCAACTTGTCGCCGTAGCCAACTTCGAACTGAGGCATGGCGCGGTGATAGCGGTGCACGAAAACATCGCGCGGCAGGGCCGAGATGCGGAACATGGGCGCCAGTTCCCGGTGGATGCGTTCGGTCAGGTTGTCGTCGCTTAAGTCGAACAGGCGGTTGTCCATGGCGCCGCCCACGAAGACGCGCAGGACCACGCGGCCCTTGGGCACACGGTCGGGAAATTTGCTGTGGACGAAGTTACAGGCTATGAAGCTCAGGTTCTCGCAGCGCGGTACAAAAAAACCGTTGCCTTGGAAGTGATGGTCGACCTTATCGGCGTCGTAGCTCAGGGTAACCGTGGCGCAGGAAGCATATTCGGTGGACAGCAGCACGCGGGCCAGTTGCGGGTCGGACAGGGCCAGCATTTCGGCGCCGCGATAGAAGGGGCAGGCCAATACCACGGCCTCGGCGTTCAGGGTTTCGCCGTTGTTCAGTTGTAAGTTCCAGGTACCTCGGCGGCGGGTCAGCTTTTCGACCGGGGCCTGAGTGCGCAGGGTGACATCGCTCAGGCGGGTGGCAAGGCGATCGACCAATTGGCCGACACCGCCGCGTAGGGAAAAGAAACTCATTTCGGATTGTTTGCCGCCGGGGATGGCTTTCAGTTGGGCGCGCAGACCGCGAATGACCGAACCGAACTTGTTTTCCAAGGCGGCCAGGCGAGGCATGACGTGGTTCAGGCTCATCTCGTCGGCATCGGCCAGGAAGATGCTTGCCAGCATGGGTTGGACCACGCGCTCCAGAACCTCATCGCCCAGTCGGCGACGCACGAAGGAACCCAGGCTCTCGTCGCAGCCCTTGGGTAATGCGCCTACGAAAAGGTCGCCCGCCATCCGCGCCTTGCCGCGCAGAGAGAACAGGGGCGAGCGCACCGTGGGCCAGAAGCGGGTGGGCGCCACCATGCGGAAACCCTCGGGCAGAGGCGAAATGCGGCCGTCCTTCAGGATGCAGATACTGCCGCTACGCGAGGGGTAGACCACGTCTGCCTTCAAAGCCAGGTCGCGAACCAGGTTCATGGCCGCCGGTTTTTGCAACAGGATGGAGTCGGGTCCCGCCTCAAGCAGGCAGCCGTCGCGGTGGACCGATTTCAGGATACCGCCCAAACGGTCGCCGGCTTCCAAGAGGGTGATGTCGATGGGCGTATGGTCATGCCGGGCTTGTTCCTGGAGGAACCAGGCGGTCGCCAGGCCTGAAATCCCGCCTCCGACAATCACGACACGGGCGGCGCCGGGTTTATTGATTTTGCCATTGATTACAGCGGTCATGACACGGCTCCTCCGGGCTCGGTTAGAACTCCTCGTACTCGCCCTCTTCTTCCAGGGCGGTCTGCTCGTCCGCCATCCACTTGTCGTAACCTGCCTGGTCCAGGACGTTGAACTTACCGAACATCGTGGCGTGGCCGATGCCGCAGAGTTGTGCGCAGGCAATTTCGAATTCGCCGGCGCCCACGGGCGTGAACCAGACGGGAATACTCATGCCGGGAATGGCGTCCTGCTTGACGCGCATGTTGGGCAGGTTCAGGCAGTGGATCACGTCACGACTGCTGAGGTGGATGATCACGGGTTTATCCACCGGCGCCCGGCCTACCTGGGCATAGACATCATCGGCAGCGCCCTCGCTTTCGCGATCCAGGCCCAGCGGGTTGTCCTGCGAGTCGACCAGGTCGACACTGGTTTTACCGAAGACGCCGTCCGGGCCCGGATAGTGGAAATGCCATTTGAACTGCTCGGCGATGAGGCGCATGACGGTGGCCTCGCTTTCAGGCGGGAAATCGTCCACCCGGTCGGCGTACAGGGGAACGGAGAAGGCAATTAGGAGCACGCCCTCGAACAGGGCCACGGCAATTTCCAGGTACTTGGAGGACTTACCGGTCACGCCCTTGTAGTCGGCGGTTAAGCTTTTGGAGGAACGGAAACGCCACAAGGTGTAGAGGAAGAAAATCCCCCAGCCGATAAACAGCACCAGCATAAAGCCATGAATAATGTACATCAACTGGTCGATCTGACCGCCGTGGGCGGAGTAGTTGGCAGGTTGACCCAGAAAATCCCGCATGGTGGAACTCCTTAAGATTGGACGGCGGCCAATTCGGCGCGCCGCCGGAAGTAACGGTAAACGAAAAAGCCGATGATGGTGAGCAGGGTGGCGTAAACCACGATCAGCATGGTGATAATGGCCGCGGCCATGCCCTTGGTCTGGGGATCTTCGGGGTTGCCGAAGCAGACATCGCAGGCGGTCACAACGGCCGGGCTGAACAGCAGTAGCGAAAGGGCGGCAAGGAACCGTTTCATGACTCCCATCCCTCCTTCTTGATCTTTTTGAGGAAGTGAACCAGGTAACCGATTAAGGCGACACCCAGCACGGAGAGCACGACCCCCATGGTGACGCGCCAGGATTCCGCATCGGGTTGCCGGCCGGTGGCGATGCCCCAGGCGCCGAAACCGACCAGAAGGAAGATGCAGATGAACATGAAGAAGATGTGGAAGTGTTTTAAAGACATCAGAGCGTGATCCCGTCGGCATTGGTAAACATGAGCAGGCCCAGCATGAACACGCAGAAGACGGCGCATAAGATCAGGACCCAGTAGATGACTTGTTTTTCGTCGATCAGGTGCATGAAGTAGGCGGCCACCAGGCTGCCCTTCACCGTGGCAATGAGCAGCGCCACGACGATGTTGACGGTATGGCCCAAATCGACCTGGGCGGCCAGCACGGTGACGACGGTCAACACCATGAGGATGACGAAGACCATGACCGCCCGGCGGATGTTCTTTTCAATGGCTTGAGTATCGGAATGATCCATGAAGCGCCTCCCGGGGCAAGATCGAAGGGGGGCCGAACGCGGCCGGCCCCGTGCTTGTCATAACAGGTAGAGAACCGGAAAGAGGAAGATCCATACCAGGTCGACAAAGTGCCAGTACAGACCGCAGACCTCGATGCGGTTGGTAAAGCGTTCGGGTTGGGTGTTCCACATCTTGAAACCGGGGCCGTAGAAGTAGATCATGACGACAATGCCGCCGACCACGTGCAGGCCGTGTAATCCGGTCAGGGTAAAGTAGATGGCCAGGAAGGTGTTCTCGCTGGGGAACAGACCCTTTTGGAACTTGGCGCTGTATTCGAAGTACTTGATGACCAGGAAGATGAAGGCGCACAGCAGGGTGATGCCCAGGTACATCCGGCCCTTTTTGGGGTTCTTCAACTGGAAGTTGCCCCAGGAGAGGATGACGGTGATGGACGATGCGATCAGCACGAAGGTATTGGCCATGGCCAACTTCCAGTTCAGGTATTCGCTGCCGGGAGGCCAGGCGGGATCGTTGACGCGCAGCAGGATGTAGGACGAGAAGAGCGCACCGAACAGCATGACCTCGGAAGCCAGGAACAGCCAGATGCCCAGCTTGGCATTATTGAGGCCGGTGTCCGGCCTCGCCTCGATGGTGTAGGGGATCAACATGGTTACGCCTCCGCATTCTGGGGTAGGAAGTCCTGGTCATGGCCGGGTACGCTGTACTCGTAGGGGTCCCGGTAGACCGTGGGCACCACGTCGAAGTTACCGTGAGGCGGCGGCGTGGGCGTTTGCCAGTCCAGCGTGGTGGCTTGCCAGGGATTGTCGTTTTCTACCTTGCGACCCTTCCAAATGGAGTGGAAGAAGTTCCAGATGAAGAAGAACTGGAAGACGGCCAGCAGCCAGGCGGAGTGTGACATGATCTTGTTCAGATAGAGCACCGGTTCGGCGAAGGCGTAGGAAGCGCCGCCGTCGTACAAGCGCCGGGAAACGCCGCCCATACCTTGAACCAGCATGGAGAAGAAGATCCCGTTCATGGTGATGATGGTGCCCCAGAAGTGGATTTTGCCCAGGGTGTTGTTCATATAACGCCCGGTAATCTTGGGAAAGTAGAAGTAGACCCCGGCAAACAGCGCCAGCAGCGTCCCCGGCGCCACCACGTAGTGGAAGTGGCCGATGACGTAGTAGGTGTCGTGCAGGGGGATGTCGGTGGCGGTCAGGCCCAGGGGCAGGCCGGTGAGACCGCCGATACCGAACATGGGCAGGAAACCCAGGGCGAACAGCATGGGTACGTTGAAGCGAATCTTTCCGCCCCACAGCGAGATGATCAGGTTGGAGAGGATGATCACCGAGGGGATGGAAATAATCATGGTGGTGGTCTGGAAGAAGGTGGAGATGGCGGTGCCCATGCCGGTCAGGAACATGTGGTGCGCCCAGACGATGAACGACATGAAGCCCAGGAAGATGCCGGAGTAGACCAGCGCCTTGTAGCCCCACAGGGGCTTGCGGGTGTTGTTGGCGATCACCTCGGCC
>JASJCB010000364.1 GCA_030066195.1 Acidobacteriota bacterium
GCCCGCGAGTTTCTTCCGTAACGGAACTGTTGCGGCCGCCAACTCCGCCTCCGGTAACAACTACTGGCAGTTCGTCCCCAACAGCGTACGCTCGGACGGTTCCGACTACGACGGCTATTTCGAACATCCCGGCGCGTATCTCTATATCGATAACAACGCCAACCAAATCCCCGACATTCTGGAATACAGACGCGGCGATAACAAAATCCCGCCGTACGCGGTCGATAAATCCTACGCGACGGAAGACCTGAATGGAGACGGCGCCATGGGATTACTGGGCGCTTGGGATTACGCGGGCACCCCCGGCAACACCGTGGACGATAAATATCACTGGAACGGCTCGACTATCTTCTACATTGCCGATGACGACGGTGGTTCCGGGCAGACCTCCTATTATCTGTCCTATACCCCCTACGGCAACCAATACTCCGATATCATGGGCAGTACCAACGGTCATCCCGATTACCTGATTTACGGCACCAGCGATATCAGTGATCCCGCCATTCCCGATGTCCTCAAGAATGAGGACGATGAAGGAAACTTTACCGCGGTTACCGACCCGCGCGGCGAAGAGATGTGGCGATACCGGTGGTACGAAAGTAACATCTCCGGGGCGCGGGAAATGGTTTTCTTCCTGGTGGTTTTCTGGAACAGCGGCGGCGCAAGAGTGCAGACCTATTATTCCAAGGCTGCCTTCAACCAGGATTCCGCGCCCGGCAGTCCGTCGCGCAACGGCAATACCTCCGGTGACGATTACGGCGGCAGGGACCTGAACAACTGGTTCCCCCACTTCCAAAACAGCGGCGATCACGATGCCCTGGCGAATGAGGTCTGGGGCCACGATTGGGACGAACTGGCGACCGCACCCACCGACGGCAGTTCGCCCCAGGTTTTGGCCAACCCCGCCAACTCCTCTATTACCCAGGAGTGGGTCGATGAATTCGAAAACTACCGCACGGATCGTCGAATCATTCAATACCGAGCCCTGCGTGACTGGTTCAGCGGCACCGCGGTGGACGCGAACACGGTCATCAACGGGCGCTACGGCATCGATATGTCCGCGGAGGGCGACAGTTCGATTACACGCGCCAACAACGGCAACATGGTGCACCTGATGGTCGGCGCCCCGTCCGCAACCAAGGACGCCTGGCTCTTGGGCTGGGAAGACCTTTTCGGCGGCGGTGACCGTGACTTTGAAGACGTTGTCTTCTACGTCAAGCGGGAAGCCGGCGGTCAGTTGCAATCGCTGAACGTTGCCGACAGTTTGGGCGACGCGTTTGCCGCGGACGCCGATTACTCGCTCTCACAGGCCGACTTTACCTTCGAGGACAACTTTACCGACGATCTCTGGGGCGTAGAAAAGCGCTATGTCAACTACTACTACCGCTTCGGCAATGCCGACGAATGGATTCCCTTGCTGGGCGGCCAGCACTTGCGCACCCCGGATGTCTTCCAACCCGACCAGGGTGGCAGCACATCCACGACCGGCAGCCAGGTAACCCGGACCGTTTCCCGCCAGGTCGCCGAAAAAGCGACCGAACTCTACTGGAAGGTAGAGATGTCCACGGACAACGTCGACACCTTTCAGCCGGAAGTGACCGCGGCAACCGTGGGTTACCAGAGCCTGGTCCACGACTTCTATTACAACAGCGCCGTGATTCCCAACTCCAACATCAACTACTTTGCCTCCTTCGAATCGCCCGACCATGGTTGGAGCGAACAAAAGAACCGCGGTCACCTCTATGCCTTGCAGACCTTTGAACACGGCAACCCGGCGATCGCCGCCAAGCTCCCCGACTCGGGTTCTCCCGAATCCACCCCGGAATCTCAACCGGTCGCAACCTATGCCTCGCAAACCGGAGGCGGTTCGATCAACCTTTTCAAATGGGACGCCGGGGTTACTTTGAAGAACGAACTGTCAGAAGGCCGGAATATCTACACTTATCTCGGCACAAACCTTCATAGGATACGACATACGGACAGCTTGACCTTGACCCCTTTGAGCAAGGACAAGATCAACACCAGCATTCGCAACGCCATGGATTTGGACGCAACTAAAGTCAACGGTGTTTGGCTGAACAACTTCCACGATCCGGGTGCGGAGGAGCAGGATCAGGATTCCGCCTCCTTATGGTTGACCAATTGGATTCACGGCTATGACAATCCGCTGGTCGTAGACGGCGCCGTCGTGGCCCGTGATGCAACACGCGACTGGCTGTTGGGCGGTATCAACCGCGCCTCTCCCATGGTCATCCGGGCCCCCGGCCTGCCCAGCTGGATCGAGGACACCATCGACTCGGCAATTCCCATCAAGGACCGAACCTCCTACCTGAACTTCGTCGAATCCAAGAAGGATACGCCCACCAGGGTCATTATCGGTTCCGAATCCGGCTTGCTCCACTGTTTCGACGCGGGAAAATGGGTAGGTGAGCCGGAAACCGCCGAAGACGGATCCGAGTACGAATGGGCCGACGGTCACTACGAAGACGATAATTTCGGTGACGGTAGCGAAATTTGGGCGATTCTGCCGGGTCACCTGCTGGAAGACGTCAAGTACAACTATACCAACGCCAACCCGATCGCTGCCGGTGTGGTAGCCTCCTCCGACGCCACCGGAGTTTACACGGTGATTAAAACAGGTAGCGACGATTGGCGTCGTGTGGTGATTCTGGTACAGGGCTACCAGGGTGGTTCCATGACAGCCGGCGGCGCCGTTATGACGGGTAACGCCGTATGGGCCCTGGATATAACCGACCCTGACAATCCGATTCCATTGTGGCAGCGCCAGGAACGTCGCGTTCGCGATTTGGTCAACCCGCCTGCCATGAGTTGGATGGAAATCGGTGGGAGTCCTCGCTGGGTTACCGTATTCTCCAGCGGCGGAACCCCCTCGCCGGACCAAAAACCCGCCTTCTTCATCGTGGACGCTTATACCGGCGAATTAATTACTACCAAAGGTCAGGGCAGCTCTTCCAGCAAAGGCGTCGATACCATGATGGGAACGCCCGGCTTGGTCGACTCCGACTTCAACGGTTACGGCGACCTCGTCGTCGGCGCCACCTCCGAGGGCCGGATTTTCGTGTATGATGTCCGCGACAGCAGCACCAAATCGATAACTTACAACGGCGAAAGCTTTTACATTGCACCCAACATCGAACCCAAGGCTGACGGTACCCTGCTCATCACCGCGGTCAGCGGGGACAGTCCTCTGGTCTATGATGAAGTCTCCGGCGCGGTCAACTCGATCTATGTTCTCACCTATGACACCGAGAAAAAATCTTTCACCGAAGAGGGGGTCATCGACCTGCCCGCGGGTCACAAGGTTTTTTCACGCCCCAAAATCATCGGGGAGCAATTGGTAGTAGGCACCACTACGGGTGATACCTTCAACTTCTGCGATGCCGATATCAACGATCCCGGCGGCCTGTTTCTCTATGACTTGAGTCAACTGGGCATCGGCGATCCCTTGGAAGACTCCATCTCCAATTACGGTTCGGTGCTGGCGCCGATCATTGTGGCCAATGCCCGAATCTTTGCCCATACCACCACTTCCAATAAGGACGACCTCAACGAGCAGGGCAGTGTCTATCGCATTCCCCAAACGGGTAATTTCGCGGAGCCGCTCGCTCAGATCTCCATCGGTGAAACTTTCGGAATCTTGGGCTGGCAAGATCGCCTGATGGAAAAGATCCGTTCCTCGGTCAATCAGTAAGCAATTTCCCTCAACCCCTGAAAGTCCGGTTCTCATGCTATGATGAGCACCGGACTTTCCTTTGCAGCGGAGGCCTTATGCCTGTTTTGCTTTTGCTTTTCCTGGTTCTTCCCCCGGAAGATTTCACCCTTCCCAAACACCCCCCGAAACTCAAAAACTTTTCCCGGGATTACGGTCCGCGTCCCGGATCGCAAACAACGAAAACCGGTTCTTCGGTTTTCCGCAGGGTCTATTATCGCCCGGCCAGCCTACGACTGCTGGTCCGAGCCAACTGTACGGCTACCCCCGATAAGGACGACCTGATTCAACAAGCCGAACGCCGCTCGCTGGAAGACGGTCCTCCGGTGCAGGTAGATTGGGGTTCCGTTCGCGGTTCTCGCGCCTCTTATTATGCGGTCATGTACCTGAAAAAAACCGTATCCAAAATCGATCTGACGGCACGTGACGGCCGTTATGAAATCACCAACAAAAGCTCTTACCAGGACGGTCAATGGGTTGTCAAAAGATTGAACATCCCCAAGGCAGGCGGCAACTGCGCCACAACGAGAGAAATCACCAACCGGGATATGCGCGCAGCCGTTTTGAATGTGTTGAGTGAAGCGACCTTGGCCCACTTTCGCTCCAATCCCGGTTGATGGTCGGTGTGATTTTAGGGAGGAGGCAGGGTGTAACCCGTGGGCATGGTCTCGCTCAACTCGTCAATGGGATTATTTTGATGGACCTGGCGTCCGCTGACATCCGTTTGATACCAGGTATCGTAACCGCCGGTAGGCCAGATCCTCTTTCTGGAATCGTAATAGGCCACGATATAGTTCTGACCGTTATTGGTGACGGCGATCCCGCCTTCATAGTGCTCGGAGCAGATCTTGGAAAGGTTGATCGCGCTCCAAGGGTCGGATTGAGGATAGGTCCCGTTGTTGCCGCGGTAGGTTTCCAATCGGTTGACGGCTTCGGACAGGCAAGGCGTTACTTCTGCCCATTTGCTCTTGGCGATTGAAGTACGATAGGAGTTCCAGGCGACGGCGGCGAGAATGCCGATAATGGCAATGACCACCAACAGTTCAACGAGTGTAAAGGCTCTTTTTTTCATGGTCAGAAAACCCCTTCATAATGTGTACACTATCAAATTTAGGCGGCAGGTGGTTTCCCTGTCAAGAACAAAACACCGAGACCGGACCCAGGTCACCAAAAACTTTAGGAGCCCTTCATGATCGCTGTATTCCTGGCTATTGCCATGTTGCCCCAAACCAATGAACTGGAATCCCAATTGGTCAACGGACGTTATCTCGACGCCGCAAAATCGTTGCGGGAAGACGCCCGTAACCTGGTTTCGCCGGAAGCCGTGCGACAGTACACCGTGCTGCTTACAGAATACTATGCGCGCCAACTTGCCTTTCGCGGTTTTTTCATGAAGAACATCACCCCGGGCGAACGGTTACGCCTCGTGCGGGCCGATCAAACCACGATAACCGGGCCCAACTTCGATATCGTCGAGGACGACCTGGAAGGACTCCTGCTGCTCGCTGAGAAAAAATTCCCTGACGATCCCGATATCCAATTCGCCAGGGCTGTCTATGTGTTCAACGGAACCTGCTGTTTTGTCAAACCCAGGATTCGCTTGACCCAGGCTCAACTGCTGAATGCTTTTCGGGAAAGCGACACACGCGGGATACGCAGCGGCAGTTCCATGTGGGCCCTGGCTTTGGACGAAATGGCCCGTGGTAAACCGGATCGCAAACGCCTTTCTGAACTATTGCAAAAGGCGCGCTCCCTGCGACCCGATGATGTAGCCGTATACCAGGCGTTTGTAGACGACCTGCTGCAAAAACGCGATTTCGAGGCAGCCGCGGCTCACGTCCGCCCCCTCTATGAATTGGCTGTCACCCCGGAGGAGAAAGCCGACGCCCTGGCTCGTAGCGCCCGCACCTTTCAGGGCCTGGGCAAACACGATCTGGTTATGGACGCGGTAAACGGCGGCCTGAAGCTGGATCCGCAACATAGCTTTCTCTTCCTCCTGGGTCTGGACACGCTGCGTCAAACCCGAGACCAGGAAGCCTACACGGCCCTCCTGACCGATTGGTTGAACGGCGACCCCGAAAAACCCGCGCTGTTTCGCGTCTATATGGACTACATGAGTCAAAAAGGAACCTATCCCATAGACGAGGCCTTCATCAACACCTATGAAAAGGCAAAAGACAAAACTCCTCTAGCCGGGGTAACCCGCCGAATCAACCTGGTTCAATTCGCGCTGTGGCTGGGTAAGCGCCAGGACGCCGTAAAATGGGTCAGGAAAGCCCGCAAGGAAGCTAAAAAGCTGGAGCCGGTCCCCAAGCCTTTAGCCGACTACCTGGATGACCTGGAAGCCCGCGCCAAGGCTCTCAGGCGCTGAGAGTGGAGCGAAACAGCATGCAATTTCCCCATTAGCGGGCGCCCGGCTACCACAAAGAAACGGTCCCGTTCCCGGGCGTCCCGCCGGAATGACGAGCCCGACACGGCATCATTCCCGAGCATCGCGCTTGTTATTGGCAAAAACACAACACCCGGCCCGGGAATCGGTACGATCGAGCCGAAAAACACGGTTTCATTGCGGGAATGATGACTGTTCGCTCAGCGAGACCCACCTTCAAACCCAAGTCTCGGTCTCCTCTCCGATTTATTCGACAACTTCAGCCCGAGTTTCAAGGTAAGCGGCCTCTAACCCGACAGTACCTTTTTGGTTAAAAACAACCGGAGTCGATGTTTGGTTGGGCAGTTTTCCCGGGAAAACATCCCTCTGAGGCTCTCAAAAGGGAATCATTCCCGAGCCAATAACCACCTCACGGTGTCGCAACCGGTATCATGCCCGGGAACAGGTACACCTGAGCGACTCAAAAGGGGTTCCGTTCCCGGGAGTTGAACCACTTTTTCGATCGTCAGGTAGTTCCAATCCCAGAAAACTGCTCAACTGAAAACCAATCGGGGTTGTATTTCCGGGATTGGTGTCGACCGGCTATGATGCGGTAGGGGCGAATCCGAGGCGGAAGGCAACTTCTCAATAAGTTCCGGCAGGATAATGGAAAAGTGCCGAATCGGGGCCTGTCAATAAGTACCCGGTGCCCGGGTCGCGCCGCAAAAACCGGCGGAAAAGTTGCCGCCGCCCCGGCCGCCTACCAAAATTCTCTCGCGAAGTACCCGGTGCCCGGGTCGCGCCGCAAAAACCGGCGGAAAAGTTGCCGCCGCCCCGGCCGCCTACCAAAATTCTCTCGCGAAGTACCCGGTGTCCGGGCCGCGCCTCAAAAATCGGCGGAAAAGTTGCCGTCGCCCCGGCCGCCTACCAAAATTCTCTCGCGAAGTACCCGGTGTCCGGGCCGCGCCTCAAAAATCGGCGGAAAAGTTGC
>JASJCB010000363.1 GCA_030066195.1 Acidobacteriota bacterium
GTGGAAGGCGTACAGATTCATGGTGCATCGTTCCGGTTCACATTCGGCAATGCGCACGTCCAACCCTTCGCCCGTATCCATCAGGCGATAAAGGGGCGGCAGTTGTGCGAACATGGCGTCATCCAATTCTTCAAAAATGGCGGGCTTTTGGTTGAATGGGCTCATCTTCGGTCCTTGTCGATCAAGAATTCAGCGACTTTCTTGCGTAGGTTCAGGTTGCAGGGAAACGAGACCATGCCGAACATGCCCACGGGATTCACCTCCAGGAAGTAGGACTTGCCGTCGGTTCCACGAATCATGTCCAGGGAACCGGTGTTCAGGGAAACGGTGTCCATCAGGTCTCCAATTCGGCGTTCGAGGTCGGGTCCCAAGTTATAAAACACGTTGCGGTTGGGATTCTCGAAATCGTAGTTGCGGAAATCCACTTCCGTTTGTTGGTTGCCCTGAGAGAAGATGGCCATGGGATAACAGGCGCCGCCCAGGTAGAAGATGCGCAACTCCCAGGCTTTTTCGATTTTCTTTTGCACCAATACGGGGAAGAAGGTATCGGGCAGGCTGTCGATATGCTCCGGAGTGAACACCTTGGTGTAGAGCCCGTAGGGAATATGGTCCCTTTGGAAGAAATCGGCGTCGGTGATGCACTTGATGATGATGTCTCCGTGCTGACGGCGGAAGGCGTTAAGGGTTGCCTTGTCGTTGGTGATCAAGGTGGGCGGGATGTCCAAACCGGCGGCTTTGGCTTTTTGCAGCACCGAGAATTTAGGCGGCGCGGCGGTGTCGGGGTGAGACAGCCAGAAGGCGTGACTCAGGCTGTCGTAGAAGCTTTGGACCGCGCCTTTCATCTCGGAGCGCATATGCCGCTCCGTGACTTTGCGAACCTCCGGGTCCGGAATGACACTGATGTCCGGCAGTTGAACCGGCGCCGCACGGCGGAACCAGACGGTACGGATGCTGTTCAGAAACACTTTGCGGCCGTCTTGGACAAAGAAGGAGCCGCCCTCGGGAGAGGTGCCGAAAGCCATATTGGGAATATCTTCCACATTGATACGCAGGGCTTTGCCACCCAAGCGTTTGATCCATTCCAGGACCCGGATGGTGGAATCGTCGGTAAATTTCATGGAGATGACGAGAATCAAGCTGTTGCCATCCTTAAAAAGAGCAGAGAAGGGACCGCCCGACGACGGTCCCCCGGTTGGTTGAAATATTTCGCCTCAAAGGCTCCGGCAAATGTCCGGTTCATGGACACGCCGGTGTGTATCAGAAGCCGAAATCGGCAAACTGATCGGTTGGGTTGCAACCGGCATAGGTTGTGCAACGGGTACCGCCGAGAATGGATGTGCCGCAGATTCTCGGTGGACAGATGGGAACAGCCGTCGCACCGGCAATGTTGTCCTGATTGGCAGTTAATTCGTTGTCATTGAAAAGATCGATATCCAGTTTTTGCATTTTTCCTCCCTAATAGTTTTATTTGTCCGGTTAGTTGGCGGATTGGTTTGAATGTTTGGGGCGGGTATTCCTATAGACCTAAATCCCTGCCTATATCGGTTGGATTACATCCATAGTTGGTGATACAGCCTGTACCACCCGTGGATGAGGTGTAACAAAGTCTTGGGCAGGCAGGAATGCCGGCGGTACTTTGCCGGCTTACCTGTAGGCATTGATCGTCAAACAATGCTTTGGTAAGTTGTTCCATATTTTACTCCTTCAGACCAAGATTTGTCGGCTGTCAGGGCTACCGGATCGGAAGCCGATTATTGGCCGAAATCAGAAATACGGTCCCGCAAGGCACAATTGGGACCGTAGGTAATACACTGGGTGACCCCGCCGAGCAAGGAACTTGAGCATGAGGGGCAAACTGCACCCGCAACAAGTCCGCTGTCCGCGCTCAAAGAATGGTCGTGAAATAAATCCTTAGCCAGTTTTTCCATTGTGTTCCTCCAAGTAAGGCGGCGGGCCTTTTCGGGCCCTGTGGAAGTTAAAGAGAGATGGGTTTACTGCCCAAAATCGGTGGAAAGATCAACCGGATTACAGTTGACATAGGTTCTGCAACTGGTCGGCCCCCCGGCGAGGCTTGTAAAGCAGGCACTGTATATGCATGGAAGAACAACAGGGTTCGCGCCCGCAATCCGGCCTTCGTCGAATGACAGGTTGGTATCGTCACTTTGCGGCTGTCTTGGATAAAGAAGGAGCCGCTCTCGGGGCAGGTGCCGAAGGCCATATTGGGAATGTCTTCCCCATTGACATGCAAGGCTTCGCCACCCAGGCGTTTGATCCATTCCAGGACCCGGATGGTGGAATCATCGATAAATTTCATGGAGATGACGAGAATCAAGCCGGCACTATCCTTTAAAAGGGCAGAGAAGGGACCGCCGAACGACGGTCCCCACGTTAGTTGAAATGGTTTACTTCAGGGGCCTGAACAAAAGTCCTGTTGATGGGTTTGGCATTGAGTATCAGAAGCCTAAATCCAGATATCCATCGGTAAGGACGCAATTGGTATAGGTCCGGCAAGAGGTGGGGCCGCCGAAAATGGACGTGGCACAGACCCTTGGCGGGCAGTTGACGGCTGTAGCGCCGGCAATGTCTTCCTGGTTGACGGTTACTTCATCGTCATTAAAAAGATCCAAATCCAGTTTTTGCATTTTTTCCTCCCCAATGGTCTCATCATGTGGATTGGTCCGGCAGGTTCGATTCAGGGTTTCTAAAAACCAAAATCGTAGCCCTGGTCGGTAGGTCTACAACCAAAGTTGGTGATACAACCGGTAGGGGCGGGGGCGGGGCCGGTATAACAGATGGTTTTACAGGCAGGAATACCCGCGACGCTTTGGCGGTCTGCCACCAGCGACCGGTCGTCAAATAATTCTCTGTTTAGTTGTTCCATGATTCACTCCTACTGAATGTGGTGTGGCGGCTACCCCGGTGGCGCCGCTTCAGGCGCCGGGTTCAGTAATCATCGATTTCTTGCCCCAATCGGGCGGGAAAGATCAAAAACCATTATCCAGGGAAAGGTCTAGTGGATTGCAATTACGGTAGGTTATGCATGTGGTGGTTCCATTAGGATAGGTACCGCAGAGTTTGTAATTACAGGGAGAAACGACGGCGCCGCCGATGCGGTCTTCGTCAGCTTGCAGGTTGGTGTCGTCAAAAAGATCCATACTCAGCTTATCCATATGTTCTCCTTATGAGATGAGACGGTATGGCGCCTCTTCAGTAATCATCGATTTCTTGCACCAATCAAGCGGGAGAGATCAATAACCGAAATCCAGGGAAAGGTCTACTGGATTGCAATTAGTGTAGGTCGTGCATGTGGTGGTTCCATTACGATTGGTACTGCAGAGTTTGTTAATACAGGGGAAAACGGCGCCGCCGATGCGGTCTTCGCCGGCTTGCAGATTGGTGTCGTCAAAAAGATCCATACTCAGCTTGTCCATATGCTTTCTCCTCCGAATAGTAAGGCGGTAACGCGCCGTCAGGCGACCGGTTCATGCCTTGGATCTCCCGGCCGAAATCGGCCTGGAGAGGTGGATCTTTCTCCCGGATCAATCCATGGGGAGCGAAGCATCTGCTACGTCGAGGCTTTCTCCGGGAATGTCAAAGTTTAGGGGGCTTGTCTCAATAATGCTGGTGACTGGGCATTTACCATTGTATACCGGTATGCAAACAAATACCACTGCTTTCTTGTTTTTTGTTGGGAATCACGGATTCAGTATGATTAGATAATTCGCTGCAATCATTCTTACCATCACAGAAGGCCGTGGAGAGGTTTTCAGATATGCGGTTTTAAAACCGTTTACCCTTTACAAGAAGCTCGGGGTCTTTAAGGACCGGGTGTCGGTGCAAGATCCACTTCATACTGGCGTTGGATCAGTTCGAGATAATAGCCCTTCAGGGCGACCAGTTGCTCATGTGTGCCCATCTCCACGATGCGGCCGTCTCTCATGGCCACAATGCAGTCAGCCGCCTTGACCGTACTCAAGCGGTGCGCAATGATGACCCTGGTCTTGTTCCCGCCGCACAACGCCGTGATGCCGTTGACAATCTTTTCTTCGGTTTGGCTGTCCAAGTGGCTGGTTGCCTCATCCATCACCAGCAGGTCGAAGGGCTTGCACATGGCGCGTAGAATGCCGACCTGTTGTGTCTGGCCGCCGGAAAGCGCGCCCGGGTATAACAATTGGCTGTAATGCATCGGCAGCTTTTGGATAAAGGTTTCGATACCGAGCGTCCTAGCCGTTTCGGCCACCACTTCTATGCTCAAGGCTTCATTGCCCAGGGTGACGTTTTGGAGCAGGGTTTTGCTAAGCAGGGCGGTATTTTGGAATACCGCGGAGACACGGGAACGGTAACGCGTCAGATCCCACTCGCGAAGGTTCCGGCCGTTCACCAGGATCTCCCCACTATCCGGCTGGTAGAAGCCCAGAAGCAGGTTCATGAGCGTGGTCTTGCCCGACCCGGATTCGCCCACCAATGCCGTGGTTTTGCCTTGCGGCAGCACCAGGCTGATGTCTTTCAAAACGGGTTTTCCCGGCGTGTAACCGAAACCTACCCGGTGCATTTCCACCTTGATGCCTTCGCCTCCGGGGTCTTGATCACCGGACGGTTCGGGGTCCAGGGCCAGAACGCCTTGAAGGCGGGCGAAGGCGCGTAGTTGGGTGGGAAAGGATAGGATCAGTTCGGGGAACTTCAAGGACTCGGCGGCCAGTCCTTGGGCAAATGAGAAAAACAACAGGAAATCGCCTACACTGTAGTTCCCTTCCATGATTCTCATCCCACAGATGATAAAAATGGCGGCTTCAGAGATCATGTTGAGCAAATCGGCCAGGGACCGCCCGGCCACCTGTAGCGTCGCAATACGACGCAACAGGTCGAGGCTTTCATTCAAGAGTCGCCGAAAATGGGACCGGAACCAGTCCGATGCGCCGAAGATGCGAAGAACGCGAACATCGGCCAGACCTTCCAAAATCAGGGTATTGATGCCGATGGAAACCAGGATCTGACGATTGGTCCGTTCGGCGGTCACCCGGGAGAAAATCAGGCCGGCGGAAGCATTGAGGACCAGGATGACCAGCAAGATGCTCACGAGCACGGGATCGTACAACAAGACCAGAAAGCCGGCCTTGATCAGCATTCCCAGGGCAACCAGGACAAAGCTGCTGAAATAGCCGGCGATGCCGTCGGAGAGTGCATCGATCTGGGTAAAGACCTGCAAAAAGTCACTTTCACCCCGGTTGTCGATATGTTTTTTCTTCAGGTGGACCATACGCTTGAAGAAATGACGGCTGAGCGTTTTGGTCACAGCGTTGCGGATGATCACGGTAAACAGACCGTTAGCTGCCTCAACCCCCGCGTTCAGCAGGCGGGCCGTGAAATAGACGCCTGCAAACACCCACAGGGCATTCTTTGCTTGTTGGGGGAGGACGCTGTCAACGAAGTACTTGGAAAGGTAGATAAGGGCGAAGCCAAACAAGCTGAGAAGCGCCCCCAGGCCCACCATGGCGGAGATTTGTAGCTTATAGCCTTTAAGGAACCGGCAGAACCGGCGCAGGTAGGTTTGGGAGCGCACGCCCGGGGTAAAAGAGGGTTTGCGCCGAAAGCCGATCACACGGCCCTTGTATTTTTGGATAAAACGCGCCGTGGGTATACGGTAGACGCCCAAAGCCGGATCGCCCACATGCAAACGGTCGCCTTGAACCTTGAAGATAACCACGCCATGGTTGTCCTCTTCCTGGTCGCGGGTGGTATAAGCCAGGAATGGGGTTTCCATTCGGCTGAACTGATCGGGCTCCAGGGCCTGGACGGCGCCCTGCAAGCCGTAGCGATCGGCTTCCTCCAGCAACCGTTCGGCGGAGATGCCGGCGCGGGAGGTCGGCAGATCCCGCATCAGGTCGACCGGGGTAATGAAGAGCCCGTGGTGGGCCAGCAGAGTGGCCAGGCAGGCGGCGCCGTTGTCTACCGGCGAGTCTTGGAGAAAAAGGCGGGTCATTTAAAGCTTTTCAGAACCGAGGTTTCCTGGTCCAGGGTCACAACGCTGTCGGCGCCGCCCAGGGGTTTTAGATCGACGGTCTTGGGTAGCTTGCGTCGCTCCTTCAATTCGCCCTGAGCAGTGAAGATATCCACCACGCGGGATACAGCCTTGCCCTGGGCGGGATCTGCCAGCATCAGCGGCACCGCGTAACCGCTGCCGAATCGGGTAGGTCCCATGACCACCGGCCAATGTCCCTCGAAATCCGGCAGGTCGCCGAGCGTATTCTGCAGCGCCATGACGATTTCCGCGGGTCCCTTCTCTCCTGCCGCGTAGACTTCCACCAGGTAACGGTCCTCACCCAGGGTAAGGCCCGACCATACAAAGGTGCGGCCGTTGTGGAATTGCATGAGCTTGGCCGGCATGGGCGGGAATCCTTCTTGTTCGGTTTCTTTGTACTCCATGGGAATCATCTCACGTTTGACCCGCCAACCTCCCTCTTCCAAGGCGATATGGGTCAGGGCATGCTTTTCGGTGCCGTAGGTAAACAGCAAAAACTGGTCCTTGCCCAGTGCCCGGCCTCGCATCATGCCCTTGTTGAGCGGAGGATAGGTGTTGGGTACCGGTTTCAGGTTGAAGTCGAAACTTTTGACGGCACGAGCGCCGGTGGCGAAAAGAACCCGTGACTCGGTAACGCCCAGCAGGAAGGGGTTTTGCCATTCCGGGTCATGGTCACCCGCGGCATAGCGAACCAGCAGTTTCCCGCCCGCGTCAAAGAGGGCGATCTGGTGGTCCAGGGTGCCGACCACAAGAAGGCCCGTTTTCATTTGTTGAAAGCTGATGAAATTGGTATCGGCAAAGCCATGGGCCCGCAGGTTGATACCGGTGTCGGGGAGATCCACAAAGGAAAGCAGTAGCAAAAGGGTAATCATGACGAACTCCGATTTGAGATAGAATTATACGAAGATGGAAAATGCTCTACTATCATATAACCGGAGACGGCAGACAATCAAGCGAGAATCCGACCGGAGCCGATGTTACGCGTTCCGGTTCTCGCCCGGCTGAAAGTAGAAG
>JASJCB010000371.1 GCA_030066195.1 Acidobacteriota bacterium
CCTTTCATCAGACCGAAGCTGCGGTCCAGGTAGTTGCGGAAAGGCGTCCGCACGGTATCGCGAACCGCATCGGCACCATCGCCCAGGAAGGTGTGCAGCATCAGGGTCACATAGGGTTGCCCCTTGTGGCCCGCATCGCGCCAGGCGTCTTTATAGATGCGAATCTTGCCCGCCAACTCGTCGATATGTTGACCTAAGAGGTGGGTGAGCAGGTTGAGGCCCAACTCGCCGGCAATTCGAAAGGTTTCGGGACTACCGGCGGCGGTCATCCATACCGGCAATTCCTTTTGAATCGGCTTAGGATGCACCGTCACATCCACCAAATCGCCCTGACCGTTTGCGCGCCGGATGCTGTCGCCGCGCCACAGGGTGCGGATGATCTCCAGGTCGCGCAGCATGATGTCCTTGTTGTCCTCGTAATTGTCCGGGGACAGCACGAAGTCATCGGCATTCCAACCGGAGGCGATGGAAATACCCGCACGGCCTCGCGAAAGGTTGTCCACCAGGGACCATTCCTCGGTGACGCGAATGGGATCGTTCAGGGGCAGGACCACGCTGCCGGCGCGAATGCCCACGTTACGGGTCAAGGCGGCCACCGCCGCACCGCTGACAGCAGGGTTGGGGTACAGGCCGCCGAAGCTGTGGAAGTGGCGTTCCGGTGTCCACACCGAGTTGAAGCCGTGGTCATCCGCGAAGCGCGCGCCGTCCGTCAGCAGACGGTATTTGTCGTCGCCGTCTTGCGTGCTGTCCGCGAAGAAGAACAGACCGAAGTCCATGGGTTTAGCGGCATGGGCCAAGGAGCCGGCGGGACCGTGCAGCGCGCCGTCCCGCGTTGCCTGGATCACTACCTTGAAACCACGGCTCAAGGTCCACAACAGTTCCAGGACCGAGATATCGAAGCTCAGATTCGTGACGGCCGACCAGATTTGCGGCGTTGTGCCCGGGTTCAAGCAGGCACCCATACCCGCGAAGAAATTCAGCGCGTTGCGGTGGGAGACCACAACGCCTTTGGGTTTTCCCGTCGAGCCCGAGGTGTAGATGACATAGGCGGGATAATCGCTGTCCATGGTCACGGGTGCGGGATCGCCGTTCTCGGGAATGTGAGTGGGATCGATCTTGGGCGCACCGGCCTCGGCCAAACGCACCGCGGCCGAGCGATCGTGGAGAATGGCGCGGACCCCGGCATCGGCCGCAACGGCGCGCAGGCGTTCCGGCGGATGAGACGGGTCCAGCGGCAGGTAGGCCGCCCCGCATTCCAGCACGCCCAACACGGCGGTCACCATGGTCAGGGAGCGCTCGATACAAACCGCCACTACGTCTCCGGGTTCAACGCCCAGGTGTTGGAGATGCGCGGCCACCGCAAGGGCTTTGCGCCGCATGCCCCCGTAGGTGAGCACCTGATTCTCAAAGACGAGTGCGGGCTGATCGGGTGAGGCTTCGGCTTGCTCCGCGATGACCCGGTGGATGCACCGCGCGGTGGGAAAGGGCATGTCGGTGCGATTCCAGGTTGCCAGTAAAGCTCTTTCCTCGGGTCCCGGAAGGTCCAGGTCCGCGGGACGGGCGTCGGCATCGGCCAGGGCCGCGTCCAACATGGCGATGTATCGTTCTGCCCAACGGGCGATGGTGGCTTCCTCGAAGAGATCCGTGTTGTAGTCAAACGAACCGATCAGCGCGCCGTCGTTTCGGGCCAAGAATAAGGTGAGATCGAACTGAGCCGTGCGGTGTTGCAAGGGCAGGGCTTCCAGTTGCAGCGCACCCAGTTGGGCTTTTGCCCCCTCCCGGCCCAGCGCAAAAGCGCCGGCAAGGCGTTCGCCGGGCGCGTCCAACAGGGTGAACATGGTTTGGAACAGGGGCGAACGGGCGGGCTCCCGTTCGGGTTGCAGTTCACGGACCAGCAGCTCGAAGGGTAGGGCGCGGCGTCGCAAAATACGACGACCGGTTTCGTGGATCTGCCGGAAGAATTGCGCGAAGGTGGGGTTGCCTTCGAAACGGGCTCGTTGCAACAAGGGATTGACGAAGTAGCCCAATTCCTGACGCCACTCGGACCGATCGCGACCCGCGGTGGGGGTACCCACACAGATGTCGTCGCTGCCGGAAAGGCGATGCAGCAGCGCTTGATAACAGGCCGACATGGCGACGTGCAGAGTGACGCCGTGTTTGCGCGCCATGGCTTTGAGCGCCTTGGTGCGCGCGGCATCCAGTTTGAAGGGGAAACTTTGTCCGTGGTGGGTTTGAACAGCGTGCCGGGGCTTGTCCGTGGGTAGTTCCAACACGCCGGAGAGATCGGCCAGGTGGTCGCGCCACCAGCGGCGCAGCACGCGACCCTCCTCGCCGTCCATGGCCTTCTGCTGCCAGGCCACGTAGTCGTGGTAACCGGTCTCTCGGGGCCTTGGGGATTCGCCCGCGCAGAGGTTACCCAAATCGCGGAAGAAGAAGAGCAGGGACTGGAAATCGCTGACGATATGGTGGGCGCAGAGCAGCACGTGCGCGCCGTCAGGCAAACCGGTCAGCAGGACCACACGCCACAGCGGACCTTGCGACAAATTGAAAGGTCGGCCGGCCGCATCCGAAAGATAGGCGTTCACACGAGCGGGGTCCCAGCCGTGCGCGTCGTGCACTTCCATGATCAGCGGCAGTTCAGGGTGAACCACCTGGCGGGGTTCACCGTCCAGATCGGTAAAACTGGTTCGCAGGGCATCGTGCCGGGTCGACAATGTGTCGATATGCGCCTGCAAAACCTCAGGTGACGGCGGATCGACAATACGCGCTGCGAAGGACAGGTTATAGGCGGCGCTACCCGGGTTTATGCGGTATAGGAGCCAGAGGGCACGCTGATTGTAGGACAAGGGAAAACCGCCGGACTTCGTCATTGATTCACCTCTATCTTATATAAATGAAGGAGTCACTTTCCTGACATGAAGCCGTCGCGGAAAATGCCGCCGCATTGCACCAAAGCATTGAGAGAACCCGGAGCGGCTGCGGTTTCGGATACAAAACGTGCGACAGACTCTTCATCGGTGACATCTGGACGGCCCATGTGGAGGCGGCCGGGAAGTCCGTCAGTTTCTGATTTCAGGGCGCGAAGCCCGGCGACGTTGTTATCGCCGGAGAGCACGGGAGCACCGGTTTGAAGCAGTTCCGGCACAAACTGCCGGCCAGGGCCGTCGGCCGCCATGGCATTGAGATGCTGCAATTTCATGAGGGAACACTCCGAAGCGAATGATTGCATGAATAATAGATCGTAGATTAATGGGCTGAGCGAAAAGATGCCGCCTAAAACCGTGACGGGCGGGCATACAAATAAGGTCCTCCATCCTGCCGGCCTCTTAACCATCGAGGAAAGCCGGCAAGGGAGACCACATGAAGAAGTTTTTTTCTTCTTATCATAGTTCAGCAATTGCGCTCTCTAGAGGGGATTAGAGAGCAATTGCGAAAAAGTAGCATTTCTAAATTCATGGTTACGTTGAAAATCAATCTTTGTTTCAATAAATTGTAATCAATGAGTGGCGGCATGTATCGATTATCACTAACCCACTCCCCCCTTAGGATAACACCCGATACCGATTTTTAACTCAATATTTTTTCCCAGCATATGACACACCGACAGCTTTTCCTTATCCACCAAGGATTCTAATGAAGCCATGCTTTCATGATTTGATTACCCTGAGCACCGAAAAGGTTGGGCAACACGGCTGCAAGCCGGCCATGGACTCCTCCACACGCGTGTCCAGTCTTTGTTACTTGCCCGACACGGGTGCCGCCTGATCGGGCATGAACCCAATGCGTCTTTTGGTATCGCACTTTTCCAATTGGCCACTGAGGGATTGGTAATTTTCAAGGGACTGTCCTAGACAAAAAAGGTGCTGTGGCAAAAAATTGCCATCAAGGGCTGCTGCGATTTCCTCGGACCGCGCTAACATAACTCTTAATCGTTGAGGATGTATCGTTGCGTATCGCCATTCTTTGAATCATCATATCCTTAAGTCTGGACATGTTGAGCCTCCTGTCTTGAAATTTCAGAGGCGAGGTCGCCTCCTATATTCAAGATGGGAGTTTCCTCATTACGAAGCCTACATCCATACGTGTATCTTCTCTTCCATGCTTCCCTTCGCGAAGCGATTAGTTCAACAAAACATCTTTCGACCAAGGATGTATTTATGTAACTTAAGACGTCACCTGGTTGTTTTATGCACGGCCTGCATTGGTATTCCCGGCAAGCAAGAGCCGGCTCGAAGCACGATACGTACCTGACAAGACGCCCCCTGTTCCCTCATCTTTGACAAGTCCCTGTTTTACCCCTTGACATCATGGGCCATATTGTCGAGAAGATAATATGATGCATGGTTTGAGGAGGGTATCGGTGACTACGGAAAAGCTGCCTTTGATAAAACTGAGCGGATCTCCGCGGGAGATCGGCCTGAAGCACGGCACTCTGCTTAGGGATCGCATCCGGGCCACATTCAACTTTTATACGGAAACGTTGAACCCCAACTCCAGCTTTGATTTTGAAAGCCACGGCAACGCCTACCTGGAGGCGATCCGGGAAGACACGCCCGCCTATGCCGAAGAAATCGAGGCCATCGCCGAGGGCGCGGGCATGGCGCCCTGGCAGATTACGGTGATCAACGCCCGGACCGAAATCTTTCTGCGTCTGAACAGCGAGTTTTTCGCCGGCGAATGCACCGCACTGTTCTTCAAGGACGTCGGTTTGTTAGGTCAGACTTGGGATTGGATGGACCGGCTGGAAGACCTGATGGTCCTTTTAGATGTGACGCGTCAGGACGGTCATCGTTTCCTGACCATGGTAGAACCGGGCATGATCGGCAAGATAGGTCTGAACAGCGCGGGTTTGGGCGTTGCGCTCAATATCCTTCCGGGCGAACCGGGTAAAATCGCCGTGCCCGTTCACGTCATGCTGCGCAAGGTATTGGATGCCTCCTCCCTGGACGAGGTGCGCATGACCCTGTCGCAAACCACGTTTGCCTCTTGCTTCAGCAACTTTATGATAGGGAACGAGTTGGGTGAATGGTGTAACCTGGAACTGGACGATAAGGAGATTATCAATGTCTTCTTTCGCGGCTGTCCGCTGCACACCAATCACTACCTGGGTCGGGAAATCAACGAAAACATTGCGCAAATTCCAGATTCACCGGAGCGGCTGAAACGGGCGGGCGAATTGTTGAAGGAAGTACCGGTGCAATCCCTGGACGCCATGAAACGCATCCTGGATGACCGCCAGGGCGAGAATAACGCGATCAATAAGCGCTTCTTTTCTGTGGGACCGGCCCTGGTAGGTACGCTGTGCACCATCATAATGGACCTGCCCAACCGAACCATGCACATCACCAAGGGAAACCCCCGACACAACGGTTTCGCCACCTATGCCGTCTCGGCATAGGGACCTCCGACGTTTGCATTCGGCAGCGTACCGCCTCCACAATCGTCATCCGTGGTTCCGAGGGTTGCTTTCAGCGACCCGGAACCTGGATACTCGGCTGCCCACACGAAATCTTTGGGCGAAAAACCTGCTTCCCCTCTTGCGGTAGCCGTCACTCGATCGAAAAAAACAGATGTCCGTGGGGAGACCTACCCGATCCCCTTCACGAGTCCAAGTCTTCGCCCGCGCCCATTATTTGCCGGCCGGAAAGATCTTGGCAGTCCTTCATCAAGGTCGTGTTCCCGGCTGGTTTAACAACTTGCTTGTGCGGGACATGACTGTTCCGCCGGAGTGGAAGTGGCATGTTGAACTAATCGCTTCGCGAAGGGAAGAAAACAGAACAGATCCCCGAGGGACCAGCCGCCTAGATCCAAATATCACAAATCCTTGTAATCATTATCTTTTTGCCGGACATCAACTCCGATCTCTGCTGTAATCAATATGAAGAAGTGGATCAATGCTGAGCGTGTTCGGCTCAAACTTGTCCCTTTTTATTTTTCAGGGGAAAGGAAGATTTGATATGCAGACGCCGATGGAAGAGGTTCGTGAATGGCTGGAGAGATGGGTATGCGCCGCGAAAACACCGCAAGCAGTTGTCATGCGCTGCAAAATTATCCTCAGTTACCTAAAGCGCAAGCACACCAAACTTGTTGCAGATGAGGTGGGTTGCCACTGGAATACGGCCAACACATGGATAAAACGTTGGGAGGGGGCGATCCCCGAGATTTTAGAACATTGGACCCAAGAGGGATTCGACCGGAAACAAGCCATATTTGACCTGGTTCAGGACCAACCTCGTAGTGGCCGTGCCCCTACTTATAGCGCGGAACAAGTCACCAAGGTTGTGGCCTTGGCTTGTGAACCCCCTTCAGACTCCCAACGGCCAATTACCCATTGGACTCTCAGGGAGTTGGCCGAAGAAGTGGTGATGCAAGGCATCGCCGATTCCATGTCACCCGCAAGCGTCGGGCGTTTTTTAAAATCGGAACGATCACAAGCCCCACAAAAGCCAATACTGGCTAAATCCAAAAATTGAAGACCGGGTAGAATTCGAGCAAAACGTCAATGAGCTATGTACCCACTATGAAGAGGCCAGGGAGCTGGCAACACGTGGCGTACGCGTTGTTTCTTGCGATGAGAAAACCGGGATCCAAGCCTTGGAAAGGTGTGCCCCCACCAAACCGACAAGACCCGGCTTGGTCGAGCGCCGGGAATTTGAATATAAGCGACATGGCACCTTGTGCCTGATCCCCTCATTCGACGTTGCCACCGGCCAAATCATCACTCAGTCGATTGGCCCGACTCGAACTGAAGAAGACTTCCTGGCTCACCTCAAAAAAACCGTCGCATTCGACCCAAAGGCGGAGTGGATATTCGTCTGCGATCAGCTCAACATTCATCTGTCTGAAAGCTTGGTACGTTGGGTGATTGATGAATGCAACTTGTCGGTCACAGAGGAAGAGCTTGGAAAAAAGCACCAACGTGGCATTCTCAGGCGTGTCAAAACCCGGAAGCAATTCTTAGAAGATCCATCCCACAGAATCCGCTTTTTATATACGCCC
>JASJCB010000202.1 GCA_030066195.1 Acidobacteriota bacterium
GCCAAATCAGCGGTCCTGGCCGTAGAAACCGCCGACCTGAACCACATGGAAGCCCAAGAGGATCTTAGGGTTTACCGAGCCGAGGCGGATGTCCTATTGCGCACCATCGCCAAAGAAATCCAAATCGAACTCAGCGAAAAACCGGAAAGCTACATCCGCCGCATCCTGCGCCGCCTTGGCTACACCGTCACCACCGCGGTAGAAACGCCGGTGGCCCGGGAGGCACTGGAAACGTCGGAGCCGCGAGCGGTGGAAACGCCGGAGCCGCGGGCGGTGGGCGTTTCTTCAAACCTTCCTGAGCCGCAACTGCCCGGGGTGATACACCGGGCCGATCCCGTCATGCCGAAGGATAACCGACCTGTACTCACAAAAGGAGGTGTTTCACTTATCCGAGGTAGACCGTTGTTAGATCTACCGGTTCCAAACAGGGGATATCGATCCGGCCGGATGCATCAAGAATACGTTGTAACACCGCACTGAATATCTGATCGGAGAGATTGCATTTCCCGATAACTCTGCCTGGATTCCCGCCCGTCAATACCACACTGCCGGTCGGTTTTAGCTTATCCTATAACTTCGATTGTTGGATAGGCTCGCCAGGTAGTATGAGATAATCCGGCCTGATCAGGAACTGTAAACCGCCTTTATCATCGATGAAGTGGGTCAGTCATGCAAAAAAACGCCGAGTCTGGATTTGGTCCATCCGTTCATTCCGAATTCCAATCGTTCTTCCTTACACACCATCGAACCATCCTAAAGTTCTTCCGGGCACGTGTGGGGGTCGAGAACAGCGAGGACCTGGTACAGGATACATTCCTCAAAGCATACAAAAACATGCGATCCAGATATACCGAGCCAACCTTGCCCTGGCTTTTGGCCATTGCCGACAACACCTGGAAGAACTGGCTTCGAGACAAATCGGCAGCTAAAAGGAATGCTCGGGAGAGCCCCATCGGCGATCACCCGGAAAGCAGTGTAGATCCCTCTACCCGTCGGGGACGATCTAGCGAGGGTCAACCTTTCACACTATATTCTGTAAAAGAGGACATGAACCGTTTGGAGCATGCCCTCAACCGATTACCTCCTCGTATGCGGCAATGTTTTGTTTTATTCTTTCTACAAGAGCGGAAGTATAGGGAAATCGCACTGATTATGGGGATTGACATACAGACCGTCAAATCGCAAATTAACCAGGCTCGTCAGAGGTTGAACCTCTACTGGCGAGAAAACCCTGTAAGATAACGGAGGCCGGCTTGACATCTTCTTTTGAGCACATGCTCGACAACCTCAAAAAGACAGAGCAAGTCCTCCCCGAGGATCACCCGTCTGTTGAACAAATGCTCAACCTTGCCAACGGCAAGGTCCCGGCCGATTTGGAAGAGCATCTACTGGATCATATTTCGGTGTGCCGTGACTGTTGTGACCTGTTTCTGGCTCTAAAAGGAGAGATTGAGGCATCCGTCACGGAACAGGAAAAAGACAACGCTGCCGGAGCCTGGCAGGGGTTTCAGGAAACGATCTCGGAAGAGCTTGTAAGCGAAGAAAAGCCGTCTTCACGGTCGACGACAATTGTATCGCCCTCTTTTTGGAAGCGGTTGGAAACCGCTTATTCCCTGGCCGCCATTTTTTTCTGCACTCTGGTGCTCTTTCTCCTATTGGAGATTATTGGAGAACCGGCCGACTCAACTCAAACAGTCCATCTTAGTTCAATTTCGGAGCCTAAGCCCCGACCGAACCCGCAACTGATTAGCTTAACCCCTCTAGATAATCGTGACGGCATGAACCGTGCCCCGGCTTCAGCAGCGGAAGACGCCACGATCGCCGCCAATGCCGATGAGTACATTTTTCTGTTGCTAACGACCATCGATACCAGACCCTTTCCAGATTACCTGGTTTCCTTCATCTCGGAATCTGCTGAGATTACCTTGGAGGTTCCAGGGCTTACCAGAATAGAGGACGGATCGTTTGTCCTCACCCTTCCGCCGAACTCTTTGGCGTCGGGTCTTTATACGGTTAGAACTTTTGGTATCGAAGGATCTGAGGAGGTGCTTTTGGATGCATACTCACTGCGAATCAGCACTGACTGAATACTGGATCGTGAAGAGTCTCTGCATTCCCTTCTTCCTGCTTTTTTCAGCGTGGGCCCATGCCTTTTCTTCGGTAAACACCAGGCTTCTTGTTTCCGGTGAGTATACGTCAACCGTTCTTCATCCCGGAGAATCTCATCGCTACCGGCTGCAGACTACCGGTATGAATCAGGTGAGAGGCATGGTGATTACTGACGACCTCGATGTGACTCTTTCCTTCTCCACGCCGAATGGCAACAGCGTTTCGATAAACCGAAACAGCGCCAGGACGGAGTTCGAATTTTTCGATTTTCTTGTTTCAGGTCAATATGATTCCGTGCTTTCCATTTCGGCACCGAAAAACCGGGCCGGCGGTTCCTACCTTCTGCGATATACAGCGCAATCTATTCCCCCACGATTACTGCAATCGCAACAAGCTCTGAGATCGGATCTCGAAAGAAACGAAGACCCGGCATCTCCCGAGGGCCGACGGCTGAAGAGCCGTATCCTTGACCTGGCCGCTGAATGGGAACAGGCCGGCGATTGGTCGGGGAGCGCCTTTACATTGCTTCACCTGCTGGACAGGGGTATCACCACCGACCGGGAAAAACAGCCGATTATAGACCGAATCCTAACCTTGTTTATAAAACATGGCTGTCCAGGCGAAACCCTGGCTCTAAAGCGCATGAAAGCACAACTACTTATAGCTGCAAAACAATTGGGCCCGGCGAGAGAAGTCCTCCTGACCGCCCTCTCCGAACCGGGTCCGGATATCTTGAAAACCATAAGAGCCCGGATGTTATATGACCTGGCCGGCCAGGAAATGATAACGGGTTATTTTGCCAATGCGCTCGATCACCTTGAAGAGGCCGCTCAGATCCGGCAGGTTACCTCAATGCCGTATCAGGAAGCCAAAGTTTTGCTTCGAACCGGAAGAGTCAACACCATTATCGGCGAAATGGACACTGCATTTCGTCATTTCCAACAGGCGACGGCTCTCTTCGAGAAGCTTGGAAGAACCTATGAAAAGCATGTCACCATGGGCGATATCGCCTGGCTGCACTATCGAAGGAAAAACTACGATAAGGCGGTGGAGCTCTTCAAGCAGGTTCTGGCCTATGGGAAAGAAGCGGGCATGATGGACTATCTGGGCGGTGTCTGGGACCGTCTTGGAACGGTTTACAGAGCGCTGAAACAATTTGAACAGGCAGAAACCGCCTATCGCAACGTGATGCAGTTGATTCCTCCGGAAAAGGAACGGGACCTGGCGGTGGTGAGAACCAATATGGCCGGTCTTTATTTTGAATGGGGTCGTTATGATACGGGCCTGAACCTTTGTCGGGTGGTCCTGGAAAAACCGCCGCAAACTTTCGGCCTCGAGGATTTTGCAACCATTCATTGGCATCGGGCAAGAATTCTGCGCGCAAAGGGAAACAGTCAACAAGCCCTGGGCGCCTATCATACATGCATTGAGTATATGGAGACACTTAGGAAACAATCGAGGAACCGCGCCGCCGCCCACGCTATCTTCCAACAAGGGTTCCAATTCATTGAAGATGCCATGAGTTTCTATCACCAATTGTATCTCCGACATCCGAAGGATGGTTATGCCGAGCAAGCATTTCTCTTCCTGGAAAGGGTAAGAGCCAGAGGATTACTGGATAGAGTGAGCCGCACAATGGATTCCGGGTTGTCGGAAACCATTTTTCCACAACCGGATGGAATGACAGAAGCCGACCTTCCCAAGATGAAGTCGGGCCGAGAACCAGGTGATGCTCCTCTCTTTTCACTCGAAGCGATTCGTAGCACCATCCTGCAACCCGATACAGCTCTTTGCTCATTTTTCCTGGGAGACACCCTGGGTTATCGTTGGATACTGACCAAAGATAAACTGGCTTTCGATCGGTTGACAGAATATAGCCGGTTAGAGGAACGTATCGATGCTTTTTTGCACGCCCTTTTAAACCCGAATGTCCTCAACACTGCCCAACAGAAGCTGATCGGGAGAGCACTCGTGGAAACCATCCTGGGTGAGTTGTCGGCCGACGACCGGCCGGCACGTTTGGTAATCCTCCCGGACGGTCGGCTTTTTGATCTACCGTATGCCGCTTTGCCCTCCCTCTCCGATAGTAAAAACACGTTTTTTATGCATGACTATGAGTTGGTTCTCTTGCCCTCGGCCTCATTTCTAACCCAGATGCGACGGTTGCCGAAGACACCGCGGCCTGATAAATTTGCAGTCTTTGCGGATCCGGTCTACCGACGACAGGACGACCGTTTCCAAGCAGGAAACCATACGAGTCAAGCCGAAGAACGAGGAGTTCCGGAACTATCACCGGAGATGTTCCCCCGCATCCGAGCATCTTTTTTGGAATACACTCACTTGAAGAACCTGGTACCCGATCCTCTTCGCTTCGACGGTTTTACCGGCTTCACCGCCACCAGGGAGCAACTATTGGGTATGGCGCTTCCAAATTACAGGCTATTGCATTTCGCCGCACATGGTCATTATGTCTCGGGTGAACCTTCTCTATCCGGACTGGTTCTGAGCATGCTCGATAGCGAGGGGCGGCCGATTCCCGGCTTCCTCTCGGGCACCCACATCAAAAACCTGCGCCTGAATGCCGACCTCGTCGTATTGAGCGCTTGCCAGTCGGCCCGCGGCCGTTATTATCGCGGCGAAGGCGTCGTGGGTCTCTGCCGTGAGTTTCTCGCTGTCGGTGCGGCCTCCGTGGTTGCCGGTTTGTGGAACGTCAATGATCAGGCCACCGCTGCTTTGATGGCTTATTTTTACGATGCTCAGCATAAACAAGGCATGGCCACCGCTGCTGCCTTGAAACTGGCGCAACAAAAAATGGCCGCGAATCCACGCTGGAAAGCGCCCCGCTATTGGGCCGGATTTGTCCTGATCGGTGAATGGGATAAAAAAATCTTCTCAGAGCCATGAACATTTTTGGACGCACCGTGTTCTTCACATTTGAAACCCAAACGGGTTTGATTTTGACACGATAAGGACGGTGCTCATGAGCGACAATACAGATCCCAATCCCAATGAACCCGGCGAAAAGGAAAAACCTGACCCTGATGTTGAACTTCCCCCCAAAACATTCTCCGTAAAAACCGAGGTTGAGCCCGAGGAATCGACGGGTAGCGACGAGAGATAACTTTTATCAGGCAAGGAGACTGACCTTATGGATAAAAGGTTGTTTTTTAATGGCATCGATGCAACGACCGGCCAATATGCAGTTACTCCAAGGCAAATTGATGATTTTGCGAACTGCATCAGAAAACGACCCCAAGCTGCAGGGGCTTTCTCCCACTTCAAACGCTTATTGGAAAATCTTTATAAACGCAAATTACCAATCATTAAGGGAATCAACCCCAACGAGCCGTCAGAAGCCGGTTGGGGTGTTATTTTTCCGGAACACCGGGCCGAATTACTTCGGCCCGGTTTGAGAACGTTATTGGAACGTCGCATGGAAGAATGCGGGTCTCTCTATAAAGAGTTGGCCTATCGGCCGATGGAAACCTCGATTGAGTTTCTCAAACGATATGGTGCGGTCTCAGGCACTGTTAATCCTGAAAAGGTCCCCTATTATTTGCTGATTGTGGGTAGTGTTGAAGATATCCCTTTCGATTTCCAATACAGCCTGGGTATTCAGCGTGCGGTAGGTCGAATTTTTTTTGAGGACCCCGCTGCCTATGAGCATTACGCCGCTAATGTTTTTCGTCAACGGCTTCCTGAACATGGAAAGATCGAGACAACGTTCTTCGGTCCAGAACATGATGAGGACCCTTGTACCGAATTGTCCTGTAGACACCTTATCAAGGGGCTGGGTCGCAAACTTGAACTGAAAGTGAAGGACCGTATCGACCTTCGTATCGAAGCCGGTGAAAAAGCAACCAAGAAAAAACTGACCGCTTTAATGGGTGGTAGCGAAACACCAAACTTGTTCCTGGGTGCGGGGCATGGTTTGGTATACCCATGTGGTTACCGTAAGCAAAAAACGGAACAGGGCGCCATAGTCTGTTCCGATTGGGAAGGCCCCGCAAAATGGAACCGGAAACCGCTCGCTCCCCAGTATTTTTTTTCAGGGCGTGATCTTCAGGACGGCATTGCCTTCAATGGCATGATCGGTTTTCTGTTTGGGTGCTACACGGCTGGAACCCCCATGTTCGACAGCTTTCCCCCCAAGCCGGGTGGTGAATCCCGGCAGATAGCGCCCCATCCGTTTTTGGCTCGTTTACCAATTGAAATGCTTGGTGCACAAAACGGTTGCGCCGCGATTATTGCGCACGTGGATAATGCCGAAGCATGGTCTTTTATCGATGATTTGGAGCGAGACCAGACGGAAGTTTTTCAAGATTGCTTCCTGAAATTGATCGATGGGGAACGGGTGGGTAGAGCCCTTTCTTCCTTTCCCTTAGCCTGTGCCGAAATGCGGATGCAGTACGAGGAGGTATTGAACTGGGAGCGGCACTACCCTCCCCATATATACACCCGCGATGACCAACTGTTGTCCAGGCTTTGGATCATGCTGAACGACATGCGTAACTATCTGCTATTGGGTGATCCCGCGGTCAAATTGGGAGGGACCTGATGAGTGAACATCAGATCTTGGTTCATTTCGGTAACTTGAGAGACGGGAGTTGTGATATCTATGTCAAGTCTCCCGCGGGCGAAGAGAACGGCGTTTTTTCGCTACCCTTCGATGATGAACATATTAGAAGGATCGATGACTTCTTGGAACAAGAATCATCCCACTGCCCCGGCGACTCACGAGAACTTCATCCCAAGCAGATCGGTCGCTTTCTGTTTCAGGCCCTGTTCCGCGACCGGGTGCTTGTACTCTATCGAAAGACCCTAATGTTGGCGGAAAAGCGGCGCCCGATGGTCTTTTTGAAGATGAACCCCAGAGGCCAGGGCTTCGATATCTTGGGAAAGCTGCCCTGGGAGTTCATGTACGATGTGGAAGAACAAAGTTTTGTCACAACCCAAAATGGCGGTGCGATTGTTCGCCAACTGGTAGTCACCCGGTTGACGGCCCGTCGCGAGGTGTTTGCCGGCTCCTGGAAGATGCTGGCGGCATCGGCCAACCCTCGGAAAAAAGGCGTCACAGAATTTCCGCAGGAGAAGCACCTGGTTGAGGTCACAGCCAATACCGGGAGCGCCGAATCCCCATTGACGGATATTACCCGGGCGAAACTAGCTCAAGCCTTGAGTAAAGGTCCCGCCGTACTGCATTTATACGCTCATGGAATAGTTCACGAGTATAAGGGAGGCTGCCTGCTCCTGAATCATGAGAACGAGGGTCAGGCGTATGAAATGAGCGCCGATGATCTGGCCAACCTGATCGAAGACAAGCATCCCGACCCGCAAAATATCCGTTTGATTTTCATCTGTGCCTGCAGCAGCGGCCGGCAGGCAGGTGATGCGCCGGAGGTGCTGGGTACAGCCTATTCCGGTATTGCCTCCGCGCTTGTGCTGAAAGGGTTTGCCAATGTGATCGGCATGTCTCACCCTGTCGAAGATTCCCAGGCAACCCTGTTTGCCCGGGAGTTCTACCAGTCCATCTACAAAGACGGGGATGACTTTGGTTACGCTCTGTCCAAAGCCCGGGCAAAGATCTATGGTGAGGACCATAATTCTTTGGAATGGGGAAAACCCGTCCTGTTTTCCCACGCGGGCATGGAACGTATCCCCATTGTGAACTGGCCGTTTTTCAAAAAGGTATGGACCGTGTTGGCCGTCGCGGTCTTCTATATGTGCCTTACCTTTTTCAGTCAGGCGCAAGGTATCGATCTGGGATTGCCGACCATCGGAAAGGTTCGTTATGCTGCGGGCACTTACGGTATGTTTCTATGCACGCCCGTCTATATCATTTTCATGCTCATGACTGTCTATCATGTGAAACAGAGCAAAGGAAGAAACTGGTACTCTCGCTTACCCGAGTTCTGGGCGGTGACATGGAACTATGCCCACCCGGTCAGCCGAGTTTTTCAAGGGTTCTCCTTTTTTCTTTTTGTGATTATCACGACCTATGGTCAAGGCTTTTTTTTCAACAAGTATCTGGGCGGCACCGTTTATTATTACCCCAAGGATTGCCCCGTACAAAAAGAATTCAGGATCGATGAAATGCGCCATATTCGGGAACAAATTGCCGAACTCAGGTCGCTCATCGAGGGCAAGCCGGTCGCGCCCGCTCCCGAACCTTGTTTCCGGCGATTGACCTTTAAGCGACTGGACCACTTCAATCCCAGAAAGGTGTTAATACCCGGACATAACATTTGGAACGCCCTTAGTGATTCTCATGATTACGTTTACGATGGTGACCGAATCGATTACTTTCCCCTGTGGCAAACCTATCTTTTCACGCTGGAGATTCTCATCGGGCTTTGCCTGTTCATCTATCTGATCACCATCCTGTTTTTCGACACCAAAAGAAAGGAGACCCGCAAATGAAACGACTGCTCCTGATCTGCGTCGCCCTGTTAGCGACCTTGTATTTTCTCAGCGGCGGGGATACAGAAAAACAGCAGCGGCAAATGGAATTGAAACGCCTGGCCTACCAGGAAGAACAATTGCTGGAAATGGATGCCTTTCTGGATTCTGATCCCCGAATCGGCTCCGACCTGCACCTGTTTCTATCCTCCGAGGTCATCAACGGGGTATTGGCAGCCGCGGTTGATACCAAGATCCCCATTCCTCACCTGAACGGAGCTTTCATTCAACTGATAGAATTAGTACTCGTAACAGAGAACGGTGTCCCCCGTTTTCGATTCAAGGCCGAAGCCGGAAAAGGCAGCTTGAGCCTGGCGTTGGATGTCCTCGCCTGGCTGGAAATCACCCTACCCTCGCCGGAAGAGGGTCGGATTCAGGTGCATATCGAAGAAATTGTGCCCAAGGCCGGCTGGCGTAACTACCAGATCGGACTGAAGGGTTTCGTAAACAAGTTGATGAACCTGGACGCCGTCCAACGCGCCGCCCTGTCCCCACAATTTACACTGCCTCTTCAAATGGAGATCCCCATTGAAACCAAGCCCGAGGAAAGGGAATTGACCTTCTCCGCGGGCGACGGAACCATCGAGGGCCGACTCACCATTCCTTCTTTTTCCGTCGATCAGGTTCTTTCCGTACGCAAAACCCTATTCCTCGATGAAGGCATCCACCTGTTTCTGACCTGGGAAACAAAACAAGGAGGCGCATAATGAAATCTCCGCGCCTGCTCCCCTGGGTGATGATCATGCTTCCTGCCTGGGCCGGGTTGGAGGAAGAAATCCAAGCCAAACGCGAGTCCGTTACTTATCTTGTGGATCAGATGCAGCAAAAACTGGAATCCATCCGTTTTAAAGACGCCAATATCGGTATCTGGGTATCCGGGCGAGCTGTTGACGGTGTACTGCAGTCATTCGGATTGTGGTCCGAAGCCCAAAGGACCCTGCACTTCCGGATGACTGCCTGTAACGGGCCGTTGATCAAGAGGGTGAATCCATCCTGTATCGATGGTTTCCAGGCCAAACTGCTCCTGGCCCCACCAGGCGCCCAATTCAAGGCATCGATGCTGGGAGTGCGGCTTCCCTATCATCTCACCGGCCGACTCGAAGCCCTGGGCGGTAAAACCCCGTTTGAAGCCCGCGGGGTCTTCGCGCCGTCCATAGAACTGTTGCCCGACGGTAAAGGCATGGCTTACCGAGCGGTTTTCGAAAAGGACCAGATCATTGACCTGAAGGTCGATCCTTTCAATACCGGTTTGTTGCTCCTGTTAAATTTCACGCTCCCAAAAGGCGCCTACGCCGGGGGCAACATCCCCACGTTCTTCCACGAAAAAGGGTCGCTTCTCATACCTGTTCCCAATGCGGCCGTTCGCAAAGATTATCAAATGACCTTTACACCCGCTCCCCTGGAAATCGACCGGACGGGGGTGACCCTAAAGGGCTATCTCCGGATCTCCCGGGCTGAATAACGGCTAACAATCCAAATAGTCAAATATCGTTCATTGACCCCGAGCCGCTTGGGGAAGGGGACTCTTTGTTCCCGGCGCCCCGTCAAGGAGAATACTATGAAGCGCCGCATCGTTCTTATCATCCCGGTAATCGCCCTTCTTATCTTTGTGATTTATCTCGTGACTGAAGAGAGCTCTGATCCGTCACGCATCTCTCAAGAGATTGCCGATAACATTGCCCTGGTCCAACATCATCTACAGAAAAATCGGGCCTGGTTCGAGAACACGAAACCCGGTGAAGACCCCGACCAGGATGCGATGGAATTTGCCGGAACCATGGCTCGCCTGTGCCGCCATGTGGCGATGAAAGATGAGGCTCTCGAAGCTTATTCCAAGCTGAAGACCAATAAAGCCCGACTGAAGTGGCTTTTGGATAATCGCTTCGAACCCCGGGAGGTTGCAAGGTCCCGTTATCTCTATGATCGTTTTATTCTTCCTTTCCCCCACCCGGAATTGGAACAATTGACCGTGGGTGCCGAACATTCCGGTCGCCACGTGCTGGAATCCTTCTTCTTGGGCATACTGGCCGAGGGAAAGCGACAATTTCTTGAGGCCGAACTGATGGTGGCCCAAATCTCGGCTCTCACGGACCTCCAAAAGGATGCCGTGAAATGGTTGGGAATCGAAAAGCCGCATGGGGAGTTGACCAAAAACTACCGAGACATCATCGATGAAAACCAGGAGGAAATAAAACGGCTTGAACCAATGCTCGCGGAACTGACCCCTGAGGATATAGCGACCACCAAACCCAACGAGCGACGTCAAGCCGTTATCGATATCACCAACCGCATTCTGAGCGCACCCCAAATAGCCGAAAAGCTGAAGCCCGAATTAGATGAAATCGCCCGGCAACTGGAGCAGCTTTACACGGCTGTTTCCGGCGAAATACCGTCTGGAGCCAAGACATTCGCGGATCGGTTCGCCCTGTTGGGTCAACCGGCTGCCGAGGCAAGTAACCTCTATCGTCTCACGGAAACAACCCGGGAGGTGCCGCTTGCCTCGATAACCGGGGAAAACGGCATCGGTTTGTATGCCCGTTTGGAGCCCTCCCGCGAAATCAATCGATTCGGCAGAGCGGGGCTTGTTCCCATCGATCTTTGCCATCTGTCCAAGGGTAAAGACGGGTTGTTTGCCTCGCGTCGCTGTTCTTACACTTTGATACGCCGGGAGATCCTGGCTACCGAGGAGGTGATGTCCGGGGGCAAGACCTTGTCGCGTTCCCAGGTGTTGGAATTCGATACGGGCATCCGCTTCAACGGAATCCGGACCCGGCTGTCGGACAAAAGCCCCTCGGGCTTGGAACCGCTGCAACCCGTCATTGGTCAATCCCTTGTGGCGCTGGAGGCTCTGAACGCCGGCCTCCGGCAACAGGGGCTCCCCCCATTTTTGGAAGTCATCGGCGCTGAGGCGACCTTCTCCGGACCCTACCCGGTGTTGCGGTTGCGCTTCGCCGTACCCGGTTTGAGCACCAAGGTGTCGGTTCCGGTAGAATTGAGTTTGAACCCGGCTCTCGGCAGCCTGCGAAAGGTTCTTGAAAATGAAACGCGCGATCTTGCCCGCCGCATTGTTGAACGCATCGACAGCCGTCTGGCCGAGGGCGACACCGAAGCCCTGCAGCCGCGCGAACCGCTGCCCGGCTTGAAAAACCGCCACATCGATGCTGTTTGGGTGGAACCGGGGCCTACCTTTACGGTGGCTTTTCAACACAACGCCGAACTGCTGAAGTTACCCGTGCGGGTTGTCAGTACCCTGGTGTTTCACAGCGGTCGATTCAACGAGGGTTTGACCCGCTTCGACCCCGAATCAATGCGTATCGCAACCCTAACGGCAGTTGTAGGGGCAGCTCGACCGGCCCGTTTCAGTCGGGCCTCTTCCCGGCTTGCCCAGGTCCAACGCCGTGCCAAAAAACTGCAATCGGCCCTGGCGCAGGGTTTCGCCGATGGTTTGATCGATCAATTCACCCTCTATCAGGAAAAAGATGCGAAGCCGGAATCCATGGCGCGATTCCGGGAAATAATCGCCGGTGAATTGAACGACAAAGAAATATGTAATTTGGAAAACATCTCCCTGTCTAAAGAGCAATGGTTGACTATGGCCGAAAAGTCGACCCACGCCGATATCATCTCCGTTTCCCTGAAGGGCTATACCGGCAAGCTGATGAACCGGCAGGAATTTATGGAAATAATGGCCGCATCGGGCCGATTTCCTCCCGGCAAACTGAAGAAAGTGCTTAAGCCTGTTCTCGACCAGGTCCCCTACCATGCTTCGGAAGTACTTGCTGCTCGTCTGGTTACTGCTGCTTTCGACCGGAATGGGGCCTTTGACCATTTAGGTGAGAATCGAGATGATACTTCGGTATTTTACAGCCGCAAGGTCGTCACTAAGTGGAGCGGTTGGGGTCAATGGCAAGAAACCGTAATAGACCTTGCCAAACAGGCAACCGCGGCTCGGACAGCCCTGACCGAAACCATCAGTCCCAAATTGTTCCAAGCGGTAACATTGCAATTCCGCGGGACCCGACTGAATTCACGGGGTGATTTGGAAACCGGTTTGACGGTTTCTCCCGCTGCCTTGGGAGATTTGTTGCCGAATCTGACGCCGGGGCAACTGGAGAAACTGGTGGTGACCAAACCATTGAACCGAGAGCACCGCGATTCTTTAGCAGACGCTGTCCGTCTGGCCGAAACCGTCTGGGATACCCGTCAAACCTATCGTCAAGAATCCGAGCGTCTGAATCATCGGATGAGCCTGGTCTGGGAAGAAGCCTGCCGGGCACATCCGGTGCTAACCGCTGATGAGGCATCGAAGGTGCTGATGCGCATGCATACCCCAACGCTGAACGCACGGATCAATGAGCGGGGAATTGGGTTGTGGGATTGGAATGGGCCGCTTAATAGTGACGGCGGTTGGGTCGGCGTCTCTCCAGACGGAATCATCGAAGCACCCCGGCTTCAGGAACTAACGGCGCCCCTCCGCGCCTTCAATCGTAACGAGGCCGCCTTCTGGGAAAACATTCGGCCCCAGATAACGCGCAAAGCAGAAGCCCTGGCCGCTACATTGCAAACGCTACCCGCGTCTCGTCTCACGCTTCAGGCGCTGGCCGAGTTGAAAGCAGGTAAAACCTACGCCGAACTGACGCCCGAACAACGGGAGCGCCTGCCCGCGGTCACGCCCCTGTTCGAGCAGAACCTGGTTCTCGAGTACCGTTTCCGGAACGATCGGCTCAGGTTGCTCGCACATGCCGGCGAAAACAATTTCTTCGGACGCCCGTTTCGCGTGGATCAAGGTCTGAATCTGGCCCTGGATGAACAAGGCATGCCCAAGGTAACGGTCGATTGGCAGAACCTTAGCACAACACCCTCCTTACAAACCATTGCCCGCGCCCGAATCCGTCAATTACTGCCGGACCTGACCGTCAATAGTCTGACCCACACCGGTAAAACTCTCCATGCGGATATTCGTTGGGCGTTACCCGGCCTGTCCTTTCCCTTGGAGGTCAGTTTGGGTTTGGACCTCAGCAAAGTGGGTAATGAATCGATCATGAACCGCCTGATCGGCGCACTGAAGCGGCACCTGGAAATAACCCTGAGAGAAGGTGGTGTGTTGCCCGAAATCGGTCCTTTCAAACTAACGGCATTCGGCAATCATGATCATTGCAGTCATCCGCTTGCCCTGACCCTGAAAGGCATCGTCACTCTCGATGAATTCCAGGTAGAAGTGACTATTCAGACCTGTCCCTCCCGATCCTTCAAACTGGAGGTCCATGCCCGGGACATTCCCGTTCCCAACCACCCCATTCTCAAAACACTTGACGTTCACCTGGTGACGGTGGCCAACCGGGGGTATTCGCTGGAAAACGGCTTGCGCCTGAATGTCTATGCCAATATCGGTGCTGACTTGCCGGGGACCAGAGCCAACCTACAAGCGGACTTCTATCTCGACAGGGAGGGTCTTCATTTCAACAGACCCGTCACCCTGGAAATGAACGGTTGGTGGGACAATGAACATTTCTCTCTGGGAAACTTAAAGGCTGATTTCGATGTTCACAAGCGTCTGTTGAATCTGAGATGTTCTCTCACGGTGCCGGAGGGAGAAGAATCCAGTAAACGAATCATGTTGACCCTATCGGGCAGTTATACCCTGGGAGATCCGGAACTTCGTTTCAAGGGAGACCTGTATCTATTACGCCGGCGCATGGCCAATGTCTATATCGTGGTATCCATCCCGGAGCAATCGGTTACGGTGGATTTGGATACCGATTTCCTTTTGGATCTCTTGGAGCTCAAAGGCAAAGTCGTTATCAAGAACGCGAAGAAGGCGGATGACAAAACGCCGGTCCTCTTTGCTCGCCTGGAAGGTGAGGTATTGAGTGTAGATCTTGCCAAGGCCCAAGCCGAGTTCACTCGAACCGGCGCCGGGTACGTTTGGGGCGAAATCGGCTTTCCCTTGGACCTGGAAAAGGATCGCCTGCGGGTGGATTTCCAAGATGATTACACCTTTCCCAGTGCGGCCTTTCGGGCAACCAAGGGGTTCAAAGGTTTCAATATCTATTCAGAGATCAACGCCAACACTTTTCGGGTCCAGCTTAAAGCCGGTGCAGAAATTGCCGGCATCAAGGCATCCGTTGCCTTGGAATTGCCAACCCTCAAACACGTTTCACTGGATCAAATCATAAGAGAACTTCTGAAACAGGGTATTGAAATGAACGCGCCGTCTTCTTGGAGCATTGTCGTCGGAAGTACGGGAATAGCTGCTAAAGGCAAGAAGGGGCCGGCCCCAAAAATTGCAAAACAAAAGACACCGGTAAAAAAGAAACCCCCGGTCCCCATTCAGCAAACCGATGGAAAGCCCCCTTGGGTCCGAGGCTGGGACTGGGATTATGTAGAGTACAAACACTGGATTTTGAAACCGTTCATCTCCGAACCGAGAAAACGACCCGTTGCGAAATATATGAAAGGGGCAGCCAGGTATTTCAACCGAATAGGCTTCAGTCCTCAGTCCGTGGCAGATACCGCTGGTTATACACAGAACCAGGGCATTTACGCCCTCACCATAACCAGGAACCCTGGCAAAATCCATTTGTTCCGGGATAGCGGCGGACAATGGTCTTATGTTGGCTGGCAGATACCTTTTCCAGGTTACACATCAGCGCCACCCAATGTTCAACTCCTGGTTTTGAATCACAAGGATTCCGGCGGCATGAACCTGGCCGTCCTCCGATACGGTGGAAGGATTCTTGCCGTTAAATCCGGGGCAACTTTGAACCCCGGTGATCCTGGAGTCAGGGACATCACGGACCATCTGGCGGGTATGGATCATTTCTCGGCGCGGGCAAGAAATGAAATCGCCTGGCATATCGGTTACTACCAACACGGGGGCGGCAATCCCCTGGTTGTGCCTCGGGAGCCTCATGCGGTTTTTATTTTCCTGGGCACCGATCAATACGCTCTGATTCCTCAGACCAATGGTGAAATCCTGCTGATATCGTTCGCGGTTCCCGGCAACCAGACAGCAGCGAACTTGCCGCCGCTCCATGAAATGCCGTATCTCAAAGCCCTGAAGGACCTGCCGGTCGAAGCCGTCACCGTTCATCCTCCCGGACCGGCATTACTATATTGCGGCAGGAACAAAGGGTTTCTCTTCTTCCGGCAGCCCACCGTGGATGAGGGCGTTCTCTGGTACTTGCACGGTGACGGCCGTTCAACAAGGGGCACCTGGCAATGGCGCGATAATCGCCGGCAAATGGAACTGGACAGTCTTTTTCGCGACATTCGCGGTGATCGCCTCGACCTGATGAACCATCTGCTGGACAGGCTGCCGGTCAATTCCGCCGAGACCCATTTTGCGTTCCGGCATATCCCGGATAGACAAGATGCACCCTTCCGGGTTGCCATGATTTACAACATCGACGGCCAGACCTGGCTGGGGTTCGGCGATGAAACCATGATGCTCGGGGGAAAACCCGAGTTTCTAACCGTACCCTGGTCCAAATTGAAAGAACACTGGTCGAACAATCAAAGCCTGATCCCCGGCAATGAAATCCCCGGTCCGAGACTTTACGGCGACATGCTGCTATTTGGAAATTGGAATGACAAGGACCACAAGTGGAATGCCGATCCGGCAGGCCCTTTGAAAGAACTGACGGAGGTACCCTGACATGACTTTGACCCCTTTATTGATACTGATCGTTGCTCTTTTTTTCATCATGGTCCTGTTGGTATGGTGGATCGCGGGCCGGATGATGCCGAGCTATCGCTATACCGAGGATAATGAACGCACCTTGAAATTACCCAAGGGCTTGCCCAGATTGGCCCTGATCTGCGGGTTCGTTGCTTCTCTGGCTTTTCTGTATCTGGTAAGGTTTGGGATCGGCTTTTGGGCAAAAAGTTTCTACCATTCCGCGGACAACAACGTCGCGCTCCAGGTCATCGAAGATGAACTACACTTCGACGCCTCGGATAGCCCCGAGGACTGGCCTGAAGTTGTGAAACAATTCACGACGCGGCAAAAAGAGCAAAGCAACGATCAACTCGATCTCTTCCGTCTCTACCGCCAGGCTTTTTGTAAAGACGATACCGACCTCAAGTTACTGGAAGAAGGCGAGAATAAAGATCTCGATAAGCTATTCGTTCTGTTGGCCTCCAAAAGGAACGGCCCGAGTGGCTACATCGAGGGATTGAGGCAACTTTCCGGCAAAACAGAGGGCTTCGACAAACACTTAAAAGAGTACCTGGAGAACGAATACCTGATTGCCGTTGCCGGTTGGAGAATGCGCCCGCCGGATGCAAAAGCTGTCTTGAGAGGCATGGGTAAATCATTTGGTCCTCAAAATGACAGCAACGGGCCATGGGGTTTGGACAATCTACAAAAAGCGTTAAACATGAAGCTTAATGACGAGGATATCGGTCCGGTCTATGAGAAGGTACTTCTTGCTCACCTGGAGCGGATGGGGGAAGCGATGGCGCCGTTCTACCGGGCGCTTCAGTTGGTATTCGGCATCATTCAATTGCTGACCCTCACCTTGTTCTTTACAGGACTGTTCCTTCTGCGCTTTCGTTATGCCTTGCTGCAGAGCGAAAAAAGCTGGCCCTCGTTTTGGATGCATCGCCTGGCAACCGAACCGGTTATCGGTCAGGGCTGGGGATTGTTGGCCTTGAAATTGGTGCGCCGTCTCAGATCCGACCCCGCCCTAGAGGCTAATTTAAACCCGGATTCGGCATTAAAAAAAATCAAGGACCATATCAACCGGATCGAAGAGCGGTTGGACAAAACCGAATACGCGGTTATTGACTATATCATTTGGGGCATGCCGTCGCTTGGGTTCGTGGGCACCGTACTGGGCATCGGCGCGGCCCTCGGCGATGCGGACAAAGTCGTAAGCGCCATGGATGCAGCCGCGCAAGCGGGGGCGATCAGCGGGGTGACCTCTTTATTGGGAGTTGCCTTTGACACGACGCTGGTTGCATTGATCTGCGGTCTTCCCGCCATGGCTTTGATGTATTGGATTCGCTCTTCAGAATCCAGTTTCCTTAACCATCTTCCGGAACAATTGGAAGAAAGGATATTCAAGCCGGAGGCATCGACTAATGGCTAGGCATGAAGGCGTCGGTCTCTCGTTCTTGGATATGTTGTCATGCGCACTCGGCGGCATGATTCTGCTCTTTCTCATCTTCGTCACCTTCCAGCATCAGGGCATCCAGCGCCCCGGGCGTGACCGACCGCCGCCGGAAATATCGGATGCACTCATCACGTCTCGATCGACCGGCGGTGAGAATGATCCGGAAAAGGTAGCCCAGTTATGGCGCGTCACCGTTCATCAGGCAAACGCGTCTCTTGTCAGGGTCGATCCGGAAATAAGGGTATCGGAGGCAAGAGACGGCAACAGCTTGCTTGTTTTTGTTCAAGATCCCGGTAAGGCCCCGGGCAAGAAATTCCAGTTCCAGGGAAACGAGCGGTTTTTTATTACCGTCGAAGAATTACACCCCGGCAAGCGCAAGTTGGTTTCGCCTGTCTACACCAGTTTGATCGGCACCTTCAACCTGGACAGCGGTTGGGATATAGGAGGTAAGTGATGTCTAGACGTCCAACAACCTTTGGCGTGGCCTTTCTCGATGTGTTGTCTTGCGCTCTGGGCGCCTCGGTTATTCTGTCCGTTATCTTTTCGCTGATCAAAGATCCCCCCAGTGCACCGGTGATCAAGGCCTTCATTTTTGCCGAGGCGACCGTCATCGGAAATGTGGTGCCCGGTTTTGAAATCCGGACACCCAATGGAGACTATGTGCACGCATACCCGGGCTCCAAAAACATGGGGCCCAACCCTGCTGTAAAAGAAATAAGTTGTTGGGTTACCCGATCCGAGGGTAATGTCACCCATTTCTATCTTCGATTGGGTCAACCGGCACAAGGTCCCTGGTTGATCCGTCCTTATCCGGTGACCTTTAACCGGTTGAAAGACGCGGCTGCTGACTTGCAATTGGATTCTTTCTCCTATTGGACCCTGGATGGACAAAAAGCGGTGGACCTTAAAACAAAATCTACCTCCGATGCACCGTCCTATCCCTTCGAGAACAATCTTGGCCGGGTAAGCGTTTCTCTCATGCTG